>CAZKOE010000057.1:7780-13039 GCA_964554305.1 uncultured Gammaproteobacteria bacterium
TTTTTAACCTTGTGTTGTGGTGGGGGGGGGGGGGGCCCCCCCCCGCCCCCCCCCGCCACGGCGGACTCGCAGGCGCTGATCGGCGTGGAGCATCGCTGGATCCATGCGATCGCGACGGGCGACAAGGCGGCGCTTGCAAAAATCCTCGCCCCCGACTTTGTCGACGTGTCCTGGCGCGGCGAAATCCGCAACCGCGCCGATGCCCTCGCCCGGCCGGCGGCGCCCGCTTCCAGTTCTCAGCAACTGAAAGACCTCGACGTCCGGGTGTACGGCGACACCGCCTTTGTGAACGGCCTGAACCTCGTCGCCATCAAAAACCGACGCTGGAAAATCCGCTTTACCGATGTCTTTACCCGGCAGGGCGGCGCCTGGCGCGCAGTCTCCGCCCAGGAAACCCTGGTCCGCCCGAAGGCTGCGCACAATGAGTAAAGCGGAACCTGCGCCGGGCGACGTCAAGTTCGTCCTGCTCGCGGGGCTTTCGGGCTCCGGGAAATCCGTCGCGCTCAACATGCTCGAAGACCTCGGCTTTCACACCATAGACAACCTGCCGATCCCCTCGATCGAAAACGTCGTGAAGACCACACTTTCGAGCGGCGCGCCCCGCTACGCGCATCTTGCCATCGGCATTGACCCGCGCAGCTCGCCGGGCGAGTTCGCGAAACTGACCGCGCACATCCAGGCCTGGCGCGCCTCGGCGCACGGCTGCGTCGTCGCGTACCTGCGCGCTAACGAAGCAGTGCTCGTCAAGCGCTACAACGAAACGCGCAGGCGCCATCCCTTCTCCGGCAACAACCGCGATCTCATCGCCTCCATCACCGCCGAACGCCGCGCGCTCGAACCGCTGGCGCAACTCGCCGACATCCGCCTCGACACGACCCGGACCGGCGTCCACGAACTGCGTGAGCTGATTCGTGAACGCGTGGCGCCGGCATCCGGCCACCCCATGACACTGACCGTGGAATCCTTCTCCTACAGGAACGGCATTCCCGCCGACGCCGACCTCGTGTTCGACGTGCGCTGCCTGCCGAACCCGTACTGGGAGGCTGCGCTGCGCAACCAGACCGGCCTCGACGCGGGCGTCATCGAATTTCTCGAAAACGACACAACCGTCGGCGACATGCTCTCGAGCATTCTCGATTTTCTTAATGCGTGGATCCCCGCCTACCGCACGAGCAACCGCAGCTATCTGACCGTCGCCATCGGCTGCACCGGCGGGCGCCACCGCTCCGTCTACGTCGCCGAACGCATCGCGGGCCGACTCGACCACAACCACCGCCGTGTCCTCCTCAAGCATCGCGAACTCGGAACAAAAGCCTGAAAGCCGACCTTCCGCCTCTTGACAGTCCTCTCTCACCAGAAACAGGCGGGCCGCACAAGCGAAGCGTCGCGGGCATTTCTCCGGAAAAAAGAAATCGCATCGCCCTTTTGTCGCGAAACGATAAACGGAGAGCCGGCAGAAATTTTTCGCTTGCAAATTGCCTCGCCAACCCGCACAATAGGCCGAAGTCCCGCCGGCAACCCAACATGACCGCGCCCCGCAGACCCTGGTCGGAAAGAGAGTGGAGCCCCTCCAGCGTGACAGTCGGCATCGTCATCGTCCTGATCGGCGTCGGCTTCCTGCTCTACAACTTCAACGTGCGCCTACCCTTCCTGTACCTCAACAACTGGTGGGCGTTGTTCATCCTGATCGGCGCCATCGGCCCGCTCGGCCAGGCGCTTCAGGCCTGGCGCAAGAAGGGCGGTTTCGACGCCAACGTCCTGCATTTTCTGACCTTCGCCGCCATCATCGTCACCATCTCGCTGTTCCTGTTTTTCAGCGTCAACTGGAGCTTCTGGTGGCCGGTCTTCATCATCTACGGCGGCCTCTGGGCCATGACCCGCAGCACCGCTGGCCGCAACCCCGACACCCGCAAAAGCCCCTGACCGTCACGGAACGCTCGCCAAGGTCATCCGTCATTGCGGACGCCGCGTAGCGGCGATCCGGAATCTTGCCGAATCGTGGCAATGCACCAATTGAAACAAGGTTCCAGGTTCTCCCTGCGGAAGCCCCGGAATGACGCAATCATGATTGTCGAGCGCTCAATCAGGTGATCAACTCGTCCAGCTTGTTGACGACCTTGAACTGCACTTTCTCGAAGTTCCGGAAGTGCCGCCGCCCGCAATCTATCTTGAGTTGCTCCAGCGGTCGTAGCAAGGCGCCTGAAGCATCCGACGCCGCGGCTTGCCCCTTGGTCTCGGCGACGAAATAAAGCACTTTGTCGTTCCGATAAGCAAGCGCCCAGTCGGGAACGTACTCGCCGACGGGCGTCTCAATCGTGAACCAGCGCGGTAGCTTGATGTAGAAAAGCACGTCGTCATTGGCGTCACAGTCCTCGGCGAATTTTCGCTCCGGGCCGGAATCCGAGTCTATGACAATATGCGTAAACAGGGTCTTCCCGGGATTGCCGACTTCAAACAGATTAGATTCGAACCACTCCTTCAGATCGTCCGCCTCGAAACGCCGCATCTCGTACACCGAGCCGTCCACCTTCAGATACTCGACGCCGTCCACCAGCATCTGACGCTTGACCGAATTAACCAGGTCCACCACATGATCGAGGTAGGCTTGCGGGTTCTTCAAGGCCTCGCCCAGACGCCCGGCTTCGAGCAGGATGTTGGCCACCGTGGACCTTGACAACCCCGTCTGATCCTGCACGCGCCCAATCAGGTCGGGTATGACGAACCGGACTTCGGCCTCCTCGACGCGATGACCGGCCAGTCCCGGCGTAACGCCGCCGGCCGTAATGTCAATGTCTGCCCGCGTGACCGAAATCCTGGGCCGCTCGACGGTCGGCATCTTCTCACGGATGGTATCGGCGGCCCGCCGCACAAGCTCGCCCGTCTCGTAGCGGACCCGGTAACGGGTGCGCTGACGGATGCGTTCCCACAACGCCAGAAAATTCCGGTCCGCCTCGTAGCCCTTGCGCAAGCGCACGGTAACTTTCTTGCGCTCGTTCTTGACCAGCTCCTTCTTGAAGGCAACGCCATCCTGCTCCATCTCGGTCTGAAGCTGGAGCGCAAAGTCCTCGTAGGTTTCGTTGGCGACCACGGTCAAGCGGTTGACCGCCCGATCGAAAACGCGCTCGCCTTCCCGATTCACGCAAAGCCGCAAACCGCGCCCGATCTCCTGGCGTTTTTTCATCTCCGAACGGGTTTCGGCCAGCGTGCAGATCTGGAACACGTTCGGGTTGTCCCAGCCCTCGCGCAACGCGGAATGGCTGAAGATGAAGCGCAGGGGCTCGGCGGGGTCCAGCAGGCGCTCCTTGTCGCGCATGATCAACTCGAAGGTGCCACCCTCGGCGTCGGCCTTGGTGCGGTAATCCGTCTCGCCGTACGGAGATACGGCCTTCTTGTCCCGCGCAAAATAACCATTGTGGACGACCTCCTTGTCCCAATCGTAGAGACCCGAAAACTCGGGCTTCCACCGATAACGCTCGTAAATCTCCTCGAACCACCGCCCGAACGGTCCCAGCGTCGTGCTGCCGTCCGGGTTGTACACCCGGTAGCTCGCAACCCGATCCAGAAAGAAAACGGACAACACCTTGATGCCCTGCGGTTCGAGCCGGCGCGCCTTCTCGAAGTGACGGCGCACCGTCGCCTCGATCTGCTGGCGCAGTATCGCCTCGCCGAGTACGCCATGCGGCACCCCGATCCGCACGCTCACGTCGTTGGCGAAGCGCACAAAACCCTCCTCCGCATCTATTTCGTTGACGATAAACCCGTCGCGGTAGATCTCCCGCTCGTTCGAGAGCGCAAACAGATCGTCGCCGTTGCGCAAGGTCACCCGCTTCTTTTTCGGCCCCTGGGCCTGGTTCACCCAGATCGTTGCCTTGGCCGAAATCGAGCGCGCCCCAGTACGGAAACTCTCCACCTCCACGAACGCCTGGTTGACGCTCCCGAGATCCACCACCGAATCCACGCTGATCTGCTTGACCAGCCCCAACTGATAGGCCCGCACCGGATCCAGGCTATAGACCAGGTTGTAAGTGTTCCGGTGCGTCGCCGAGTAGCGCAGCGTGCAAGCCGGATTGAGACGGTCGAGCGCCCGCTTGCGCTTGTCCGTCTCCAGATTCTGCGGCTCGTCCAGGATCACGATCGGCTTCACGGCCTGAATGAATTCGATAGGCTTGAAGCCCGTCTCCCGGCGCTGGTTGATGACGTTGCCGCGCCGGCGGGCACTGGAGGATTCGTCCGAATCCTTGGCAAAGGCATCAATGTTGATGACGAGAATCTGCAAGGCATTCGAGAGGGCAAAGTTCCGGAGTTGCGCCACGCGGCTGGAGTCGTACACCGAGAACTCGACCCGCTCGAAGCCATACAGCGTCTGAAAATGCTCTTTCGTAATCTGAAGCGACTTCAACACGCCCTCGCGGATGGCAACCGACGGCACCACGATCACAAACTTCTTGAACCCGTAGGTGCGATGCAACTCGTGAATGCTGCGCAGATAGACATACGTCTTCCCCGTGCCCGTCTCCATTTCGACGGTAAAGTTCGGAAACCCAGTCAGCTCCGTTCCGTCGGCGAGCCGCAGCCATTCCAGGCGCTCCGATTCGGGCAAGCCGTTCGCTCGCTGTACTGCCTGCACGTTTTTCAACCATTGCGCCTGCGTCAGCAACGGATTGTTCGCGACTCCGATTTCCGTCAGCCGCAGGCTGCCGAGGCTGTCGTACTCGGTCGCCGATATCCCCGACTCCGGCCCCGGCTGGCCATCGAACAGATCCACGACCGAACGCACGGCATCGAGTTGGTAATCTTGATTGGCGTCGAACTTCAGCTTCATCTTTCGTCCATTACTTCAGGTTCTCCGCTATCATTTCCAACCGTCATTTCCGCGCTTCCCTTCGTCATTCCCGCGTCTCTCCCGTCGTTCCCGCGCAAGCGGGAATCCAGTGAAATAATGCCTCCCGACCACCGGCCGGGATTCCTTTCCCCTACTGGATTCCGGATCGCACTTACGCGCGTCCGGAATGACGGCTTGGGCGACGGCAAACGAGAATGACATTGATGCTCAAACGCAGGTAAATTTCACGTCTGCATCACGACATTGCAGTGCAAAGTTCGTCTTCAACTCGTCGGAATCGCGGAACACCGAATCCAGTGCGATCACTTCCCGCGGCTTCAAAGCCAACAGCGGCTCGATCATGGCTTCCGAAAATTCTTCCAGCACAAAAAACATCTGACGCTCCCGAACCGCGAAAACCCGCCTGCCCTCGACCT
>CAZKOE010000058.1:0-12891 GCA_964554305.1 uncultured Gammaproteobacteria bacterium
GGGGGATTTTTGTAAATGTGAACCGCTTTTTGGCGGGGGGTGGGGGTTGGGGGGTGGGGGGGGAGCGCCGGCTTCCAGCCGGCTCTTCTGCCGGCAAGATGCCGGCGCTCCCGGCTACGAGGGGGTTAAGGTTTGTACGTTCGTCTCGTCGCCGACAAGGAGCACGTCGGCACGTCGATGCGCGAACAGGCCGACGGTGACGACGCCTGCAATCTGGTTCAATTCCGTTTCCAGTGTTCGCGGATCCACGATGTCGAAGCCCTTCACGTCGAGAATCTGGTTGCCGTTGTCGGTCACGAAATCCTCGCGCCAGACGGGGGTGCCGCCGCGCTTTTTGAGTTCGCGCGCGACGTAGCTTCGAGCCATGGGGATAACCTCGAGGGGCAGGCTGAATGCACCAAGCACGTCCACGAGCTTGGCGCGATGGATCATGCATACGAAGCGGCTGCTCGCGGCCGCGATGATTTTTTCCCGCGTCAGCGCCCCGCCGCCGCCCTTGACGAGTTCGCCGTGGCGGGTTGCCTCGTCTGCACCGTCGATATAAACGGGAAGCGGGCCCGTGGCGTTCAACTCGAGCACGCGAATGCCTGCGGCGTGCAAGCGTTTGGCGGTGTTTTCCGAACTCGCTACCGCGCCGTCGAGACTCCCCTTGTGTGCCGCGAGCAAGCCGATGAAGTGCGCGACCGTGGTTCCGGTTCCCACGCCGATGACTTCCCGGCCCCGGATGTATTCGATCGCCGCCTCGGCCGCTCGCTGTTTTGCCGCTTCCTCGTTCATGGATCCGCGATTTCTCCGATATCGCCGGGGCCCTGCAGCTCCCGCGATCCCTTAAAGAAAAGGCACGCGCCGGTGCGGCGCGTGCCTTCCTTGCCCGTCGTCGGCTCAGCTCCGGCGGGCGGTTTTCTTCCGGCGAGTGGAAGTTTTCTTCCTGCGGACGCCGGTCTTCTTGCGCCGTGTGCCCGTTTTCTTTTTGCGGGTGCCGGTCTTCTTGCGCCGCGTACCCGCCTTCTTTTTGCGGGTACCCGCCTTCTTGCGTCGCGTACCCGTCTTCTTTTTACGGGTGCCGGTCTTTTTGCGCCGTGTGCCCGCTTTCTTTTTGCGGGTGCCGGTCTTCTTGCGTCGCGTGCCCGCTTTCTTTTTGCGGGTGCCGGTCTTCTTGCGCCGCGTACCCGCTTTCTTTTTGCGGGTGCCGGTTTTCTTGCGCCGTGTAGCCGCGCGCTTCTTGGCGACTACTTTGCGACGTACAGCGCGGGTGCGTGCAGTCGTCTTGCGTTTGGCGGCCGTCTTCTTGCGACGGGTCGCCGTCTTCTTTCGTCGTCCTGTCTTGCGTGTTGCCATTAGAAACATCTCCATGTGTGAACGGGTCACAGAAAGTATAGACGGTTTTTTTGATTTTTGTGACTTTTTGTGGTTTTTTTGCGAAATTATTTTTGTGCATGTGCATGCGCGAGTTCAACAATGTACTTCCATTGCACATTCGTGATCGGCGTTACCGACAGCCGATTGCCGCGGCGAAGTATGGCGAGGTCGGCGAGCTTCCTTTCCTCGCGCATCCGTTTCAGGAGCACGGGCGCCGTGAAACGTTCGTCGAATTTCACTTCCACGGCGCTCCAGCGCGGCGTCTCCCGGGTGCTTTTGGGATCGTAATGGGGATCATCGGGGTCGAATTGCGTGGGGTCGGGTATGGCTCCGGAAACGACACGCATGATACCCGCGATCCCGGGCTCGGCGCAGTTGGAATGGTAGAAAAAGGCCTGATCGCCGCGGTGCATCGCGCGCAGATAGTTCCGTGCCTGGTAGTTTCTTACCCCGTCCCAGAGTGTGCGCGAGTCCGGCGCGCGCACAAGATCCTCGATGCCGAACACATCCGGTTCGGACTTCATCAGCCAGTAATTCATGACGCACCCTCGGGGGAGAATCGTTGCACACCGCGCTCGGTAACGGCCAGGTCGAGGGGGACGTCCCATTCGGCTCTTGGCAGCCGCGGGCATTCCTGGAATGCGTAGGCGAAACCGGCGAGCAGGGGTTGCCCGGGTGTGCGCCGGAAGGCGAATGCGCGATCGTAATAACCCGCGCCGTTTCCAATTCGGGTGCCCGTCGCGTCGAAGGCGACGAGCGGGACGATGACGAAATCGAGCGTATCGGCGGCAACGCCCGCGCCGCCCGGTTCGGGTTCGGGGATACCGAAGCGGTTGTTGCGCATGGTTGCATCGGGATGCCAGGGTTCGAAGTCGAGACCCTTGTTCGCGGTGACGCGTGGAAGGTAGATCGCCTTGCCGTTCGCCTCCGCTACCTCGAGTGCGGCTCGCGGGTCGGTTTCTCCCCGTACCGCCGCGTAGCCGGCGATACGCTGCGCCTGCATGAATTCCGGAATGCGGACGAGCCACTCCGTTGCGGCGGCGCTGGCGCGAGCCACCTGGTCGAGTGAGAGGCTCGCGCGGCGATCGCGAAGCGCTCGTCTCAGTCCGGTCAGCGAGTTTCGAACCGGGGTGGAAATAGGTGGCATCCTCCGCCTGCGCCGTTTCCGGCGGTTACCCTTGAACCAAAGGTTCAAGGGGGAGCGGACATCGCGCCTTCAGGCTTTCCGCTGCCGTGGCGCGGACTTGCTCACGGTACGCGACAGTCAGGCTCCCAAGCTGTGTGATAGGTCCGAAGGGCTTGCACCGGCTTCGCACGCCGCAGAGGATGCAGTTCCATCTTCGCGCGTTTTGCGAATTTGTGCAAGCCCCTTGAAAAAGCCCTTTGAAAATCAGTCGGCGTCCTCGCCGTCGGCGGTCGCGAGCGAGAGGCGCAGTTTCGCGATGCGCCGGGTCGTCGCTTCGCTGAGTTCCGTGCGGGCCGCCTCGGCGCCGAGGTACTGGTGCGCAAGATTGAGCGCGACCATCACGGCGATCCGGTCCATGCCGACCACGCGCCCCGAGTCGCGTACCTCGGCCATGTTGCGCGACAGGTAATCGGCTGCCTTGAGGAGCGCCTCGCGCTCTTCGGGCGGGCAGGCGACCTGGTAATCGTGGTCGAGGATGCGGACCTTGACCTGTTCGGTACCGGTATTCATCGCCGAGCCCCGCTCACGCCTGCTCCATGCCCTTGAGCCGCGCAATCATCGTTTCCACGCGGTTTTGCACCACGGCATTCTTGTTGAGGAGCTGCGCACGTTCGCTGTTCACGCTGTTCAGCCGTTCGCTGAGCATCCGCTTTTCCTCGCGCAGGCCCTTCACGACCCGGGCGAGGCGCTGCACTTCGCCTTCCAGCGCGGTGAGTTCGTCCTCGAGTGATTTGGGAAGTTCGGCGTCCATAGCTTTAATGATATAGGCAAAGGCAGAGTATAGCAATACTCTGCCAGGTTGGACTCGGGGTGTGCGTGAACGCCGGTACCCTGCCGGCTCTGGCGGTGGCTACCCGGCGGCAATCACGAGCAAGCGTGCTTCTGTATCCGGGACTTTTTTATCCTACACTGGTGGCCCCCTTGGGTTGATTGCCTGCATTGCCCGATAAACGTCGCGATGAACGTCTGCGTGTGGCCGAAGACCGCGGCATGATCCTTGGCGCACTGGCCGCCCGGGAAGACGTGTGTGCGGCGGAGGGACTGGTGCCGGCGGCGGCCGGCTCGGCGGCGAAAGAAAGACATGCATTCGCCGTTGCCAGCCGCGACGGGTTGCGTGCCGGCCGCCTCGATCTGCCGCCCATGCTTTCCGCCGCGAACTTGTCGCTCGCCACAAGAGTCGAGCTTTTGGCCGTCTTTCTGCGCGGCTTCCTTTCCGGACTCGGGCAGGCGGGCGAGCGCCTGGCCGGGGTTGGCACGGAGGGTGAGGGAATGCTGGGCGATCTCGAGACGCTTTCCCGCGGCGCTGCGCTGGAGGGCGGAAAGGCAGCAGGTGCGGAAGAACGGGCCTATGGTGAGCTTCTCGAGTATCTTCGTTTCGCGGCCGTCTACTTTTATCGTACCCTCGCGTGAAGCGCGCTTTTATTGGCCTTACGTGGCAAAATGGGGCCTGTCGATTCTTTTGAGAGCGCAAGCATGAAGCAACAGGAATTCAGGCGTCGCCGCCGCCAGTTGATGCGCATGATGGGCAAGGGAGCGGTGGCGATCGTTCCTTCGGCGCGCATGAAGGCGCGCAACCGCGACATCGACTACCCGTTTCGCCAGGACAGCGACTTCTGGTATCTCACCGGCTTCAACGAGCCCGACGCCGTCGCCGTGCTTGCGCCGGGGCGCAAGGGAGGCGAGTATATTCTTTTCTGCCGCGATCGCGATCCGGCCCAGGAGGCCTGGATCGGTCATCGCGCCGGGCCCGAGGGGGCGGTGCGCGACTACGGGGCGGACGATGCCTTCCCGATCGAGGACATGGACGAGATTCTCCCGGGGCTGATCGAACCCGCGGGAAGCCTGTGCTACACGATGGGCGTTTTCCCGGAATTCGACAGACGCGTGATCGGCTGGTTGAACCGGTTGCGCGCGGGCGGGCGCGCGGGCGCACGCACGCCTGCTGAGGTCATCGCGCTGGATCATTTGCTGCACGATCTGCGTCTGTACAAGAGTCGTGCCGAGATCACCGCGATGAAGCGCGCCGCCCGCATTTCGGTGGAGGCGCATCGGCGCGCGATGCGCCGTGCGCGCGCCGGCGCCTGGGAGTACGAGCTCGAAGCGGAGCTGATCGGCCATTTCAAGCGCTGCGGCAACCACGAGGCCTATGGCTCGATCGTCGGCTCCGGCCCGAACAGTTGCATCCTGCACTACATGGAGAATGCCCGGCGCATGGAGGACGGCGATCTCGTCCTCATTGATGCGGCCTGCGAGGACGGCTACTACGCTGCCGATATCACCCGCACCTTCCCCGTGAGCGGCAAATTCACGCCCGAGCAACGCGCGATTTACGCGGTGGTGCTTGCGGCGCAGAAGGCGGCGATCGAGAAGTGCCGGGCCGGCAACCGTTTCGACGAGCCGCATGAGGAAACGGTGCGAGTGATAACACGCGGTCTCGTCAGGCTTGGGCTCCTGAAAGGCACGCCGGCGAAGCTCATCAAGGAAGGCGCCTATCAGAAGTTTTACATGCATCGTGCCGGCCATTGGCTGGGGCTCGATGTGCACGATGTCGGCGACTACAAGGTCGGCGGCGAGTGGCGCGAACTCGAACCCGGCATGACGCTGACCGTCGAGCCCGGTATTTATATCGCGCCCGGCACCAAGGGCGTCGCGAAGAAATGGTGGAACATCGGCGTTCGCATCGAGGACGACATTCTCGTAACCCGCGGCGATCCCGAGGTGCTGACCGGCGCGCTCGCCAAGGAACCCGACGAGGTCGAGGCCTGGATGCAGGCGGCATGAACGCCGCGCCGCGCGACGCGGTGATTGCCGGCGGCGCGCTGGCCGGAAGCCTCGCCGCGCTTGCACTTGCCCGCCTGGGCCTCGATGTGGTGCTTGTCGAAGCGTGCGCCGCCCCGCCGCGCAAGCCGGGCGACGACGGGCGGAGCATCTCGCTTTCTTACGCGAGCGTGCGCGTGTTCGAGGCGCTCGGTCTCTGGTCAACGCTCGCCGCCGAGGCGACACCGATCACGACGGTGCATGTTTCTGAGGCCGGCCGCTGGGGGCAAATGCGCCTCACCGCCCGCGAAATGAACGTGCCTGCGTTGGGCCAGGTTGTTCCGGCGGAGTCCCTGCTCGAATCCATTACGCAGGCCGCATCCGCCGCGGGAGTCGAGCGTCTCAGTCCAGGCGCAGTCGAGACTGCCCGGCTCGCCGGAAACACCCGCGAAATCGGCGTCCGGGTTGGCGAGGAATTGCGAACGCTCCCGACGCGACTTCTCGTTATTGCCGACGGTGCGGCATCGAAGTTGCGTGGCGCGCTCGGCATCCGCGCGCGCGAACGTCGCTACAAAGCCACAGCCTGGGTGACGACCGCGCGCGCCACGCACCCTCAATCCGGCGTCGCCTTCGAACGGTTCACTCGTGACGGCATGCTCGCGATCCTGCCACGCGCCGGGGAGAATGTCGGTATCGTGTGGACGCTGCCCGACACGCGCGCGGAAGAATTCGCGGCGCTCTCGCCCGAAGCCTTTTTCGACCGCGTCTCCGATGCTGTGGGCAGGCGTTTAGGAACGCTCGCACCCGCCGCGCCGTTGAAGCGCTTCCCGCTCGTGGCAACCCGCGCCCACCGGCAGACTGCCGAACGCGCGGTAGTGATCGGCAACGCCGCCCACAGTCTGCATCCGGTGGCGGCGCAAGGCTTCAACCTCAGCGTGCGCGACATCGCTGTGCTTGCCGAGTGCATCGCCGACTCGAAGGGCGATCCCGGCGCTGCCGTCGCGCTCGAAGCCTATACGCGTGCGCGCCGCCGCGATCAGGCGCGTACGCAAGCATTTACCGGCCTCGCACGGAGAATCGGTGATGGGCGCACGCCACTCGTCTCCTGCGTCCGCTCATCGGCATTTCTCGCCTCCGAAGTGTTCCGGCCGCTCGCCCGCCAATGCGCGCGCCAGGGCATGGGCCTTCACGCCCGCCCACTTCCCGCTCTCGTCCGCGGAGCCCGCTTGTGATTTCTGCAAGTGGGAGCGAGCTTGCCCCGCACCTCGAAGAGGGTGCGGGGCAGGCTCGCGATCTCGATCGAGTCCCGAGTCCCGAGTCCCGAGTCCCCCGCTACCGAAGACGGCATGCCTGCGGATCATTGCAGGCGTTACCCGGGGAGCGCGGGTGATCGGCCCCAACGTCGAAGTCGCCATCGTAGGCGCCGGGCCGGTCGGGAGCGTGCTCGCTCTGGCGCTCGCACGCGCCGGCGTTTCCACCGCGATCATCGAGGCCAACGCGCCGGCGCCGTGGGCGGAGTCGAAGATGGACCTGCGCGTGTACGCGCTTTCGCGCGCCTCGCAAAACATTCTCGTGCGTCTCGACGCCTGGGATCGCATTGCCGCGGCCCGCGCCTGCGCCTACGTCGCAATGGAAGTTTGGGAGGCAAACGGCGGTGGCCGCGTGCGCTTTAACGCCGCCGACGTGGACGAGCCGGATCTCGGTCACATCGTCGAAGGTAATCTGCTCGCATCAATGCTCGCCGAACGCGTGCGCGCGGCACCCGGCATCGTCTGGCACTGCCCGGAAAAACTCGAGCGTCTGAACGTCGGCGAAGACGCCGCTGAACTCGTGCTCGCAAGCGGTCGGCGGGTGACCGCGTTGGTCGTCGTCGGTGCCGACGGTGCGCGCTCGCGCGTGCGTACGCTCGCGGGTATCGAAAGCGAGGAGTCGCCCTACGGCCAGAAGGCGGTGGTCGCGCATCTGGCGCCCGAGAAGCCGCACGGCGCGACGGCGCGACAAGTCTTTCGCCCGAATGGCCCGCTTGCGCTCCTGCCGCTCGAAGACGGACGGATCTCCGTCGTCTGGTCTACCACGCCGGAGGAAGCGGAACACGTTCTCGCGCTCGACGAGGCGGCCTTCGGCAACGCCGTTGCCGATGCGAGCGAACAGGCACTCGGCAGACTCAGGCTCGCGAGCGAGCGGGCCTCGTTTTCGCTGCTCAAACTGCACGCCGAAAGCTACGTCGCCCCGCGCGTCGTGCTCGCGGGCGATGCCGCGCACGTGGTCCATCCGCTGGCCGGTCAGGGCATGAATCTCGGTCTTCTCGACGCCGCCGCGCTCGCCGAGGTCGTCACCGACGCCAAACGTGCCGGCCGCGATGTGGACGACTATCTGATGCTCCGCCGCTACGAGCGCTGGCGCCACGGCGAAAACCTCGCCATGCAGACGGCGCTGACCGGCTTCAAGCAACTGTTCGGTTTCGACTCTGCGCCCGCGCGCGGCTTGCGCGGCGCCGGGATGAAACTCTTCGATCTGGCGTTGCCCGCCAAGCGCCACGCCATCCGCGTCGCCCTCGGCACCGCCGGCGACCTCCCCGACCTCGCCAAATCGCATGTCTAACAGCCGAATGTATGTCTATGCACATGGTATAATGTGTACAGCATGAAATGGAGTTCAAAGCATGTCGGTCATGGTCCAGATACGCAATGTACCGGAATCGGTGCATCACACCCTCAAGGCGCGGGCCGCCTTGGCAGGTAAAAGCCTTAGCGACTTGATTCGCGAGGAGCTGGTCGCGATGGCATCCGTCCCCTCGGAGGCGGAACTCAAGGCGCAGCTCGAGGCGGCCGAACCCTTCGCGATGAATGAGTCCTCCGCCGCAATCATTCGAGCTGAACGCGATGCCGCATGAGCCGTATTCTGGTTGTGGATGCATCGGTTGTTGTTGACCTTCTCGCCCGCTTTTGTCCGCAGCCGATTGAAGCCCTGCTCAGGGCGCCGGATACCGTGCTCACGGCACCGGAGTTGATAGATATCGAGGTGTTGCATGCGTTGCGAAAGCTCGATCGAACCGGATTGATCCCCGTCGGTCGAAAGGCCGGATTGCCGCACTCGATACAAGCTTTGCGGATTCGAAAATACCGTCACGCGAACCTGCTCGCGGGAATCTGGTCGCTGCGCAAAAATCTGACGGCCTACGATGCCGCCTATGTCGTCTTGGCGAGGCTGCTCAATGCCACACTTGTGACTCGTGACACGCAATTGGCCGGCGCGCCCGATTTAGGCGTTGAGGTGGCCGTTCCCTGACGCAATATATTGAAGCGAATCGCGGGGTGGAAATGAAGCTCAATCACTTGACGGTTTTAGGGGTGTTGTGTGCTGCGGGACTGCTGGCGGGTTGCGGCCCGAGCCGACCGGCTCATTCTGGAACTCCAGGTACCTCAAGTACACGGACAACCAGCCAGGCGCCGGTGAAGGATAGTGCGGGCCACCCACTTCGGATAGGCGACGAGGTGATGCTCACGAAGATGGGCTACGGTTGTCAATCCCGCAACACGTTGGCGCGAGCCATCGAAGAACAGAATCTTGGGAAAATGCAGGAATTACAGAGAACCATCGGCAATTATCCCGAGTGCATCACCCAGAGCGAATTTCCCGGGCAGCACTGGACTGTGACGGCGGTGCATCCCCCGCTGGTGCAAATCGGAGTCGTGAATCCCGAGGATGTGAGTGCCTTCAAGAAGGCTACATCAAGATTCGGAATGTCCGATACGGAAAATTACGAGAACCGATATTGGATTCCACCCCAGTGGCTCCTGAAGCTCCACTTACAATGAGCCCAAAGCTTCGTTCATATGAATATTGGTGAGTTTTCGTGCTAGCATATTCTCATAATCTTTCGGTTCCTGCCAGTGAAAGACTTTCTAAGCCTCCGCTGATCTTCCGACTTCATTGAGTCAATTTCCTGACTTTTGCGAAGCATTAAAGTCTAACCGGCGCCTTGAGTTCATCTGGAACCGACGGTGCACGATGCGCAAAAAAGTTAAGCACATCAATAGCCAGAGTCCCAATGTGGCGAAAGAGCCGCCGCCACTGCTTCCCTTGTCTGGCGGTGGGTTGGGCGGCGGCGGATTGGATTGTGCAGCAAGCACCTTTACCCTGAAACTGGTGCTTTCATTTTGTCCATAAGTATCTTTGACGGTAAGCATCAGCTCGGCGTTTCCGCTTTCCCCTGCAGCTGGATAAACCGTAATTTGGCGTTTTCCAGCCGCACCAGTCCGAGGTGAAACTACGATGTTACCCGAGGGAATTAACTTTGCATTATTACTACTGGCACTAACTGTGAGAGTTCCGGTTCCATCAACGGTAAATGATTCTGGCCCTCCTTGCGTCTTGTTTCCATTCACAGATTCCTGAATAGTCATGTTTCCGGGGGTACTGATTTCTGGAGAGGGCGGTTTATTCGATACAGTGATATGTACTTTGCTTTGACTTGACGCATGTTCGTTACTGACGGAAGCAATAAAGCTGTCATTGCCCTCGAATCCGTCGTCGGATGTGTAGGAAAACTGACCGGTGGGTGAAATATTGGCAGTTCCATGTTTGGGGTTACTTCCGAGTTTAAAATTCAACTGCAAGCCAAAATGGTCGTCCCCCTTCAGTTCTCCATTGAGGGTTTTGCCACTCAATGCATTAAATTGCGTGGTCGTTATCGTGGGTGGTGGGTTTAGGTGCGGTATGACATTGACGTCCTTACTGTGAAAATTTGTGATAAGGAGGTCAGGCCAAGCATCGTTGTTGATGTCTGCAACGGCCAGTCCGCCCGGTGTATCGTCGGTAATATATACTTGCTGGGGTTTAAAAGTCCCGTCTCCCTTTCCAATGTAAACTCCTACACTATCAAAGGGGTATTCGCTGACTGTACCTCCTCCCGGATTGTTCGCGTACCAAGTGTTCAATATTATTACATCCGGGTTTTGGTCGCCATTGACATCTGCAACGGCAATACCTGTTGGAACTATGGGGCCGGAATAGCAGGATGCCGGTTGAAAGCTGCCATCTCCATTGCCGAGTAACACATCAAATCCACCAAGTTGTCCTTGGGTGTCGCAGCCCGCGTTTGTGGTGACGATATCGACATAACCATCATGGTTCAGGTCGCCCGTAGCAATGCCCCAAGTTTTTGTTCCTATGGGATAAGATTCTCCCTGCGCAAATGTGCCGTCTCCATTCCCCAGAAATACAGTAACAGTGTTGCTGCCGTAGTTGTTTACGGAAATGTCGGGTGTCCCATCATTGTTAAAGTCGGCAATGGCGATATCGTAGGGGTTGTTGACTGGTCCATACGTATTTTCATTCTGAAAAGTACCGTCTCCGTTGCCAAGCAAGACAACCATGGAGGTTTCTGATGCTATGACTAGATCTGCTTTGCCATCGCCGTTCAGATCACCCGCTGCGATGTTTGTTGCGTTTTGCGGAAGGTCATAGTATTTGGGAGGATTTAACGTTTCGTCGCCATTTCCATATAAAATAGCGAGCGAGGACTGACCAAAAGCACGTAGCGGCGAAGATGCTCCGACGGCGACATCGTTGTTGTCATCATTGTTGAAATCGGCGACCGCAACCCCCCATGCTCCATTCATGTCTATTGAATAATTTTGTTCAGGTGAAAATTCTCCGGTGCCGTTATTAATTAGCACGCCCAAGGTTTGAGTTGCATCTTGAGTCGTAACGATATCGGGCTTGCCATCGTGGTTAAGATCGCCCACGGCAAGTGGCCCTGGTTCACCGTTCGTTCTATATGCCGTTGGTGCTCGTAATGTACCATCTCCATTTCCCAGAAGGTCGAAAACCGCGTCGCTGAAACCGGCGGTTCCTGCCAAGTCCAAATACCCATCATTATTGATGTCAGCGATTGTTAATGAATTGTATGAACCTATTTGGTCCAGTGAGTACATTTCTCCAGCGTGAAACTTCCGATTACCATCACCCAGTAATATTTGTCAAAACCAGATTGTATCTAGAAGCAACAACGATATCGGCGATTCCATCGCCGTTCATGTCCGCGTGTTTCATCAAGTATGGTGTATACATGGTCGCGGCCAACGTGCCTGCGAGGGGCGTTAACAAGACGGTTTGAAAGCTACCATCTCCGTTTCCCGCTGAAATACCTAAGTATTGGGTTGAATGGCCTGTCTGCGGATCTGTTTTTACGTCAATCGTGACAACATCTGGTACCGAATCTTCGTTTGCGTCGAACACATTCAGGGTGGCAATGAATTTGCTACTAGGGTAAACCATCTCCGGCTGAAAACTTCCATCTGAATTTCCGAGCAAGACACCAAACTGCCAGCCCTCCCATCCCTTGTAAACTATATCGGAATTACCATCGCCGTTAAGGTCGCACAGAATCAATCGACGCGTGTGAACGCTTAAATCATAATGCTCATGTGACTGAAAAGTACCATCTCCGTTTCCAAAGAATATGAGTACCGAACCTATCATACCGGCGTCTGACGTTGTTGCTAAATCTATGTTTCCGTCGTGATTGAAGTCTCCTGCGGTCACGAATTCGACTGAAAAATTCGGCTGTCGTGTGATGCCCGCTTGGAAAGTGCCATCCCCGTTACCTATGAAGATGGTGAAGCCGTCAGCACCTGCGGTATGCTTCCCTACCACCAAATCGGGAATGCTATCATTGTTTACGTCGGCAACAACAATATATGCAGCATGAAATAAAGAATTATCTTGGCTGCTGTAAACCTGTTCCGGTTGAAAGGTTCCGTCGCCGTTATTGATTAATACGCCAACGTAGCCTTGGGCTACCACCAAATCCTTGTATCCGTCCCCATTGAGATCGGCCGCAACAGGGCCTTTGGGTTCAAAGCCTGCTTCATAGGCCAGCCCCGGATACAACTGAGGCAAAGAGTAGGCTCCTGTTTCAGGGGATGAAGCCCATACGTTGGAAATCAGTGAGTTATGGAGTGGTAGCGGATCGTCTATTGGGCGAGATAAGAAAGGTGTGGTATGGTCTGCTTTTATAGGTTGAAGCCTATGTAGTGAAGTGGACTCGTTGGGCCGAGCAAATGCTGACGTTGGTGCGTATATCAATGAAATGACCGCGACCGTCAAGACGGCGGTAAGTAATGTGGACACTTTCATCATTGGCCTCCCTAGTTGAGCAGAGCAATCGTGAATTTAGCATGCAAGTTGATCGACAGCAAGGAGATATGCGTGGAGTATTTAATCCAAGAGAGCGTCCACTTTGACGGCGCAGATGAAGTCGTTTTCGGAGAGACCGCCGATCGCGTGCGTCGTGTAGTGGACGTGGCAGTGGCCGTAGCCGACTTCTAGGTCGGGATGATGGCCTTCGCGATTGGCGATCCAGGCGATCGCGTTGGTGAAGCCCATGGTCTTGTTGAAGCCCTTGAAGCTGAAATCGCGATGAATGGATTTCGCGTCGTCGGCGAGTGTCCATTCGGGGGCGAGTTGCTTCAGATATTTCTCCGCTTCTTCGCGGGTAAGGGGCGCGACGCCGCCTTCGCAGGCTTCGCAATGTTTTTCGGCAAATTCGGCTTTGTCCGGCATCAATTTTCTCCTTTCATTCA
>CAZKOE010000059.1:0-12841 GCA_964554305.1 uncultured Gammaproteobacteria bacterium
AGCGCTCGGCCCGGTGACGGCGCGGGCGCTCGCCGACTCGCTCGGCGTGGCGCAGACGGAGGCGGACGTCGCGCTCGTCGCTCTCGAAGCCGAAGGCTTCGTCCTGCGCGGCCGCTTCACGCCGGGCGCGAAGGAAGACGAGTACTGCGACCGGCGCCTGCTTGCGCGCATCCATCGCTATACGCTGAAACGGCTGCGCGAGGAAATCGAGCCCGTGAGCGCGAGCGACTTCATGCGCTTCCTGTTCCGCTGGCAGAGACTCGGGAGCGAGCGCGGCGAAGGCATCAACGCGCTCGCCGGGGTAATCGAACAACTGGAAGGCTTTCCGGTCGCCGCCGCGGCCTGGGAGTGGGACGTGCTGCCGGCCCGGATCGGCGATTACGCGCCGGCCATGCTCGATCAACTCTGCGCGAGCGGCGCCGTGACCTGGATGCGGCTCGCAGCAGCCGCGCGGCGCGGGGCGGCGGCGCTCAGGACGACGCCGATCGCGCTCATGCCGCGCGCGCACCGCGCGACCTGGCGCGATCTTGCGGCCGGTCAGCCGGAAGTCGCGGCGATCCCGAACGATGCCGCGCGGCGCGTTCTCGACGCCTTGCGGCAGCACGGCGCCTCCTTCTTTGCCGATCTGCTGGACGCGACCGGGCTTTTGCGCAGCCAGGCCGAGGCTGCGCTGTCGGAACTGGTCGCCCGCGGCCTCGTGACGGCGGACAGCTTCGCGGGCCTGCGCACGCTGCTGCGTCCGCGGCGCGTGGGTCGCGGCGCGCGGCGGATTCCGCTCGGCGGTTTCGATCTCGCCGGGCGCTGGTCGCTTGTGCACTCGCCAGCGGTTCGCTTCGATGCCGAGAACCAAGCCGCAACGGATGCGCTCGACCCCCTGGCGCGGAGCCTGCTCGCGCGCTACGGCGTCGTGTTCCGCGCCCTGCTTGCGCGGGAGGCCATGCTGCCGCCCTGGCGCGAGCTCAATCGCGTTTACCGGCGCCTGGAGGCACGCGGCGAAATCCGCGGTGGCCGTTTCGTCGCGGGCTTCGGCGGCGAGCAATACGCGCTGCCCGAGGCGGTCGGCGCGCTCCGCGAGGCGCGCAAGCGGCCAGCGGCGGAGGAATTGATTTCGATCTCCGCCGCCGATCCGCTGAACCTCGTCGGCGTGGTGCCGGAGGGCGAGCGCGTCGCGGCGCACGCCGGCAATCGCGTGCTGTATCGCGACGGCGTCGCGATCGCGGTGCGGGTGGCGGGCGAGGTGCGTTTTCTCGCCGACGTGGAAGCCGGAACGGAATGGAGCCTGCGCAATCGTCTGCTGCGCCGGGAAGCGCCGCCGCTCCGTGCGGTGGCGGGCCGCGGATGACGAAGCCGCGCGCCGCCGTTTCGTGGAGCGGCGGCAAGGATTGTGCGCTCGCGCTACATCGGGCGTGCGAGCGATTTGAAATCGCCGGGTTGCTGACGGTTTTCACGGATGACGGTTCACGCACCCGTTCGCACGGCCTGCGCCCGGAAGTCATTGCAGCGCAGGCGCGGGCGCTCGGCCTGCCGCTACTGAGCGTCACCGCGGCGTGGTCGAATTACGAATCGCAGTTCGAAGACTTGCTGAGGCGTGCCGCCGCGTGGCGCATCACGCACGTCATTTTTGGCGATGTGTTTCCCGATTCGCACCGGCAGTGGGCGGAAAGTCTGTGCAGCCGGGCCGGGCTCGCGGCCGTCGAACCCCTGTGGGCCGAATCCACGGCTGCACTCGCTGCGGAGTTCATCGAGACCGGCGGCCGTGCGATCATTGTCGCGGCGCGTGAAGACCTGCTCGGCGCCGAGTGGCTGGGACGCGAACTGGACATGGGCGCCCTGGATGCTTTGCGCGAACTCGACCTCGACCCGGGCGGCGAAAACGGCGAATTCCATACCGTAGTGACCCGTTTTCCCGGCGCCAACGTCAACGTACCTTTCGTCGTAATCGGCACGCTTTCCCATGGCGGGTGCCGGCTCCTCGATCTTGCCGTCGACTATCCGGGCGTGGGGGCGCATTGACGGATTGCTTTATCTACACGGGAGCGCGTCAGCGTACCGAGCAAACCCTTGAGTCCGCATCGGTGGTCAGCGCGTGTATCTTCCAGCCGCCGCGCGTTGCCGTGGACCCATATCGGCGAAATGCGCGCCTGTACCCTTGGCCTGCCCGCCTCATGGGCTTTTCTACGGCCACCGCCAATCAACCGCGATCTCTGGCGCAAAGGAATCCATTGCGGAATCGGTCGTCATGCGCTATCCTTGATCTTCATCGAACCGCACAAAATTTCTATGTCTTCGAATGGAATCCCGGGTCGTTCATTTGAAGTGTTGGGCATCAGCGAAGCGGAAGAAAAGGTTTATCGCTGGCTACTCGCACATTCAGGCGCGACCGCGCAGGAAGTTTCTCGAGCGGTAGAGATGACGCCGAACAAGGTCCAACGTCTGTTAGGCAGTATTGAAGACAAGGGACTTACAACGCATTCGCCGGAAAAACCCAGACGCTATATTCCTGTCGCGGCTGATATTGCACTCAAGGCGTTGATACACAGGCACCAGGAATCTCTGCAACAAGCAGAGGCCGCAATCGAGGTGTTGCAGGAGCAAACGGCGGCGCAACGACGCGACGAAGGGGAACAGATAGTTGAATTGGTCACGAATCTCGAAGCCTCGCGGCAGACCTTCAATCAGATGCTGCGTTCTGCGCAACACGAGATTATTGCTTTGATGCGTCCGCCGATATTTGTTACAAAAATGAATGAAAAAAAAGAGCGAGAAGAAGATAAGTGGATTCAGAGGGAAACCCAGGCTAAAGGCGTACGCTACCGAAGCATCGCGAACGCGGAGTTTTTGGCTTTGCCCGGTGCTATTCAGGGCGCCTTGGAGGATATGAAGGCGGGAGAGGAAGTCAGGGTTGTCTCGCATCTGCCGTTCAAGATGGTGTTGGCTGATCGCCGTGTCGCATTTATTCCTTTGCATTTGGACCGGCCGAATAGCGTGGTACTGTTGGTTCGTTCTTCTGCATTGGTGGACGCGCTCTACGCTCTGTTTGAGGTGTTGTGGGATCGGGCCTCGCCTCTGTCTTTCACTCCCTCGGGCGAGCCTGAAATCGCAGCTTCTGATTCTCGCTTACCTGAGGACGCCCAAGCTCTGTTTTCGTTGTTGGCCGCCGGCCTCAATGACAAAAAGATCGCCCACGAGTTGGGACTTTCGTTGCGTACGCATTATCGGCGCATCAATGAACAGATGGAAAACATGGGTGCTCAGACCCGTTTCCAGTTCGGCTGGCTCGCTGCACTGCGGCTTTCCGGTTTGGCTGGTGCGGAAAGTGAACCGGAGAAAATGCGTCAATTTTAGAGGGTGTTTCTGTTCCAGAGGTGTCCGAATCGGCCCTCCATTGCTGGTATGACGCTCCCCCCGTAGGGGCGTTTCGGTCGCGATTCTTGCCTCCTTGGTCACGGTTGAAGCTGCTTCTACGCGTTGTGGCGGCGAGCGTCATGAAGCTGAGACTGGACTATTCCTGCAGTTGGGACGGCTCGTACGGATTTCGCCTTGAGTTATAGGGCTTTTCCGAGCCTGAACGGGGGCATCGTAGCGGCAGAGGAGGAGGCGTCTTGTCCCTTTGCCCTACATACCTTTTCGCATCAAGAAAGATGGAGAAGAACGGTCAATCGAGGGTGTTTCCGCAATGGCAATATATGTCATTTCCTAATTTTGCCATCAAATCTATTGACTTTCATCTCTCCGAAAAGATACTGTAGCTGCCATACATGTACCGTCGTGCTTTTACTCAACGTGTGACAGCCATAAGGCGAGTGGCATGAATAATGTAGATTTAGTAAGTGTACTTGGCACGCAGGCCATATATTGCCGGCGTGCATCAACCGTTCCATCATAGGAGTCGTAAGTCATGAATCGGAAATTGCTTCTCGTCGCAATCGGTTTCCTTGCGTTGACAGTTATCGTCGGCGCGCCCTTTGTGCCGGTATCCTCCGCTGCCCCCGGTCAGTCGGCCGCGGCGGCGCATCACAAACCCGCAGGCCTCACGGCGCACGGCATCGAGCTGGCCCGCAAGGCGGGCCAACCGAGCCCGATGGTAAAAATGGCGCCGCAAAGCAATTTGCAGCTGCTCTCGCGGGCAAGCAAGCTTGGGCCGCATGCGCCCAAGTCCACAATCAGACTCACGATTGGGCTGAAGCTGCGTAATGAGGCGAAGCTCAAGAGCTTCCTCCAGCAGGTTCAGAATCCGCACAGTGCGGTATATCGGCAATGGTTAACCCCTCGTCAATTCACCGAGTTGTACGGTCCGAGCAAGGCCAGTGTGGCACAGGTGGTGAAATTCCTCAAGGCGCACGGCATCAAGGTCAAGAACGTTTCCGCGAACCGGATCCTGATCCATACCGAGGCGACGGCGGCGGCTTACGAACATGCCTTCGGCATCCGGATCAATGACTACAAGCTGAATGGTCGGCGCTTCTACAGCACGACCGACAGTCCCAAGCTGCCGCGCGTGCTCGCGCCGCTGGTCGTGAACGTTCTCGGGCTCAATCACGGGCAGCAGATGCACCCGCATCTTTATCAGCGGCCGCTGATGAACGCGCACGGCCTCAACCCGCGCCAGGCGCCGCCCGCCTCGCTCACCCAGCTGAGTCCGCTGCAGATCGCCACGGCCTACAACGTGCCCGACATCACCCAACCGCAGGCCCAAGGCGTGAATATCGCGATTATTACGGCCGAGAGTCAGGGCGTGGGTAGCAGCACGGACTTTTCCGATTTCTGGAGTGCCTTCGGTTTGCCCGATCACACGATCAACGTCATCAATATAGACGGCTCGCCGGGAACCGGCGGCGAGGGCGAGACCTGGCTCGACATCGAATACAGCGGTGCGATGGGGCCGGCGGCAACGATCAACGTCTATATGGCGGCCGATCCCGGTTTTGATACCTTTACTGATGCCTACAACCAGATGGTTGAAGACAACACGTCGGACGTGATGACGACGAGTTGGGGGTTGTACGAGTCCGGGACCGGGCAGAGCACGATCGAGACCGATGAACAAATATTCATGCAGGCCGCTGCGCAGGGCATCTCCATGTTTGCGGCGGCAGGCGATGCCGGCGCTTCCGATGGTGGCCCCGGCAACAACAACGCCGATTATCCCGCTTCCAGCGCCTATGTAACGGCAGCCAATGGTACCCAGCTCACGGTCTCGGACCTCGCGGGCGATTATGGGAGCGAGGTGGTGTGGAACGATTCCGACTGCTTCGGCAATGGGCCGGGGGCGACCGGCGGCGGCATCAGTCAGTACATCGACAAGCCTGGTTGGCAGACTGGCCCGGGTGTACCCGCCGACATTGACGAGCGGATGACCTCCGATGTCGCACTCACTGCGAGTTGCAGTAAGCCAATGTTGATCATGCAAGGCGGACAGTGGTTCGTTTCTGCGGGTACGAGCGCTGTAGCCCCGCAGTTGGCGGGGATATTTGCCCAAGCCATAGCCCGAAACGGCGACCGGCTTGGCAACGCCGGCCCGTTGATCTATGGCGACGTCAATGCCGGCAATTACGCGAGCGATTTCCATGATGTTACCGATGGCTGTAACGGAGAGCTATCGGACGGTTCACCCTCCTGCGCCGGAACCAACTGGGATCACCCCACCGGCTGGGGCAGCCTCAATGTGACGAGCCTGATTTCGCACATCGGTATTCAGGGTCCGAAGGGCACGCTCGCAGGCACCGTGACCGCCGCGGCGAGTGGGTCGGCGGTCGCCGGCGCCATCGTAGACGCCGTGGACAATGACACCGGCAAAAAATACGGTGTAACCACGCAAAGTGACGGCACGTATTCGCGCTTGTTGCCGGTTGGCAGCTTCACCGTCACGGTCACCGCCTACGGTTACAAAAAGTCCACGACGGATGTCACGATTTCCGATGGCGATACCATTACTAAGAACTTTGCGCTGAACGTCGCGCCACGTGTGAAGGTACGCGGACGTGTGACCGACGGCTCCGGCCATGGCTACGGGCTTTACGCGGAAATTTCCGTTTCCACCGAGAACAATGGCAAGGTGGCGGAGGTCTGGACCGACCCTTCCACCGGTCAATACAGCGTCAAGCTCCCCAAGGGCGCCGCTTACACGCTTAACGCGGCTGCTGCCTTTGACGGTTACAACACGGCATCGGCGGATGTGACGCTCTCGGATGAGCAGACTAAAAACTTTGTTCTCACTGTAACGAGCGCCTGCACGGCGCCAGGTTACACTTTGCCCTTTACTCAGGATTTCAACGGCGCCAGCTTCCCGCCTGACGGCTGGATAGTGACCAACCCGATAGACGGCAACGTGACCTGGCAGCCCAGCAGTGGCGAGCCGTACAACAACGGCAATTACACTGGCGGCACCGGCGATGCGGCCGATGCCGATAGCGGCGTCTACAATAACTTTGGCGACCCTTTTGACACCTCGCTGGTGAGTCCGCCGATCGCGGTCTCCACGTTGACGGGGGAGGCGATGCTCCGGTACAAGGCTAATTTCCAGCCTGTGCTGAACGGTGGCGGTGCCGAGCTCGACCTTGACATCAGCAAGGACGACGGCGATAACTGGATCACTATCTCACGCTGGACTACCCCCCACGGCGGGGTATATGATTTGCCGGGCTATGATGCGCAGGTGGATCTCGCATCGTATCTGCCGGTTTCGGGCAGCTTTCAACTCCGCTGGCGCTACTACAATCTCGCGGGTGGTTTTGACTATTACGCCCAGATTGATGATGTCGCGATCGGTTCCTGTCAGCCACTCCTCGGCGGATTGGTGTTCGGGCAAGCGAAGGACGGCAATACCGGCGCAGGTGTCGTTGGCACACATGTTGTAAACGACAAAGGTCAGGGCGCCGATACGGTGAAAAACCCGGCCGACTCGAACCTCCCGGTCGGCTTCTATGAGTTCTTCTCCTCTGTCGGCGATCACACGTTGACGGCGACGGCTACCAACTACATGATGGCGACGGCACAAATCAACATGAGCAACAATGCCGTGGTGAAGCAGAACTTCTCGCTAAAGGCGGGTCGTATCGAGGATACGCCGGATTCCTTCACGATGCACGTGATGGTTAACAATTCGGCGACTGCCGCCTTAGCGCTCAATAATGTCGGCACGGGAACGGCGATGTTTCATGTCTTCCCCATCAACGCGCCGCCGCCCCCGACTGGGGCTCATGCTACGCCGGTGCGTCGTGTGCGCTTGAGTGGGCGGCAATCGGGTTGGGCGAACAAGAGCATGTTCTGGCTTCGGGTGCATACCAAACGGCATGGTGCGGGAAGGCCCTGGAAAGGCGAAGGCTCAAGACGAAAACAGGCGAGCCCAGGCGGGGTAGCGCCTTGGTATGAGGAGTCTCCGCACGCTTCGGCCTGGATGAATGTTACCGATTATCCGATCATGATCGGCGATAATGCGGCGGCCTACGATATCAAGACCGGTAAACTCTACTCGGTGGCGGGCTTCAATAATGTCGGCACGGGCGCCACGGCAGCCTTTGTGTACGATCCCAATACGAAGAAATGGTCGGCTATTCCCGGCGTTCCCGTAGGCCGAGAAGCGCCGATAGCGGCATTCATCAACGGAAAGCTGTACGTTGCCGGTGGAGTGGGCGCCAGCGGTAGCGGGGTCACAGAGCTCGATATCTACGATCCCGTAACCAGCACCTGGAGCACGGGCGCGCCTATTCCGATCGCAACTTATGGGGCGGCCTCCGCCGTGTTGAACGGCAAGCTCTACATCATCGGCGGTGCTACGCCTTCGGGCACCGGTACCGCGACCGTTCTGGTTTACGATCCGGCTTCTAACGGCTGGCAGCTGGCCGCGAGTTATCCCCACCCCGACACCTTCCTGGGTTGTGGAACAATCAAAGGCAAGATCTACTGCGCGGGCGGGTTTCCTGATACGGGTGAAAGCTACTCCGACGGCTACGTGTACGATCCGGGATCAAACCAATGGACGCCGATCGCCGACATCAACGTCAAGGGCGGTGTCGGTGGCGCACTTTATGCTGTTGCGAATAATGAGCTCTTGTTGGCGGGGAATTTCGTCGTCGTCAACCGATCGGAAATTGTTGCGACCAATCAGGTCGAGGCCTATGATCCGGTCACTAACAGCTGGAGTTCCTTGCCCAACATGAAGCAACCTGCGGCCCGCGGAGGGGGTTCCTGCGGCGGTAATGGCTTCTACGCTGTAGGGGGTATTACCAAGCGTATCGTAAGCGGGTTCACGGTGAGCAAAAAGGTTCAAAAGCTGTCCGGTTATGCATGTGACGGCATCGGAATTCCGTGGCTTACCGTTGCGCCGCCCTCGCGTACCGTGAAGGCGGGCGTGTCGGCAAACGTGATGCTCACCTTCGATGGTGCAGGTCGCGAGCCGTTTACCACATCCAGGGCTTACTTGAGGATTGGCAACAACACGCCCTATGGCAATCTGATTGTGCCGCTTACCGTCACTTGGGATCCGCAACCCGTCAACTTGGTATTGACTGGCATGGATAGTCCCAACCCGGTCGAAAAGGGCGGCAACCTCACCTACACCTTGGTGGTTGCCAATGCCACAATAGCCTCTAATTACGGTGCGGCCACGAAAACGACGTTGACCTATCAATTGCCGGATGCCGTGAGCTATCTTACGGGGAGTGGCGATGCGAATTGCACGGTGTCGACGGCGGGCTCTTCGCCGGCGCCAGAAGTAGCTACCGATGACCAACCGGAGACGGTGACTTGCGACTTCGGCACGCTTGGCCAAGGCGCTTCCAAGACGGTGACGATTGCCGTCAAGGCCGAGCAGGCTGGAACGCTCGCCAGCCACTTCGAGGTGGCGGCGCGCGAACCTAACGATTCCGATAAGAGCACGCTTGATCTGAACACGACGATCGTCGGTCATGCCGACGTAAGCATTCCGCGTATGTCGGATGCTACGATCGCCGCAGGTAGCAATGGCATCGTCCACATGGCGGTCGCCAACGCAGGGCCGGATACGGCGACCGACGTGACCCTCGATGTTTCCGCGCAGGGCGGTGTCAAGCTTCAGAGTGTCACGCCGGAGCAGGGCAGCTGTACGATTGCCACGGACGGGGGTTTCAGTTGTGACCTTGGCAATGTTGAGGAGGGAAGTCAGGTAGGGCTGATGCTTACTCTGTTTGGCACCTCGGCGGGCACGGCCACGCTGCAAGGGCAGGCGATCACCTCGGCGGACGATCCGGATCAGAAGAATAATGTGACGAGTGCCACGGTAACGGTGAAGGTCGCGGACGGCGGAGGTGGAGGCGACAACGGAGGCGGTGGGGGCACGCTCGGCTGGCTCGCCCTTGCCGCATTGCTTGGCCTTGCGTCTAGCGCGGCCGTGCTTCGGGGTGCCCAAAGGCGGACGTAGGCGGAATCACATCGAGGGTTAGGGCCGTGTTCGAAGCGGTTTGGCGGGAGCGGCCAACGGCCCGGTTACCCCCGCTTTTGTACGCCCGGCATGGGCACGAGCTTGGAGGTGGATGTCCTCTATGAGCTGGCTACAGCGAGTGAAGCGAAGCGCAACTGCGTGAGGGTGGCCGAGCGTGGGGAAGGAAGCGCGGAGCGAAGCTGCGAGCCAATGGACAAAAATCGGATAAGGTTTTGTTGGTCGTTTGCCGGGATTCTATGGTGCTTTTTACCCGTGAAGAAGCGTTTCGGATGCCGGTTACTATACCGAGTTTCATGATCGCCCCAACCCCGGCAGTGGAAGCAGTGTCCATTTTCTCGGAGGCGTAAAGTTGCCGGTTTCGGCTGGTGGAACTCCCATTCTGATTTTCGGTGCCGGCTTGGCGGCGTTAAACTGATAGGTCCCTCATTTGCGGATTTCTCATGCGTCGCCGCTTTTTCCCTTCCTGCTTCATCGTTGTGCTGCTGTGTGCGGGGCCAGGCTGCTTTGCCGCGTCCGCTGCGCCTGCGCCCGCTCCGGTGACGGCGCGGCATGCCATGGTGGTGACGGCCGAGCGCTTGGCAACCGAGGCCGGCGTACAAATCCTGCGTGAGGGAGGCAACGCCGTGGACGCAGCGGTCGCGGTCGGTTACGCGGAGGCGGTGGTCAATCCCTGCTGCGGGAATCTCGGCGGCGGCGGTTTCATGACGCTGCATCTCGCGAACGGCAAGAACCTGTTCCTGAACTTTCGCGAACGCGCGCCCCTCGCGGCGACGGCCGGCATGTATCTCAAGGCGAACGGCAAGGTGAATCACCGCGAGAGCCTGCGCAGCTTCAAGGCGGTCGGCGTGCCCGGTACGGTCATGGGTCTGGATGCCGCGCTCAAGCGTTATGGCACGATGACGCGCGCCGAGGTGATGGCGCCCGCGATCAGGCTCGCGCAGGACGGTTTTGTGCTCGCGCCTGGCGACGCGGCCATTTTTGCCGCCGGTGGTGGGAAGCTCCTGCGCCATCCCGTCGCGCGCAAGCAGTTCACGATTAACGGGCATCTCCCGCGCGCCGGCGAGCGATTGCGTCAGCCCGTGCTCGCGCATACGCTCGAGGAGATCGCGAAACAGGGCGATCGCTACTTTTACGACGGCCCGATCGCCGAGGCGATCGTCAAGGAGAGCCAGGCCGACGGCGGCCTGTTCACGATGAAGGACTTCGAGCAATACAGCGTGGAATGGCTCCAGCCAATCCGCTGCGATTACCGTGGCTACACCATCCTGTCCGCGGCACCGCCGAGTTCGGGCGGCATCACATTGTGCGAAATTCTGAACGTGCTCTCCGGCTGGAAGAAGTTTCCGGGCTATGCCTTTCATTCGGTACCCGCCGTGCACGACATGGCCGAGGCGATGCGTTTCGCCTTCGCCGATCGCAACAGCGATCTCGGCGATCCGGATTTCGTGCACGATCCGATCGAGAAACTGCTTTCGGCCAAACACGCGGCCTGGATCCGCGCGCAGATCCCCGCCGACCGCGCCGTGCCCTCCTCGCAGGTGCATGGCGGGCGTGTGGCGCCGGAAGGCAAGCACACGACGCACTACTCCATCGTGGACGCGAAGGGCAACGCCGTTGCCGTAACCTACACGTTGAACTCCTGGTTTGGCACCGGCATCATGGCGCCCGGCACGGGCTTTCTGCTCAACAACGAGATGAACGATTTCACCTCGAAACCCGGCGTGCCCAACCAGTTCGGCCTGGTGCAGGGGACGGCGAACGCGATCGCGCCCGGCAAGCGTCCGCTGTCCTCGATGACACCGACCATTGTGCTCAGGAACGGCAAGGTGTTCATGGTCACGGGCAGCCCCGGCGGCTCGACCATCATCACCACGGCGCTGCAGACCATCATCAACGTGGTGGATCGCGGCATGAATGTCGCCCAGGCGGTGGACGCGCCGCGCATTCATCAGCAGTGGCTGCCGGATGTGGTTTATCTCGAACCGCATGCGCTGACGTCGAAGGTCAAGGCCGCGCTCGAAAAGATGGGTTACCGTTTCAAGACGCGGCATCAATGGGGCGCGGCCGAGGCGATCGTCGTGCGCCCGGATGGCGTGCTCGCCGGCGCGAATGATCGCCGCCGTCCCGCGGGATTGGCCGCCGGATACTGATCGGGCGCGATGCGCGTAGTCGTTCTGGGCGCGGGGATTGCCGGTATCGCGACGGCCTGGTATCTGGCCGCCGGCGGGGCCGAGGTCACGGTGATCGACCGCGGCGCGGAATCGGCGTCGGAAACGAGTCACGCCAACGGCGGGCATATTTCCACCCAGTCCGGCGTTCCCTGGACCGGCCCTGCGGGGTTGCGCTCCTTCTTCGGCCGGCACTTCGATCCCGCGCGAACGATACGCGTGGCGCATGCGCGTGATCCGGGACGGCTCGACTGGTACCTGCGCGCGCTGTCGGCTTCGCGCCCGGCGGTGTATCGCCGCGCCGCCGCGACGCTCCGTAATCTCGCCCGCTACAACCGCAGCTCCTTCGAAGAGCTTGTTGCCGATCAGGCGCTCGACGTGGCCCTGGAAGCGCGGGGGGTACTTGCGCTATACCGGAGCGAGCATGCGTTTGCGCGAGCGCGTGCGGAGCGTGCAAGAGACGTGGAAGTACTTTCGACGCATGAGATTCTCGAGCGTGAGCCCGCGTTTGCCGATGCGATGCTACGCCCCGTCGGGGCACTCTATTATCCGGGCGACGCCACCGGCGACTGCAGGCGCTTTTGCATCGGATTGGCCGGGCGCGCGCGCGATGCCGGCGTGGCGTTCCGTTACGGCGAGTCGGTACGGGGGCTCGTCGTTGCGCGAAACGCCTGCGCCGGCGTCACGACCGACAGCGGGACCGTCCGGGCCGACGCCTGCGTCGTTGCGCTCGGTGCCTGGAGCGCGCCGTTCCTGCGCCGGTATCGGATTCGCCTGCCGATTCTCCCCTTGCGCGGTTACACGCTGACGAGCCTTGTCGCCGCGGATGAGCCGGCCCCCGGCCGTTTCGTCGACGTCGAACGGCACATCGTTGGCGCGCGTCTCGGCGGGCATTTCCGCGCCGCGGGGATGGCCGATATCGTGGGCTTCGGCGACGGGAATTTCGCCTCGCGCGAAGCCGTGCTGGAACGCGTCGTGCGCGAATGGTACCCGGCATTATCGAGTGACGAACTCGGGTTCTGGAGTTGTCTCAGGCCGATTACGCCGGATGGCCCGCCCATCCTCGGTGCGAGCGGCATGGAAGGTTTGTGGTTGGCCACGGGGCTTGGTCCGCTCGGCTGGACGCTCGGCTGCGGTGCCGGGCGTATTGTCGCCGATCTCGTGCTCGGCAAAAGGCCACCGATCCCGCTCGAGGGTCTCACCCGCGAGCGTTTTCGCCAGATGCACGGGCGAGCGGTGATTCGGGCGTCTTTGT
>CAZKOE010000060.1:0-12669 GCA_964554305.1 uncultured Gammaproteobacteria bacterium
CCCGAGATGCAGCGGCGGGCTCAGGAGGTGATCGAGGCTTGCAATGCACTGGGCGGCAAAAGTCCCGTGCTGGCCATTCACGATGTCGGTGCCGGCGGGCTTTCCAACGCCATTCCGGAGCTGCTCGACGGGGCCGGTCTGGGCGGCCGCATCGATCTCGCCGGGGTGCCGAGCGCCGATGCGGGGATGAGCGCGGCAGCGCTGTGGTGCAACGAGGCGCAGGAGCGCTACGTGCTGGCCGTCGCGCCGGAAGACGAAGCCGCCTTTGCCGCGCTGTGCACGCGCGAACGTTGCCCCTGGGCGGTGGTGGGCAAAGCCACGGCCGAAACGCGGCTGCTCGTGGAGGACGGTCGCAGCGGCACCACCGTCGTCGATTTGCCGATGCACGTGTTGCTCGGCGATTTGCCGCCGCTCGAACTTGCCGGCGTGAGCCGCGCGGTAAAAACGAAGGAGCAGGGCGAGACAGGCGGCATGACCGTTGCCGAAGTGCTCGATCGCGTGCTTCGGTTGCCCGGGGTCGGCGACAAGCGTTTCCTCGTTACCATCGGCGATCGCACGGTGGGCGGACTGGTGGCGCGCGATCCGCTGGTCGGTCCCTGGCAGGTCGCCGTTGGCGACGTCGCCGTCACGCTGGCCGATTTCGCGGGCGTCGCGGGCGAGGCGAGGGCGATCGGGGAACGCATGCCCGTTGCCATCGCCGACGCGCCGGCCGCGGCCCGGCTCGCCGTGGGCGAGGCCCTGACCAACATCGCCGCCGCCGACATCGCCCGACTCGGCGATGTGAAGTTGTCGGCCAACTGGATGGCGGCGGCCGGTGACCCTGCCGACAACGGCGACCTGTATCGCGCCGTGCAAACGGTAGGCGCTGAATTGTGTCCGGCGCTCGGGATCGCGATCCCCGTCGGCAAGGATTCGCTTTCGATGCGCGTTGCCTGGCGCACGGGCCAGCATGACGTGGAGGTACGCGCCCCGTTGAGCGTGGCAATCAGCGCCTTCGCACCGGTTGCCGATGCGCGGAAAACACTGACGCCGGTGCTCGCCGATGAGCCCGATACCGACCTCTGGCTGATCGATCTTGGCGGCGGGCGCAACCGATTGGGCGGGAGCGCCTTCGCCCAGGTGTTCATGCGCCAGGACGGTCCCGCGCCCGATGTGGACGACACCGAACGGCTGAAACGTTTCTTCGCCGTCATCCGCGAACTCGCCGCGGCGGGGCTCCTGCTCGCTTATCACGATCGCTCCGATGGAGGCCTCGCCGTCACCTTGATCGAAATGGCCCTGGCCGGCCATTGCGGGCTCGAAGTGGCGCTGGATGAGTTGGGTGAAGATCCCGTTACCGCCCTGTTTGCCGAAGAGCTTGGCGCGGTTGTCCAGACACGAGCCATCGACCGTGAAAGATTGGTAGATATTTTTAAAAACAATAAGTTAAAAGAATATATTCACCTTTTAGGCGAAATATCGTCGGGCGACTGCGTGCGATTTACGGCGAACGGTGCAACGCTGTTCGAACGGAGTTGGCCGGCACTCATGCGCCAGTGGTCGGAAGTGAGCTACCGCCTGTGCGCCTTGCGTGACGATCCCGAATGCGCGCGCGAAGAATACGAATCGCAGTGCGAACCGGCCGGCGCCGGGCTCGTGGCGACACGGCTGAGTTTCGACCCCGCACAACGCACGGTGCCGGCCGTCAACGCCACCGCGCCGCGCGTCGCCATCCTGCGGGAGCAGGGCGTCAACGGACACCGCGAGCTGGCCGCCGCCTTCATGCGCGCGGGCTTCGAAGCCGTGGACGTTCACATGAGCGAACTCGCGGCAGGCGCACGCGCGCTGGATGGATTTTCCGGCATTGCCGCGCCCGGCGGATTTTCCTACGGCGACGTGCTCGGAGCGGGGCAGGGTTGGGCCAAGTCCATTTTGTTCAATCCTCGCCTGCGCGGGCAATTCGCCGAATTTCTCTCCCGCACGGACCGCTTCGCGCTCGGCCTTTGCAACGGTTGTCAAATGTTCGCCGCAATGGGCGAACTGATTCCCGGGAGCGATCACTGGCCGCGCTTCGTGCGCAACCGCTCCGAACAGTTCGAAGCACGCCTGAGCCTGGTGGAGGTCGGCGAATCCGTGTCGCCCTTCTTCGCCGGAATGGCCGGCTCGGTGCTACCCGTCGTCGTTTCCCATGGCGAAGGCCGCGCAGCATTCGAACACAAAGGCGACCTCGATCGATTGCGCAAGGGCGGGCAGGTACCATTGCACTACGTCGAAGCCCCGGGCGTTCCGGCCGAACGCTATCCGGCCAACCCGAACGGCTCGCCGGGCGGGGCGACCGCCTTTACCAACGCCGATGGCCGCGTCCTGATACTCATGCCGCACCCCGAGCGTATCTTTCGTACCGTCCAGTATTCCTGGCATCCTCCGGAATGGGGCGAAGCCGGCCCTTGGCTGCGTCTCTTCGACAACATCCGCGCCTGGGTTTCGTAATCGCAGTTGTCCACCACACCCGCATCGCGGCCGGGTTGCCGCGATGCGGGTGCTCGGAGCGAGAGCGGTCGTGCCTCGCGATTCTTACGCCGATTGGCTCGCCTCATCAAGGCCGACGAGGCGGGCGCTTTCTCGCCACAGTCGTTCGGCAAGCGCGTCATCGCGGGCAGGCTCGGAAGGTTCCTTCGGTTGTTCGCGATCGAAGTAGAGGCCGCTGTCGCCTTCGACGTCGGGGCTGGCGGCGAGCCAGGCTACGGGTTCGGCACCGGCCGCTGGAGTGAGCATGAACAGGCGCTTGATCACGGCGAAAATAGGCCGCATCCAGGTTGGGGCGCCGTCCCATATATGCGTTGCCACCGTGCCCGGGTGTACGGCGTTCGCGGTGACGCCGCTGCCCTCGAGGCGGCGGGCGAGCGCGCGCGTGAACAGCACGTTGGCGAGTTTCGAGCGCGAGTAGGCCCGCATGATCCGGTAGCCGCGATCGAAATTGAGATCGTCGAAGTCGAGATCGCCGCGAGTGTGGGCGACCGAGGCGACGGTCACGATCCGCGCGGGCGCGCTTGCCCGCAGCAGATCGAGCAGCAGATTCGTCAGGAGAAAGCTTCCCAGGTGATTGACCGCAAAGGTTTTCTCGATGCCTTTTTCCGTGAGCGTGCGGCTTGCGAAAACGCTTCCGGCATTGTTGACGAGAACGTCGAGGCGTGCATGACGTTCGCGGAACTCGGCCGCGAAGCGCCGGATCGCCGCCTGCAAGGAAAAGTCGCAGAGCATCGCCTCCACCTCTTCCGAGCCGGCGCGCCGCTTGATGTCCGCCAGCACGGCCTCGGTCTTCGCCGGATCGCGCCCGACGATCACGGTGTTCGCCCCGGCGCGCGCCAGCAACACGGCGACTTCGAGGCCGATCCCGCTTGTTGCGCCCGTCACCACCACCGTTTTCCCGGCGAGCGTCCGCGCTGCGGGCTTATTCATGAGATGGGTTGCCGTCGCCGGCTTCACGGGATCGCAAGGCGTTCGGGAAGTCATGTTCGCACCGGTTCAAAAAGGAGTGATTAGCCATAGCCAGGTTTGCCGCAGTACCGTCGGCAAGAAAGTCAAAGAGGTGATCGGCGAGCGAGAAACGCGGGAGGCCGAAGCCATTGCGCTTGAGGAAACCCACGTGACCCCCGTGTGCTGACAGCTCCAGGGTGATGCAAGGGGAAAGATCGCGCTCGGCGGGCAGGGTTGCACGCGGGATCAGCGGATCGTCCATTGCGTTGATGATCAGGGTCGGCACGGCGATACGGCGCAGCGCATTGAAACAACTCGTCCGTTCATAATAATCGTCGGCGCCGGCGAAACCGTGAAGCGGCGCGGTGATGTGCTCGTCGAACTCGTGCAGAGTCCTGAGCCGTCCGAGCGGCGGGAGCGGGAAGGGCGGGGCAATCCGCTTGAATTTTTGCCGGGCGAAATGCCGCATGTACCCGGTCAGGTACCGGTCGTAGATGCGCCAGCGGCCGCTGCCGAGCTTGACCGAGGCCGGCAGCAGGTGGAACGGCACGGATATCGCGGCGGCCGCGCGCACGGGCGCGTCACGGCCCGTCTCGCCCAGCCATTTCAGGAGCAGGCTTCCGCCCATGGAGAAACCCGCGACGATCCCCGGCTCGTGCCGTGCCGCGAGCCGCCTTGCCACGATGTCAAGGTCATGACTGAAGCCTGCATGGTAGGCCGTCGCGAGGCGGTTGGGCCGACCCGACATGCCACGGTAGTTGAGCAGGCCGGCGTGGTAACCGGCCGTGGTCAGGCGCCGAAGGAGACGCACCGCGTAGGGCGAGTTCAGATTGCCGGCCACGCCGGGCAGAATGAGCGCCCAAGGCCGGGAAGCGTCAGCGTCGAACCAGTCCACGTCCACAAAGTCGCCGTCGGCGAGCTCCCAGCGTTCGCGCAGAATTTTCCGGTGCGGGCGAGCGGGCCACAGGCCGCCGATCATGGTCTGCAAATGGGCATTGCCGAGCCCGGGCGCCGGGCGGAAATTCCATTCGAGGATCCGCCCGTGAGCGCCGGCGTTTACATCGTTCATGGCTCGGCCCGCAATGCGGCGGGGTTCCAGTGCGCGAGCGCCCAGTCCCAGACCCCGTCAACGCCGGCGCCATCCAAGTCGGCAGGAGGTGCCTGGCGCAGGAATGCCAGTGCGGCGACCAGCGTGCGCGCCGGCTGCTTCATGTCGAGCCGGGGCGCACCGGTCTGTTTGCCGAGTTTGCGCCCGCCGGCGAGCACCAGCGGGAGATGCGCATACTCCGGTGTCGGGAGAGCGAGCAGGCGCTGCAAGTAAATCTGGCGTGGAGTGGAGGCGAGGAGGTCTGCGCCGCGCACGACCTGAGTCACGCCGGTATCGGCGTCATCGAGCACCGTGGCAAGGTGGTACGAGGCTATTGCGTCGGCCCGCCAGAGGATGAAATCCCCCACGTCGCGGGCGAGGTTCTGGCGCACGTGTCCCGCCCACGCGTCGTCGAATTCGAGCATTCGATCGGGTGCGCGCAGACGAACGGAGCGCGCCCTGCCGCCGACAGGCATGCCGCCGCGACAGGTACCGGGGTAAATGCCGCCGCCCTTCGTCGCCGCGGCGACGGCCGCCCGCGAGCAGGCGCAGGGAAAAGCCTCGCCGCCGGCGAGGAGCCGATCCACGGCCTCCCGGTAGCGGGAGCCGCGTTTGCGCTGATCCCGGACGCGACCATCCCAGGCGAAACCGAGACCGTCAAGCTCGAAGAGAATGGCATCGTGCGCGCCCGCCGCTTCGCGTGAGCGATCGGCGTCATCGATACGCAGCAGCCATTCCCCGCCCCGCGCGCGAGCGGCAAGCGCACTCGCGAGTGCCGCGACCAGTGATCCGAAGTGCAGTGGCCCGCTCGGGGTCGGCGCGAACCGCCCCCTGACGGGGCTTGATGGATCCCCCGTTTCGCCCGCCGTCAAATCATCTGCGTCGTCCGCTGCAAGTTCTCCCGCTGTAGAGCTGTATTACCGTGGCGGCCTGCGGCCGGGATAATTGCGCGAGCCGTTGCTCCTGAGACCGATGGCCCACAGGGCGAAGAACTGCTGTCGTTGGGTCTACTGCCCGGTCTGGCGCTCGCGCAATTCATCGAGCGTCTTGCAGTCTATGCACAGGGTCGCGGTCGGTCGCGCCTCCAGGCGGCGAATGCCGATTTCCGCGCCACAAGCCTCGCACCAGCCGTACTCGTTCATTTCCAGGTTTGCGATTGTCTGGTCAATCTTGCGTAACAGTTTGCGCTCGCGGTCGCGCGTCCTGAGCTCCAGGCTGAATTCGGATTCCTGGCTCGCACGATCGTTGGGGTCGGGGAAATTGCTGGCCTCGTCCTGCATGTAGTGAACCGTACGATCCACTTCTTCCATGAGTTCCAGCTTCCAGGCATTGAGAAGCCGCATGAAATGCTCCCGCTGGGCATCGCTCATGTAAGGCTCGCCGGGCGCTGCCTTGTAGGGCGGGATGCCGCCGATGTTGACGCGCACACGCCGGGCGCGCCGGCGCGGTGCCGCCTTGCGCGGCGTGATTTTACGGGCACTCGTTTTTTGCTTGTTCGCGGTCTCTTTGGTGGTCACTTTCTTTCGGTTTACCTTTCGGGATGATGGTTTCCGGGCAGCGGCCTTGCGCGCGCCGGTCTTTTTGGCGGCCGTGCGCTTACTCGCCGACGTCCCCCTGGTCGCGGCGGCCTTCTTTGCCGCCGGTCTCTTGCGCGCGCCGATGCGTCCTTTCGCCGAAGCCTTCCTTGCCGTGGCCCTTTTTTGGGCCACTGCTTTTCCGGTCGCTGTCTTCTTGCGGGATACGGCTCCTTTTGCGCTCTTCTTCTTGCGCACGGTTTTTTTGCGAGTCCGGCTCGCGCCGGTTTTGCGTTGCGTCCTCGTCACGACCTCACTCCTGCCGGGGCGGTTCGAGGCGAAGCATTATATCAAGCCGAGGCCTGTAAAAACCTGCTCCGCGACCGCCCCTGCTGCCCGGGAAAAGTTGAAATTCGTCATTCCCGCGAAGGCGTACTAGCACTACTGTGCGAAAAAAGTCAAAAATCGTCGCTCTCGCGAAGGCGGGGGCAGGCTCTGCGCGGGAACGATGGTAGTCCTGAATTGGAGTGCCATTGGCAACTCATGGTGGAAAAGGGCCCTGTTGCCGCGTTTTCGCAAACGAGGTCGATTTTCCCGGATAGTAGTGCCGCGACCGCGGGAAGACGGGACCGAAGGCCGGCCCCGTCAGGGCGGGGCGGTACCCCCGTCTTCCAGCACCTCGACCCAGGCGATAGTCGTGCCGGCGGTAGCCGCGGCGAGGAGAAACAGGTTCAGGACGGGCACCATCGCCATGGCCATGCAGGCGACGCCAAAACCGAGTACCCGCCCGCGGTATTGCTTGATCAGCGCATGCTGGCGCTTCCAGGGGTAGTCGCGCGCACCGAGCGGAAAATCGCTCGTCACCACCGAAAACACCCAGGCGCTGAACAGGAACCAGAGCGGCGCGATCAATACGTTGACGAGCGGGATGAAGCCCATGATGACCGAAACGATGAAGACCGCGATGAGCAGCAGGAGCAGATAGAGCAGGCGCGGGAACTGGCGCCAGAAACCGATCCAGGTGAGGTACAGCATGCCGCGGTGGGTCTGGGGCAGATGGCCCGTCATGCGCCGCTCGACGGCATTGGTCAACGCCATGAAGAACGGCAGGCCGACGAGGCCGACCACGACCATGAAGCAGAAGTAGAAACCGAAGACAAAGACGGCGCCGAGCGCAATCCACAACAGCCAGGCCGCCCAGACGAGATAGCCGGGGAGCATGCCGTCCAGCCAGCCGATGATGCCTGCCATGAAATACACCGCGAGCACGATCAGGACGACGAAGGCGACGACGGTCAGGACGAGCGGAAGAATCGCATAGCGGCGCATGCCCGGCTCGGTCAGGAGACCGAGGCCTTCGACGAGCGCACGAACGCCGGCGAAGAAGCCGGCCGCGAAGCTCTCCGTCACGGGAGCTTGACCGGCGCCGGCGCCTCCCAGCCGGAAGCACGGTGTTCGACGACGACATCGGTGTAAATGCCGCCGCGCACGTTGAATTTTGCGGCGAGCCTCAGGAAGCGCGGCGCCAGCGCGGCGACGAGATCGTCGGCGATGCGGTTGGTGACCGCCTCGTGGAAGGCGCCCTCGTCGCGGAACGACCACAGGTAGAGTTTCAGGCTTTTAAGCTCCACGCAGAGCGCATCGGGCACGTACTCGAGCCGCATCCGCGCGAAATCGGGCTGGCCGGTGAGCGGGCACAGGCAGGTGAATTCCGGCATCTCCATGCGGATCGTGTAATCGCGCTCCGGCTGCGGATTCGGGAAGGTTTCGAGATCGCGTGAAGGGGTACTCGGCATGATCCGGGTGCGGCGGCAGGAAGGAATAATTTACACTAACGGCTGTTCAGGTCCCCGACGCCGATGCGGCTCAAGCAGATCAAACTCGCCGGCTTCAAGTCCTTCGTGGACCCCACGGTCGTGGAGTTCCCGAGCGCGCTCGTCGGCGTCGCCGGACCGAACGGCTCCGGGAAGTCCAACATCATCGACGCCGTGCGCTGGGTGATGGGCGAAAGCTCGGCCAAGCACATCCGCGGCGGGCAGATGGCCGACGTCATCTTCAACGGCTCGGGCGGGCGCCAGCCGCTCGCGAGCGCGGCGGTGGAGATGACCTTCGACAACAGCGCCGGGCGGCTCGGCGGCGAGTACGCCGGCTGGCGCGAGATCGCCATTCGCCGCAGCGTGGATCGCGAGGGCGTCTCGAACTATTACCTCAACGGCACCCGCTGCCGGCGCCGCGACATCACCGACGTCTTCCTCGGCACCGGCCTCGGCCCGAGGAGCTACGCCATCATCGAGCAGGGCACGATCAGCCGGCTGGTGGAGTCCAGGCCCGAGGAACTGCGCGAGTTCCTGGAAGAGGCGGCCGGAATATCCCGCTACAAGGAACGGCGGCGCGAAACCGAAAACCGTCTCGCCCACACCCGCGAGAATCTCGACCGGGTGGATGATCTGCTGGAAGAAGTGGACAAGCGTCTCTCGCATTTGCGCCGGCAGGCCCGAGCCGCCGAACGTTACAAGGAATACAAGGGCGAGGAACGGCGTTTGCGGGCAGAACTCCTGGCCCTGCGCATCTATGCCATCGAAACGGAACTCGAAGGGCGCGAGAAGGAGGCCGGCGAGCGCGGGCTCGCGGTCGAGGCCGAAGTGACCAGGGAGCGTGCCCTGGAGCGCGATCTCGCCGCGGCGCGCAGTGAACACGACGACGCGCTCGGCGCGGCCAACCGCATCCAGCAGCGCTATTTCGATTTGCAGACGGAGATCGCGCGCCTGGAGGAAAGCATCGCCGGGGCAAATCGCGAAAGGGAACTGCACCGCGAGCGCCTGGAAACGATTACGGCGCGGCTTGAGGAAAACGAGCGCCGTGCCGGCGCGGACGAGGAAAGTGCGGCCGAATGGGCGCGCGAGGAAGAAAGGCTGACGCCCGCGCTCGAAGCCGCGGAAGCACGTTCCGCAGAGGCTCGCGGGTTGCGCGACGAAGCCGAGACGCTCGCCGCCGAGCGGCTCGAGGCCGACACGGCTGCCCGCGAAGCGCTCGCCGAGGCGCGCCGTGCCCTGGCCATTGCCGAGACCGGCATGACGGCAGCCGAAGACCAGAAGGCGGAGTTGGCTCGCCGCGCGGAGCGCCTGCACGCCGAGCGCGCAGGAATTGAGGAGCAGGCCTTTGCCGCCGCCGGCGATGCGGCACGCAAGGAGGCCAGCGAACTGCGCGAGCGGGCGGCTCGGACCGAAAGTGCGGTTGGCGCCGCCGAAACGGCGGAAAGCGAGGCGCGGCGGAACCTGCGCGAGGCCGGCGAAAAGTTGGCGGACATTCACCGCGAGCAGGCGAGCAACGAGGCCCGCCTGGAAGCCCTGGAAGCCATGGCGCGGGCAGGGCAGGGCGGCGATGCGGCAAATCGCTGGCTTACCGGGCATCGCCTGGAGAAGGCCCGACGCCTCGCCGCGCTGCTGGAAATCGAATCCGGCTGGGAAACCGCCGCGGAGCGGGCGCTTGGCGACTGGCTCGAACTGTTCGAGGCCGAAACACTGAACGACGGCTTCGCCATCGCCCTGAACGAACTTGAAGGCGGCAGCCTCGGCTTCGCCGCGCGCGGCGAGCCTCCCGCGGCCACGCCGGGCAGTCTTGCCGAACGGGTTCGCGGCCCTTTCCCGGATCTGCTCGCGCGCCTGAACCGGGTGCGCACGGCCGATTCGCTCGAAGAAGCCCTGAGACTGCGCGGCGCGCTTGCCCCCGGAGAATCCGTCGTCACCCGGGATGGCCTGTGGTGCGCGCCCGGCTGGATTCGGGTCTTCCGGCCGACGTCGGAAACGGATCGCGGAGCCATCGAACGCGAACAGGAGCGCCGTCGGCTGGCCCGGCGCCGCGACGAACTCGCCGCGGCTCTTGCCGAAGCCGAGGCCGCGAGGGCGGCGAGCGAAAGAAAATTGAGCGAGGCGGAGTCGCACCACAAGCGGGCCCGCGAAGAGGCCCGCTCGGCGCGCGACGCACTCGCCACCGGTCTGACGCGCGAGGCGCAGGCCGACGAAAGAACCTTGGGCGCTCGCGCTCGCATCGAAAAGCTCGATGCGGATCTCGATGAACTGGCCGAGCGAATCCTTCAGGCCGGCGAGGAACGCGAACGCCTGCGCGGCGTCGCCGACGACAACCGCGCGGAATGCGAACGCAGGGAATCCGAACGCGAACCGCTCGCCGCCGCACTGGCCGCAGCGCGCGAACGCTTTGCTTCCGCCCGCGAAGCCTACGAGGCAGCGCACGCGGAACGCGAAGCGCTGGCGCTCAGGCTCGAGTCCGCACGCGTGCAGGCGCGCGCCGCCACCGATGCGACCCGCCGCCTGCGCGAAGAGCGCGAGGCACTGGCCGTCGAACGCGGCCGACTGCAGGCGCGGCTCGCCGAGATGAGCGCTCCCGATGAAGCGCTGCAGAAGCAGTTGACGGCGCAGTTGGACGCCCATCGTGTCGTGAACGATGAACTGGCCGCCGCCCGGGACGCCGCCGCCGAAATCGAGACGCGGGTTACCGAACTCGAGCACGCCCGCCACGCGAGTTCGAATCGCGTGAACGAATTGCGCGAGGGGCTGGAGACGGCACGGCTCGCGGCCCAGGAACTCAAGACGCGGCGCGAAGGCCTCGACGAACAACTCAGCGAACTGGAGACGGACACCGTCAGCGTGCTGGCCGACATCGAAGAGGGCGCCGAGGCCGGGGAATGGGAACGCCGGCTCGAGGCGGTCGGCCAGCGCATTCAACGCCTGGGCGCAATCAATCTCACGGCCATTGACGAATGCGCCGCAGAGGCTGAACGCGAGGATTACCTCAGGCATCAGCGTGAAGATCTCGCCGAGGCGATGGCGACGCTCGAGGAGGCCATCGGCAAGATCGATCGGGAAACGCGTGCACGCTTCAAGGAAACCTTCGATCAAGTCAACGGGCGGCTCGGCGAGCTTTTTAAACGCCTTTTCGGCGGTGGCTCGGCGGCGCTGGTACTCACGGGCGAGGAGTTGCTCGACGCCGGCGTCCTCATCACCGCGCACCCGCCGGGCAAGAAAAACACGACGATCCAGATGCTCTCCGGCGGCGAGAAGGCGCTCGTTGCCGTGGCCCTGGTTTTCGCCATTTTCGAATTGAACCCGGCGCCGTTCTGCCTGCTCGACGAGGTGGACGCGCCCATGGACGACGCCAACGTGGAACGCTTCTGCGACCTGGTGCGTGACATGTCCACCAACACACAGTTCGTGTTGATTACCCATAATCGCCACACGATGGCGTTATGTCATCAGTTGATTGGCGTCACCATGCAGGAGCCCGGCGTCTCGCGCCTGGTCGGCGTGGACGTGGACGAAGCCGAGCGTCTCGCCACGGCCTGAACTGCCGCTGGAGATGGGGCTATCCCGGCCGCAAAGAAGAAGGCAGGAAGCAGGGTGAGGGCGTTCGTTTTCGGCGTTGCTTCGCGTGGTAACGGACGCCCGCGATCCCGTCGAAGCCCGCTGCCGTCCGGGAAAGCCGACCTTGCGTTTCCGAACACAATGCCGATTTTCCCCGGACAGCAGTGCGCGAAGGCGGGAGCCCAGTTAGGAAAGCATCCCGCCCAAAGGGTGGAGAAAGGGCGGGTATCGGCCGCATGGGAGGATGCGCTTCAAGCGGCGCGAGGTTCGGAGTGGGCGGTTTCCTTGCCCCGGCGTGAACACGCTGGATCGATAGTCGCAATATCCGGGCCGGCCGTGCGCGTTCAGTAGAATTAAGGCACTGGTCACCGACTTCCCGGATTCGCCATGACGTCTGAAGCGGAGCACAAGGTCGAGAAGCTGCGCGCCGAATTGCGTCGCCACAACTATCTTTATTACGTCAAGGATGCGCCCGAAGCTTCCGATGCGGAATACGACAAACTGCTGCGCGAACTGCAGGCCCTGGAAGACGCCCATCCCGAACTGGTAACGGCGGACAGCCCGACGCAGCGGGTCGGCGCGCCGCCCGATACGGCCTTCGCCGAAGTCGCACACGACGTGCCCATGCTGTCGCTTGCCAATGCCTTCACGGAGGGCGAGCTGCGCGAATTCGACCGCCGCGTGCGCTCGCGCCTGGGCGATGCACAACCGGTCGAATACATGGCGGAACCCAAGTTCGACGGCTTGGCCGTCAATCTGCGTTACGAGAACGGCAGGCTCGTGCAGGCCGCGACCCGGGGCGACGGCATGCACGGCGAGGACATTACGGCCAACGCGCGCACCGTCCGCGCCATCCCGCTCGCGCTCCGCGACGAGGGCGAGCCGCCGGCAGCACTCGACGTGCGCGGCGAGGTGTACATGCCGAAGGCCGGCTTCGAGCGCATGAACGCCGAGGCGTCGGAGCGGGGCGCGCGCACCTTCGTCAACCCGCGTAACGCCGCCGCCGGGAGCCTGCGCCAACTCGACCCGAGGATCACTGCGCGCCGGCCGCTCGCCTTCTATGCCTACAGCGTCGGCGCGGGCGAGGCGGACCTGAACGTCGGGCGGCAAAGCGACCTGCTCGACCGCTTCGAGACTCTCGGCCTGCCGGTCTGCCGCGAACGGCGCGTGGCGAAGGGCATCGAAGCCTGTCTCGACTTTTATCGCGAACTCGGCGAACGGCGGGCGGATTTGC
>CAZKOE010000061.1:0-12492 GCA_964554305.1 uncultured Gammaproteobacteria bacterium
CGGTCGGATTCCTGCTGGGGATAGGCGGTTTCTTCGTCGTGCTGGCGGCGATGGACACGGGCAACACCTATGGCGGGATCGGCGCGAGCCGCACGCGCATGGTGGGATTTCTCGCCGAGCCGGTGTACATGGTCGCGTTTTTCGCGCTGTCCTACGTCGCCAATTCCACCATTCCCTATCTTGTCAACGCGAGCTGGGCACAATCGTGGGCGGCAATGTTGCAGCCCGCGCATCTGCTCGTCATTGTCGCCTTTTTCATGCTGGTGATCGCCGATGAGGGTCGCCTCCCGGTGGACAGCCACTCGGGCAAGGTCGAAATCGCGATGATCGGCCATTCCAAGAATCTCGAATATTCCGGCACCGGCGCCGCACTCATGAAATGGGGCGGGGCGATGAAGTTCATGGTGGTGCTGATCGTCTTTCTCAACGTGGTCGTGACGCCATGGGGGCTTGCCACCACCACGCACTGGAGCGATGTCTTTTTTGCCATTCCCAAGGTACTCGGAAAGATGTTTGTGTTTCTCGTCGTACTCGCCGTGATCGAGACGACGCTCGCGAAGCTCAGGCTGTTTCGAGTCAGCGAGTTCCTCGCCTCCGCCTTCGTGGTTTGTATCTTCGCGATGAGCGTGCGCCTGGTGGGGATTGGCTGATGAGTACGGCCCTGGCACTCGACGGTTTTATCGCGGCGCTGTTCGTCGTCTTCGGTCTTGGCGTGATCGTAACGCGCCAGATGCTCGGTACGCTGTATCTGTTCGTATTGCACTCCGTGGCGCTTACGGCTTCGGCCGTCGTGCTCGGGATTGCGCTCGGCAGTCTGCACCTCTTCTGGGTCGCGGCGATCACCTTTTCGACCAAGGCCATTGCCGTGCCTCTGGTGCTGCGCTACTCGGCGGGGAGCGAAATCTATGAACGCCGCGAGGTGGATCAGGTGCTGACCATCCCGGTGTCGGTGCTTATCGCCGCCGGCCTCGCGCTCATCGCCTGGGTCACGGCCAATCCGCTCGTGCACGCGATCGCCGATCGGCCCTTCGCCGCGATCAACCTGCCGACCGGCCTCATGGCGATCTTTTTCGGCGTCTTCACCGTCGCCGTGCGCCGCGAGGCGGTGGCGCAGTTGATGGGCATTCTCATCATGGAAAGCGGCGCCTTCTTCGCCGCGATCGCAATCGTGAACGACCTCTCGATTATTGCCGAAATCGCCGCGGCCGTGGACGTGCCGATTGCGGCACTGGTGATTGGTTTGCTCATTCGCAGTATCCACCGCGTAACCGGCATGACTCGCGTGGGCCTGCTCGCCGAACTCAAGGAACGGCGATGACGCTCGCGCTGATTCTCATCGTCCCCGGCTTCGCGACTCTGGTGACGCTCGCGAGCCGGCGCATCGCGCCGTGGGCGACGTTCGCCTCGGCGCTGGCAACGCTCGCGCTCTCTATCGTCGCCGCATTGCAGGTGAGGCACGGCGGCATGGTTGTCGAAGCCAACGGCGGGCTTTCGCTCGATGCGCTCGCGGCCGTCTATCTGCTACTGGTCGCCTTCGTCGGTGCGACCGCGGCGCTGTACTCGATCGGTTACCTGCGCGCCCACTACGCGGAGAGTAAAGACGGCGTACCGCCGCGCTATCGCCAGTACTGGCCACTCTTCAATCTCTTTCTCGCCTCGATGCTGGCGGTGCCGCTGGTGTCGAATATCGCCGTGATCTGGATCGCGATCGAATTGACGACGATTTTCTCCGCCTTCCTCGTCGCCTACGAGAACCGGTCGGAGGCGCTGGAGGCGGCCTGGAAATACGTCGCGCTCACCAGCATGGGTGCCATGATCGCGCTCTTCGGTGTGCTCGTTCTTTACTACGGCATCCACAATGCGGGAGAGCCGGTGAACTGGGCGGGGCTTGTCGCCGCCGCGCCGCGCATCCAACCCGCCGTATTGCTGACCGCCTTTGTACTGTGGCTCATCGGCTTCGGCGCGAAAACGGGGTTGGTGCCGCTGCACACCTGGCTCCCGGATGCGCATAGCCAGGCGCCGGCCTCGATCTGCGCACTGCTCTCCGGCGTGGAGGTGAGCGCCGCGCTTTACATGCTGCTCAGGATTTATCCGGCGCTCGCGCGCAATCCCGGCATCGCCCACCCCGAGTTCTGGTATCTCGTCGCGGGTCTGATCACTGTTGCCGTCGCCGCCTTTCTGCTGCTGCAGGTGCATGACTTCAAGCGGCTGTTCGCCTATTCCACCATCGAACACATGGGCATCGTTCTTGCCGCCTGCGGACTCGGTGCCGGCGTGCACGAATTGGGTACGGTATACCAGTTGTTCGCCCACGCTTTTACCAAGTCGTTCTGCTTTTACGCGGCGGGCCTCGCCACGATCGTTTTCGGCACGCAGGAAATCGCCGCCGTGCGCGGACTCATCAGCCGCTCGCCGATCGTGGGCTGGGCGCTGCTTCTCGGCGGCGTCGCCATCGCCGGCGCGCCCCCGTTCGCGCTCTTCATCTCGGAATTCCAGATTCTCGCCACCGGTTTCGGTGCCGGCGAATACGTGGCGACCGGCTTGTTGACGCCGCTGATCGTGCTCGCCTTCATCGCAATCCTTTACCAGATTGGACGCATCGTCTTCGGCGAGCCGGTCGCGGCGCCGCGCGTGAAGTTGCCTGCAACGAGTCTCGCCGCGCTCGGCCTTGCATTTGCGCCGATGTTCGTATTCGGCTTTTATCTGCCGCCGCCGTTGATGACGCTCGTCCATCACGCCGCGGCGTTGCTCGGAGGCGCATCGTGAGCCGGCACGCCGAATTGTTGGCTTTGTTGCAGGGGAGAGGTCCCGGCGTCGAGACGCGGGACGCGGGCGATCGTTTGCGCGTAGAGGTCGTGCCTGCTGCGGTGCCCGATCTCGCGGCGACGCTGGTCTCCGATCACGACTGCGAATTCGCAACCCTGGTCGTGGAGCAGGCGGATGGCGGTTTCGCATTGCGCTACTTCTTTTATGCCCCCGCCGGTGCCAGCCTGATAGAGATAGAAGCTTCCGTCGCGCCGGGGGTTGCGCTGCCGGCGATCAGCGATCGGGTCTACGCCGCCGATTGGCATGAGCGCGAAGCGGAAGATTTATACGGTATCGGTTTTGAGGGTCATCCCTTCCTCGGCGACTTCGTGTTGCACGACACGGTGTGGCCAGAAGGCGTCGCGCCCATGCGCCGCGAGTTCGAACCGCGCAAGCGGGTCGGGGAGCCCGGCAAGGGCGCGGAATGGCAGCCGCGACGGATATTGGAGGAAGAGGGTGCGCTGGTGCTTCCGGTCGGCCCGATCTGGGGCGACTATCACGAAGCCGGCTTGTGGCTTTTGGAAACGCCGGGCGAGCAGATTCGCCTCGTACACAGCCGGCTTTTTTACAAGTATCGTGCCGTGGAGAAGATCGCCGAAAGCCAGGCGCCCGATCGTGTCTTGTTACTCGCCGAGCGCTTCAGCGGCAACTCGGCCTTTGCGCATGCGTTTGCCTATTGCCAGGCGCTGGAAAAGATTGTGAGCTGCGCCGTGCCGCCGCGGGCGCGCGTGTTGCGCATCGTGTTCGCCGAATTCGAGCGTATGCGTTATCACGCGGCCACGATTGCCGAGCTGGCCGGTTCGACCGCGCTGGCCGTCGGCAAGGCGATGGCGCAGGAGATCGAGGAAAAACTCTTGCGTCTCGCGGGCGAAGTCTGCGGGCACCGCTATCTGTTCGGTCTGTGTGCGCCGGGCGGTTTGGCGCGGGAGCCGGACACTCATGAACTCGTGCGCTTGCGCGAAGGCGTTGCGGCCGCCATGGGCGAGTTTGCTCAGTTGGAACGCCTGTTGATTCACACCTCGAGTTTTCTCGATCGCATCGAGGAGATGGGCACGCTCACGCCGGAACTCGCCGACCTCTATGGCGTCGTTGGCCCGATCGCCCGCGCTTCCGGGCGCAGGCTCGATCTGCGCCGTTCGCTGCCCTATGGCGGTTACGACCAATGGCCGCTGGAAGTGGCTCGGCAAAGCGAAGGCGACGGTTATGCGCGTCTGCGCGTGTTTTTCACCGAGATTCGCGCGAGCGCGGCCTTGATCGAATCTTTGTTGGCCGACTTGCCGTCTGGGCCGGTTGCCTCCGATTGTGCGTTGCGCGCGGGTGCGGCACTTGCCTGGGTCGAGGCGCCGGCCGGTGGCGCCTTCCATTGGTTGAGGTTGGACGAGAGCGGACGGATTGCGCGCTGGCGTATCGGTCCACCCGGTTTTCGTAACTGGCACGCCTTTCATCGCGCTGTCGAAGGTCCGGCGTTTCAGGATTTCCCCATCATCCTCGCGAGCTTCGGTTTGTCCGTCGCGGAGAACGATCGCTGATGGCCAACTGGACGCTCAAAAGCCTCTCGCGCGGCATTCGCACGACGCGCTGGCCGCGGCGCACGAATCTGCCGCCCGGCACGATTCCGACGCGCCTGCACGGTTTGACGGGTGAGCGTGACGAGCGCGGCGCTCCGGCGGATGACGATGGGCTCTGGACTCTGCGCACGTCGACTTCGTGCGGTCCGTTGCCGGCGCGGTTCCGCCGTTCGCTGCACGTTCGCTTCGTGGACGCCGGCGCCAACGGCGCCCTGATTGGAGAGGTCCGGTTGATTGACGCGCCACCGTACAACCTGCATCGCTTCGGGATTTTCATGACGGCAAGCCCACGGGATGCCGATGTGCTGCTGGTCGGTGGCCCGGTCACCGAGGCGATGCGCGAGCCCTTGCGCAAGGCCTGGGAAGCAATGCCGGAGCCTAAGCGGGTCGTTGCGATTGGCGACGATGCCATCGCCGGGGGTGTCTTCGGCAAGAGTTTTGCCAGCGCCGGCGGTGTGGCGGAAGTGATTCCCGTGGACTTTGTGGTGCCCGGTTGTCCGCCGCCCCCGCTCGCGATCATCCACGGCTTGCTGGCCGTGATTGGCCGTGCCGCCACGCGGGTGGCGGAAGAGTGGTCATGACGCCGTTTGCGATCGCCTTCGTTCTCTTCGTTGTGCCGCTCGCGGCGACGCTGCCTCGGCTGCGGATCGCGACCGCAGGTGCTTGGATGCTGTTGATGGTGAGTTGTGCATTGATGGCCTACGTCGCGGCCGGCACGCTGACGCAGGATGCAAGTCGCGTGCTGGCTGCTCCGACCTTCCCGGTGATCGGCGGCTTTGGATTCGAGGTCACACCGCTCGGCGCGCTCTTTTTGCTTGTTACCGTCACTGTTTTCGCCGCGGCATTGCCGCTTGCGTTGTGCGACGCCGCCGAGTATCGGTCTGTGCGCCGCAGTCTCTTCGTCGCGCTTCTCGCCGCCAAGGCAATGGCCGGTTGATGGGGGGCGTCGTCTGGGCGTATCCCGCCCTGGGCTTCGCTTTGCTGGCCGTGCTCGTGCCGGCCCGGCGGCTGCGAATGGGCGGTTTTCTCGTCGGCAGTTGGGGGGCGGCGCTGCTGGTTCTGATCGCGGGTGCACGCGGTTTACTGGCCGGCGCTTCGATGCGCACTTTGCCCGCCGCGCTCGCGATCCTTCCCGGCTTCGATTTTACGCTCGATCCGACGCGTGCGTTCTTTCTCGTGATCGCGGCCGCCGTGTACGGTTTTTCGGTTGCCTTCATGCTGCGTGACGCCGGCCACCATGCGCCGGCGCAAGCGCGCCTCATACTCGCATTTACCACCGTACTTTTCTCGGCACTGATCACGGTGCTTATTGCCGCCGGCGTCACGAGTTTCATTTTTGCCTGGGAGACGATGTCGCTTGCGCTCGCGGCGCTCGTCTTCCTGGGTGGCCGCTCCAATCGGGGTGTGCGCGCCGGGCTCCTGACGCTTGCGCTGTCGGAAGCCGGGGCACTGGCCGCGCTCGCGGGTCTTCTGGTACTCGCCGCGGGTGCCGGGACGGCTTCGCTTGCGGGCATCGCCGCGGCAGCGCCACGTTTGCCGGGCGGCGTTCTGTGGACCGGGTTTCTGTTGACCTTTTTCGGCTTCGGCGTGAAGACCGGCATCCTGCCCGTCAACGCCTGGATGAGCGAGGGCTACGCGGCGGCGCCGGCGGGCGTGTTGCCCATCTTTTCGGGAGCGACGCTCAATCTGGGCGTGTTCGCCCTGTGGACGATAGACGGGCCGCTCGCGAGCCATGCCTTGTGGCCGGCACTGGTCGTACTTGTGACCGGATCCCTGACGGCCGTTTTCGGCATCGTCTATGCGCTCGTGGCGCGCAGCGCCACACGGCTTTTGGCCCAAAGTTCGATCGAGAATCTCGGCATCGTCGTCGCCGCGCTCGGCGCGGGCTTCGTCTTCGCCGCCATGCATCATCCGCTGCTGGCGGGGCTCGCGCTGGTGGCCGGGCTTTATCACATGCTCAATCACTCGGCGTACAAAACGTTGTTGTTTCTTGGATCGGGCGGGATCCGCACGGCCGTCGGTCACGACGATCTGAATCGTCTCGGCGGGCTCATGAAGCGCCTGCCGCTGTTCGGAACGCTGTTCCTGATCGGCGCCTTCGCAATCGCGGCCCTCCCGCCCTTCAACGGTTTCGTGAGCGAATGGCTCACACTCGAATCACTCCTGCGCGTCGTCGAATCGGGCTCGGTGCCGGTACGTATCGCCTTTGCGCTTTCCGGCGCTCTGCTGGCCCTGACGGCGGGACTCGCCGTGACCTGTTTCGTGATGCTCGCGGCTTCGACGCTGCTCGGCCCGCCGCGCTCTCGCGAGGCGGCGGCACCGCGGCGCATGCCGGCAGGCGTGACGGTGCCGATGGCCGTGCTGATCGTTATTTGTTTCGGGTTGGGCGTGCTCGCGACAGGCGTCATTCCGGTGCTGGGTCGCTTGACGGCATCCCTTACGGGGGCCAACCCCACCGCCGACCTGGTCCCGGCGTTTTTCCGTGACGGCCAAGGCCTGGTCGCGAGCGTCGCGCAGGATCTCACGCAAATCGGCGCCCAGATCGGCCGTGGTGTGCTGCCGTTGCGCGGTCTCGTCGTGATGCACTCGGGCGGTACGGCCACTTCCGTTGTCTATGCGATGTCCACGGGTCTGACCTTCGCCGTCGTCGCTTTTTTGCTGCTGGCGGTCTGGCTGTTCGTGCGAGGTATGCGACGAAGAAGGCGCCTGTTGCGTCGCGCGCCCTGGGACGCGGGCCTCGTACGTATTCGCCCGGAGATGACCTACACGGCAACCGCCTTCGCCGCGCCCATGCGGGTGCTCTTCGATCGGCTGTTGCGCCCGGTGGTCGCCGAAGAGGCCGAGCGTCATGGCGCCTTCGTCACGGCCGTGCGCCGGCGGGTCGCGCTTCCGTACGTGGTGGATCGGCTCACCCTCGACCCGTTGGTTCGAGTGTCCATGCGCGTGGCGTCGGGGCTCGCTCGCATGCACCACGGCCGGGTTACGCTATATGCAGGTTACATCGTTGCCGCGCTGGTTGCCGTACTCTTGGCCGCCGCCGCGGTTTCGCGTTGAAACGTCGCGACGCAATGGATGGGCCATTGTTCTCACTGAGGCTCGGGGCGGCGGGATGAGACTTGGAGGTTTTGACATGAAACTGAAAAACGTTCGCGTTGTGCGTATCTTTCTGTCGGAAAAGGACGGCGAGGCCGAACGCTTGTTGAAGGCATTGCACGACCGCTGGAAGGTACACGGCGTTACCGTGTATCGGGGCGTTGCGGGCTTCGGCGATTCGCACCGCATGCACGTCACGCGTATTCTCGACATTTCACACGATTTGCCGGTGACAGTCGAGTTCTACGACGCGCCGGATCGAATCGATCAGGTGCTTGCCGAGCTCGATCATGTCAAGCCCGGCCACGTCAAGCCCGGCCACGTCGTAACCTGGCTTGCCGACATGTGGATGGGCGACTGAGGCATGAACAGAACGCTGGCCGGCGTCGCCGCGCTGGCCATCGCCACCGTCGTCATCGAATGCGCCGCTTTGGCCTGGTTGTTATTGCAATGGCCGAGATTCCGTTGTCCGGCCTGAGTGCGGTGCGCCTTGCGTTGATCACGCTGGCCGAACTTGACGCGCGCCATCTCACCGATCGGTTGCAGCAGAGTCGGGTTGAATTGCCGGCACAACCGATGCGTTGAAATCCGAAAGCGATTTCGGAGACGCTACGGTCGGTAACGCGGCGGCACGGTTCGCATCGTTTCACTCCGGTTACGGCGCCGGCGACATCGACTTGCGCAGGGCGGCTGATTGAAAGCCCCGTTTGCTCTTTCCCTTTGACGTAGAGGTCGGGATCGAAGGCACTTGATTTCGCCCACTATAGATTCGGCAGGTAAACAGTATCAAGCGGCGAATATCTGGACAACCGACGAATACTCTCCCTCGTCATTCCCGCGCCGTCGCACTGCTGCCCGGGGAAAGTTGAAAATTGTCATTCCGGACACGCGTGAGCGCGATCCGGAATCCAGTATGAATGAACGAATCCCGCCCGCAGGGCGGAATACATCTTTTTGACTGGGCTCCCGCCCCACGCCTTCGCGGGGGCAGGCTCTTCGCGGGAGCGACGGGGGCTCTGAATTCGAGTCTCATCGGCGAGCTCATGGTGAAAAGAGACCTTGGTGCTGCGTCTCCGAAAACAACGTCGATTTTACCCGGACAGCAGTGCGCGCAGGCGGGAGCCGGAGGCCGAAGGCCGGAGACAACATGCGCATCGCGCATGGTCCGAAGGGCGAGCGACTCTTGTCGCGAGTCATCCAGTTTGGAAAGCATCCCGGTCGCAGGCCGGAGTTCGTATTCAGACTGGCCCCCGACTTCGCGGGGGCGGCGATTGTTGATACTGTTTACGAGCCTGTTCAATATTGTCCCGGGGAATTTTGATATTTTCCGTCATGCTTTCTCCGTACGGCAGCAGGTCTTCGCCGGGACGATGGCAGAGCAACACTTGATCGGCGACGGATAAAATATAATCATGGCTTCGCGGCTCGTTTGCGGTGGTCACAAGGAGGCCAACATGAAAAAGAACACGGCGAGAATCTCCTGGCGCGCCGGGTTGGCCGGCATCTTGCTTGCCGGTACGCTTCCCTTTTTTGCGGGTTGCCCGCTGGGCTCTTCCGCCCTCACGGTTGCCCGGGCCGCACCGCCGCCTTCCTCGGCGAATCCGGCAGCGCGCTCGGCCGTGCCCATCCCGGAAGCGAACATCAAAAGGGCGGTTGCGCGCTTGCCGCAGCTCGTGAAAACCGTGATGGCCAACACGGGGATTCCGGGTCTGGCGGTCGCCGTCGTCCACGACGGCAAGACGGTGTTCGCGCAAGGTTTTGGCGTGCGCAAGGAGGGCAGCGATGCCCCCGTCACCGCCGATACGGTTTTTCAGATCGCATCATTGTCGAAGTCCATCAGCGGCACGGTGGCTGCCAAGGCGATCAGCGACTGTGCGGTATCGGGCAGCGGCTGCGAGGGGCTTTCCTGGAACACGCCGGTTCACCCGTATCTGCCTGAGTTCGGGTTGTCCGATCCCTGGGTGACCCGGCACGTGACGGTCGGCGACCTGATGGCGCACCGTTCCGGTCTGCCGGGCACCGCCGGCGATCTCCTGCAGATTCTCGGCTTCGACCATCAACAGATATTCTCGCGCTTCGCGCAGTTGCCGCTCGGCCCGTTTCGCGAGCAGTACGCCTACGTCAATTTCGGGTTCAGCGCGGGCGCGTTCGCCGTCGCCAACGCCGTGGGCCTGGACTGGGCGGATCTGGCGCAACGGGACTTGTTCGCGCCGCTCGGCATGGATTCGACAAGTTTTCGCTACAGCGATTACCTGAGCCGTTCGAACCGCGCCGCGACGCACGTGAAGCGCGACGGGAAATGGCAGGCACTTTTCTCTTTCGACGACGACGCGGCGGCGCCCGCCGGAGGCGTGAGCTCCTCCGTCAACGACCTTGCGCAGTGGATGAAGCTGATCCTCGCCGACGGAAGCTTCAGCGGTCAGCAACTGATTCAGCCTGGGGTCCTGCTTCCGGCGTTGACGCCGCAGTCAACCGCGCACCCACCGACGACATCCTCCACCCGCACCGGATTCTACGGCTACGGCGTTGACGTCAATTACGGGATGTCCGGGCGCGTGCAACTCACGCACTCGGGTGCCTTCACGAGCGGTGCGGCGACGGCCTACGAGCTGATCCCCTCGGCCGACGTCGGCATCGTCGTACTCACCAATGCCTTTCCGATCGGGGCGGCGGAAACGATCGCCTCGCAATTCAGCGACATCGTGCAATACGGCTCCATCCGTACCGACTGGCCGGCGTTCTGGCACCACGCCTTCGGCCCACTCGCGGCTCCGGTCGGTGACTGCGTCGGACAATCTCCGCCGTCCAATCCGACGCCACCGGATCCGGACGGCAGCTACGTCGGCACGTACTCGAGCACGTACTTCGGGTCGGTGAAGGTAACCGCGAGCGATGGCCAGTTGACGGCAGCGTTCGGCCCGAAGCCGATCCGATATACGCTGCGCCCCTGGAACGGCAACGAGTTCGTCATGGACCTCTCGGAGAGCGACGACTACGAACCCGGCTCGCTCGCTTCGGTGTGGTTCACGGGCGTTTCGGGCGGGGCTGCCTCCGGTCTGATCGTCACCTGGCTCAACGGCGACGGAAGCAACGGCAGTTGCAGCCGTCAACCCGAGAACAGCTTCAAGCCTTACGTCAGAGACTAGCCCCTGTTGGCGGCGCGCTTCCGACGCAAGGAGCGCGCAAGCTGCATTGGTTACGACAATTGAAGGACGGGACCGGCCGCTGGCGGTTGCCGCGCCGCAATCAGGGCGGCGAGCCCTCCCGGGACGGCATCGGAGGGAAGTCAATGATGTTGAGGTTGAGCGGGAAGCGGTCGTCCTGCGGCTTGGGCTTGGCGAAGTACTTGCCCCAGTGTCCTTCGACGCCGGGCGACTTCTGCCATTGGTCGAAATCAACTTGTCCGACCAGGTCGAAGTGATCAACCACGTAGGGAAGTCCGGAGGCACCGAGCCCGGAAGGCTTGGTCATCAGCTGAAAGTGCAGATGCGGCCCCGAGGTATTGCCGGAATTGCCGAGCAGGCCGAGCACCTCGCCCCGGGTGACGTGGTCGCCCACCTGTACGGTGATGGATCCCTTTTGCATGTGGGGGTAGAAGGCGTAGTAACCGTTGCCGAGGTCGAGGATGACATGATTGCCATCCACGGATTCCAGGGTCGGGAAGGAGTCGGGGTCGGGCAGTTGACCGGGGACTTGATCGTCGAGCGTATTGAAGACCTGGACGACGGTTCCGGGGGCGACGACAAGCACCTTGGCGCCGTAGTCCACATAGTTCGTGAGCTGGTGCGGGTCGCCGTGGACGAACTCGCCCTCGTCATTCAACCGCATGTAATCTATGGCGAAGCGCTGGGCGTCGTAGAGCCTGCCGTTGACGCTTTCGAACGAACCGCGGTGGATGAGCAGGCTGTTGCAGCAACCGTTGGCCGCGACCCAGTTGTCGCCTGCGAGCGGCGGGCCGAGCACCGGCAGCGGGGGCGGGATCGAGGTCCACCGTGGCCACGGTGTATTCGAGCCGCGTCGCGGGCGTGGTCGGGCCGGGATCCTTGGCGCCGTAGAGCATGAAATGGTGGGTAATGGCGAGCGGGATATGCCCGGGCTGGAAGGTCAATTCAATGTAGAACAGTCGGCCTTCTCCGAGCGGGATGGTGGCCGATTGTGCGGGGCGAGGTTGCAGCGTGCGCAGGTTGTCGAGCAATTTGGCCCCCTGATAGGTGGCGAGCACCCGGGCGGGGTGATCGGCGTCCAGAACCTGGATTTTCACCAGCCGGGCCGGAGCGGGCTTGGTGTTGGTCAGCCTGAGTTCGTACACGAGATGGTAGAGCCCGTCGCTGCCCAGCACCGGGGCCGGTGGCGGGCCCGCGAGCGTGACGGTCACCGGCGTGAACACATCGGGCCGCGCCTCGGCGTTCTGGCCGATGGCCAGATCGGAGGCCGGGCAGGCGGTGAGCGCGAAGGTGCCCGCCGCGAGCAATATCGTGATTCCCGCCAGTCTCGAAATGCGCAATGTCAGCTCCTTGCCTCGTGATGGAATACGGTCAACTCGGAATTACGGCGACAGCGATCGGCCTGGGCCCCCGCCGGATGCCTGCCGCGCGCCCCCTTGCCCGAACAAGGGGACGCGCGGGACGCTTTATTGCCCGGCGAGCGCCGGCTCGGTCAACTTGCAGGACTGCCCGCCCTGGGGGATGTGGTAGGGAACGCCGGCCTTGTCGAATTTGAGCACGGGGACGATGTCGGTCGTCGTGCCGTACCACACCAGCTTGTTCTGCTCCGCCGGCGCCGGCGGGAAGTAGGCCGGCGGAAGCTGCGCCACGGTGGGCGAAGTTCCCGGCTGGTAGTTCGGGTCGTTCATGGCGATGGTGTAGATGATACAGCCGTACTTGGGACAGATGTAGTAGCTTTCGCCGTCGAGCGAGGGGCAGTCTGAATCGGCCTTGCCGCCGACCGGATCCTTGCCGCAGCTTCCGACGGGCGAGGGCCCTTCGGGAATGGGCTCGTCCTGCACGACGTAGAGCCAGAGGTAGCC
>CAZKOE010000062.1:0-9576 GCA_964554305.1 uncultured Gammaproteobacteria bacterium
GTTGCGGGCGGATGAGAAGCAGGCCGAGCGGCGTGCCGTAGCCGCCGATGCCCTTGGCGAGGCAGACGAGATCGGGATCGAGGTCGTAGTCCTCGAAGCTGAAAAAACGCCCGGTTCGCCCGTTGCCGACCTGGATATCGTCCACGATGAAAAGGCTGTCGTACTTGCGCGCGAGCGCCTGCAGGGATTGCAGCCACTCGCGGCTCGCGACGTTCACGCCGCCCTCGGCCTGGATCGTTTCGACGAGGAAGGCGGCCGGCGGCGCAACGCCGCTCGAGGAATCCTCGAGTTCGCGCTCCAGGGCGGCGAGCGTATCCACGCCTTCGCCCAGATAGCCGTCGTAGGGCGCGCGGTACACATTGTCGAGCGGCACGCCGGCCGCATTGCGAAAATGTGCGTTGCCGGTGCAGGCGAGCGCGCCGAGGCTCATGCCGTGGAAGCCGTTGCTGAAGGCGACGACGGTTCGCCGCCCGGTTACCTTGCGCGCGAGTTTCAGCGCCGCCTCGACGACGTTGGTTCCGGTCGGCGCGGGGAATTGCAGCTTGTAGTGGAGTCCCCGCGGTTTGAGGATGACCGCCTCGAAGCGCTCCATGAAGCGCTGCTTGGCGCGGGTGTAGAAATCCAGGCTGTGGGCGACGCCGTCGGCGAGCATGTAGTCGATCATCGCCTGGCGCATGCGCGGGTTGTTGTGGCCGTAGTTCAAAACCCCTGCGCCGCCGAAGAAGTCAATGTACTCGCGTCCGTCCACATCGGTTTGGCGCGCGTTGCTCGCCGTGTCGAAAACGACCGGGTAGCTGCGGCAATAGGTGCGCACATTGGATTCGAGGCGTTCGAAGATGTTCATGCGGTCCTCCTTTGAATATTTCGCTGTACGCCGTTCGACAACGCGGCGGTGCAGTCGTTCGGGCCAGTGTTCCGCGAGGCTCTGCAACGCGGAAGTCCGGGCATGTGACATGTTTCGGCTTCGCCGGCCTGCCCGGTGCAAACGCGATCCGCTTCGATTGGTCAGCTCGCGGTTTTATCGATCGCAGCGGGGCGGCGATCGTCGCCGATGTGCACGTAAGTCATGGTTGCGGTGGCGACACGGCGCACCGCGCCGTCGTTCCAGTTGCTTTGCGCAAAAATGCTGACGTCTATCGTGACCGAAGTATTGCCGATTCGGACGAGATCGGAATAAAAGCTCGCGCGATCGCCGACGAAGACCGGCCCGATGAACACGAAGCTTTCCACGGCCACGGTCACGACCCGCCCGCCGGCGTGTTTGTAGGCAAGAATGGCCCCGGCAATGTCGGCGTGCGACATCAACCAGCCGCCGAAGATGTCGCCGAGCGCATTGGTGTCGTGGGGCATCGCCACCATGGTGATCATGGCCTCGCGGTCGCGCGGCGGCGCATCGAAGTGCATCAGAGCGTCTCCCAGCCGGCGTCGGGGCGGTAGAGTTCGCCGTATTGTCCGGCGAGTTCTTCGAGCCGCGCCTTGATCGCACTCGTCCCGCGGCGGCGCGCGTAGTGGATCGGTCCGCCGCGGAAGGGTGCGAAGCCGGTGCCGAAAATCGCGCCGGCATCGAGGAGATCTGCATCGGCGACGATGCCTTCGCGCAGGCAGCGCACGGCCTCGTTCAGATAGGGCAATATCAGGCGATCCTGCAGTTCGGCATCGACCTTGCCCGCGCGCTCGGCGCGTTTCATCGCCTTGCCTTTTTCCCAGCGGTAAATGCCCTGGCCGCTCTTTCGCCCCAGATGTCCGTCATCCAGCAGTTTTCGAAGGCCCTCGGGCGGCGTGATGGGAATGGTCCCGCGCAGCACTTCGGCCACCGCCGACAGCACGTCGAGCCCGACGGTATCGGCGAGTTCCGCCGGTCCCATCGGCATGCCGAAATCCTCGGCCGCGCGGTCCACGGCTTCGGGCGCGATGCCCTCGTCCCACCAAGCCCGCAGGGCGGACATCATGTAGGGGGCGAGAATGCGGTTGACGAGGAAACCCGGGGCGCTCTTTACCGGAACCGGCAATTTGCCGAGGGCGCGCACCGCGGACAATCCGTGGGCGGAGGCGTCGGTCGCGCTTGCATCGCTCGAGATGACCTCGACCAGAGGCATCTTCGTGACCGGATTGAAAAAATGCAAGCCGATCAGCCGGGAGGGCACGGCGAGCGCGGCCGCCAATTCTTCGAGGGGAATACTCGAGGTGTTGGTGGCCAGCACGGCGCCTTCGGCGAGGCGCGGTTCGACCTCCCGGAGCAGGGCGATTTTCGCTTCGCGATCCTCGACGATGGCCTCGATGACGAGGCCGCTCTCTGCGATGGAGTCGCCCGCCAGATCGGCCTCGAGCCGATCCGAGGCTTCCTGCGCCTTTCTCGGATCCTTCAGTTTGTGCGAGAAATACTCCTGCGCCCGGGCGAACGCCTTGTCGATGTATTCCCGCTTCTGGTCCTGCACACTGACCGCGATACCGCGCGCCGCGCACCAGGCGGCAATGTCGCCGCCCATGGTACCGGCGCCGATCACGTGCACGCGAAGCAGTTTGAAGTCCGTCTTGCGGCCGAGGCCCTTGAGCCGGTTTTGCAGGAAGAACACCCGCACCAGGTTGCGGGCCGTTTCCCCGCACATGAGACGCGCGATCGAATGCGCCTCGGCTTCGAAGCTCTCCGGCCGCGGCCGCCCGGCGGTCTCCCGCCACAACCGGATCATGGCGTAGGGCGCCGGATAATGGTCTTCCCGCGCTTGCTCTGACACCTTCCGGCGCAATTGGCGGGCGACCAGGGGGCGCAGCGGTGCCCAACCCAACAGACGCTGCATCGGCGGAGCGCGGCGCGGCGCGGGCGGGTTGAGCGCCAGATTGGCGGCGTGCTCGTGCAGTTCGTCCGGACGCGCGAGCCGGTCCACGAGGCCCTGCCTCAGAGCCTTGTGTGCGTCGAGCGGCCGCCCGGTGAGCATGATTTTCATGGCCGCGGTGACGCCCATCACGATGACGCTGCGGATGCTCCCGCCGAAGCCGGGGTGAATTCCGAGCTTCACTTCGGGAAAACCCAACTGGGTGCGCGCGTCATCGGCTGCGATTCGGTAGCGGCAGGCGAGGGCGAGCTCCAGTCCGCCGCCGAGCGCGAAGCCGTGGATCATGGCAACTGTCGGGCAGGGCAGGGCAGCCAGCCTGTCGAGTACTTGTTGGCCCGAGCGGATCAGGGTATAAGCTTGAGCTTCATTCTCCAACTTCGTGAATTCATTGATATCAGCACCGGCGGCAAAACCGTTTTTCTTGGCGGAATAAACAATCAGCGCGCGCGGTTTTTCGGCCGCTACCCGATCGAGCGCGGCGGCCAGCTCCGCCATGACGCCGGAGCCCAGGGTATTGGTGCTCGAATCGGCCTGGTCGAAGCCGAGCCAGAGAATGCCGGCATCGCCGGTCTCCATTTTCCAGTGTTGCATGTCCGTTGCCAGATTCACGATTGCTTCCCCCGGAGTATATGAATTCGGTCTCCCCCGCCGTCTGCGGCCAAGCAAGCTCGCAGCGCCGGATCGCGCGGAGTACTCGCCGATTGTAGCGCGACCGGCGTCCGGAACAACGGGCTCGGGCTCGCCGCGCCCCACGGCCATTTGCGCTAAGCTGGGCGGTGAGTGACTTCGGGGGGGGGCTTGCGAACTTGATCAGACGGATTTTTTTGGTGCTGACGCCTCTGCTGGTGGGCGCGGGTCTGGTTTTGCATTATGCGCCTCACCGCGCGTTCGGATGGGTTCGAAATGCAGCGGCCGCCCAGCATGATTGCATGGGCCATGTACTTCACGTTATCGATGGCGACACGGTTTGGATGCGCTGTAACGGGAAACGGATCAAGGTACGGCTGGACGGCATCGATGCACCGGAGGTCGCCCATCCATACTGGAACCAACACGGCCAGCCCGACGGCGAACGCGCTCGCTCGGCCCTGATCGACCTGATTGGCGGCGAGGCCGTGACGCTCATTCCGAACGGCAAGGATAAATATGGGCGCACGCTCGGAGTGCTCAGACTGTACGGCACGAACATCAACCTCGAGATGGTGCAGAAAGGTTGGGCCTGGGCTTATCGCGGCTTCACGACTGCACCCTATGTTCGAGCCCAGAGGGCGGCCAGGGCGGCGCACCGCAGCCTGTGGGCCTTGCCGCCCGGTGAGCGCGAGGCGCCGTGGAAGTTTCGCCACAGCCACTGAACATCGAGCGTCCCGGGGGAGCGATGCATCGCCGCTTCCATACCCCCGTCGTTGCTCCCGCGGAGGCCGAAGCCCAGTATGGGAACGAATCCCGCTCTGCGAGCGGGATGCATCATGAACGGGATGACTCGCGACAAGAGTCGCTCGCCCTTCGGGCCATGCGCGATGCGCCTGTTGTCTCCGGCCCCCGGCCTCCGGTTCCCGCCTTCGCGGGTATGAGACGAGGATAAGGAATGCTTCCGAAGTTTCCCCGGACAGCAGGGCGGGATCCGGAGATGATTTTGCTGCGCTGGGAATCCGGACCGTTCGGGCCAGGATCGCGGGCTCTGGACGTCGTGGTGCATGCCCGAATGTTCGTAATGGTTTTAATATATGTTCTAGGTTATTGATATGTAATGGCTATCCTTGAAGACCGCAAGGGACAGCAAACCGCCGAAAGGCCCTGGTGGCTTTTTTGGGGCCGATGGCAGGCCGGACTGCTGGCGGCGGAAGCATCTTTTCACTACAATAGCCCGGTCCGGCGCCGTCGGCGACCGGTTTTTCCATTTGATAGAGGAATGAGCACCGATGAGCAGCATTGAAGAACGTGTCAACAAGATCGTCATCGAACAGTTGGGAGTCAAGGAAGAAGATGTCAAGCCCGAGGCTTCCTTCGTGGACGATCTCGGAGCGGATTCGCTGGACACCGTCGAATTGGTGATGGCGCTGGAAGAGGAGTTCGAGTGCGAAATCCCCGATGAGGAAGCCGAGAAGATCGCCACCGTGCAGCAGGCGGTTGATTATGTCAAGGCCCACGCATCGGCGGAGTAGCCTGCTAATTCTTCGCCCGCAACCAACAGGGAAACCTTGCCATGAAACCTGAACGCCGGGTCGTCGTGACCGGGATGGGCGTCATTTCGCCCGTGGGCAACTCCGTGGACGAAGCCTGGCGCAACGTGCTCGCGGGAAAGAGCGGCATCGGCCCGATCGACACGATGGACGTCTCGAAGTTTTCCACGCGCTTCGGCGGCCTCGTCAAGGATTTCGACAGCGACCGTTACCTCGGTCCCAAGGATGCGCGCAAGATGGATGCGTTCATCCAGTACGGCCTGGCGGCGGGCTTCGACGCATTCGCCGATTCCGGACTCGATGTGGCGAAGGAAAACGCCGATCGACTGGGTGTGCTGGTAGGCTCCGGCATCGGCGGCCTGGGCATGATCGAATCCGGCTACGAAGCCTACCTCAAGACCGGCGGCAACAAGCGCATGTCGCCCTTTGTGGTGCCGGGCACCATCGTCAACATGATTTCAGGACACCTGTCCATCCGGCTCGGCCTGAAGGGGCCGAATCTTGCCGTGGCGACCGCCTGCACGACCTCGACGCATGCACTGGGACTCGCCGCGCGGCTCATCGCCTGGGGCGAGGCGGATGCCATGCTCGCGGGCGGTGCGGAACACTCCAGCGTTCCGACGGGACTCGGCGGTTTCTGCTCGGCGCGCGCCCTGTCGCAGCGGAACGACGATCCCGAGCGCGCAAGCCGGCCCTGGGACCGGGATCGCGACGGCTTCGTGCTTGCCGACGGGGCCGCTGTCGTGATGCTCGAGGAACTGGAACATGCGCGCAGGCGTGGCGCCCACCTCTATGCCGAACTCGTCGGCTTCGGCATGAGCGGCGACGCCTGGCACATGACCGCGCCGCCGGAAGATGGCGACGGCGCCGCGCGCGCGATGGCGCATGCACTTGCGGACGCAGGAGTCGCCCCGGACGACATCGGCTACATCAATGCGCACGCCACCTCGACACAGCAGGGCGACGTCGCCGAAACGCTGGCGATCAAGAAGGTATTTGGCGAGGTGGCGAGGCAGATTCCCGTGTCCTCGACCAAGTCCATGACGGGACATCTCCTCGGCGCCGCCGGCGCGATCGAAGCCGTCTTCAGTATTCTCGCATTGCGCGATCGGAAACTGCCGCCCACGATCAATCTGGACAATCCCGGCGAGGGTTGCGATCTCGACTACGTGCCGAATACGGCGCGCGAGGTCGGGGACCTGCGTTATGTCATGTCCAATTCCTTCGGCTTCGGCGGCACCAACGGCACCCTGGTTTTTGCCGGCGCACCCTGACGCTCCCCGGAAGCCTTCCCGTCCCGGGTGATGGGAGACCGCGGGACTCCGGGCGGCGGAACACGGCCACGATTTCGGTCCGGGCCGCGTGGTCGATTTCGTCGCACGCTCTTGTTTCTCCGGATTGAACGGCCGTGACGGATGTCGAACCCGCCAAGCAACACCCACATCGCCGGCGGCGGTGGCTCGTGCTCTGGATTCTGTTCCTTGTCGTTGTCATCGTCGTCGCGGCCTGGTGCGGCCATGTCTGGTACCGGCTGAATGATGTGCCGCTTCCGTCTTCCGCGGCCGGTACGGTTTTCATTGTCAAGCGCGGGGAGAGCCTGGCTTCACTCTCGCATCGCCTCGCCGCGCAAGGCGTACTCGAACACGGCTGGGATCTGCAGGTGCTGGCGCGGCTGCGCGGGGAGAGCGATCGCATCCAGGCCGGCGAGTATCGCGTTCCGGCCGGGGTTTCCGTCAAGGGCCTGCTGAAAATGATGGTGGCCGGACGGGTGGTGATGCACACCTTCACCATTGTCCCCGGCGAAACTTTCGCAGAGATCCGCGCCACCCTGGAAGCAAATCCGGCCTTCAAGGACGATTTGAAAGGGCTGTCCGGGGCGGCGGTCATGAAGCGTCTGGGGCATCCCGGCGAGCACGCCGAAGGCCGGTTTTTCCCCGAGACTTACGATTTCCCGCGCAACACGTCCGACAGCGCGATTCTGGCGCGTGCCTACGCCGCCATGAAGAAGCATCTCGATGCCGCATGGGGGTTGCGCGCGCACGGCATCGTTCTAAAAACACCGTATCAGGCACTCATCATTGCATCCGTCGTCGAGAAGGAAACGGCCGTGCCCTCCGAGCGGCCGCGCATTGCCGGGGTATTCGAACGGCGCCTCAAGCGGGGCATGGCCCTGGATGCAGATCCCACCGTCATCTACGGTCTGGGCAAGGACTACCGCGGCAAGCTCACGCGCGCGGACATGGCACGGGATACGCCCTACAATACCTACCTTCATCGCGGCCTGCCGCCGACGCCGATCTGCATGCCGGGAGAAGCCGCGATCGAGGCGGCCTTGCATCCGGCGCACGGCACGGCCCTGTACTTCGTTGCCAAGGGCGATGGCACGCATGTTTTTTCCGATACTCTGGCGGAGCAGGAACGCATGATTCGCAAGTACGAGTTGAACAAAGGGAAGGGTTCCTCCGGGCAATGAGCGCACGCGGTCGCTTCATCACGCTGGAGGGCATCGAGGGGGTAGGCAAGTCCACCCAGGCGGCGTTGCTTGCCGATTGGCTGGAGAGCAGAGGCGTCTCCGTGCTGCGTACGCGCGAACCCGGCGGCACGCCGGTGGCGGAGTCGATCCGCAAGTTGCTGAAGGAATCGTGCGCAGGCGAAATCACGGCGGAGGCGGAACTACTACTGATTTTCGCCGCGCGTCACGTGCATACTGCCAAACGTTTACGTCCCGCGTTGACCAGCGGCCAATGGGTTGTTTGCGATCGCTTCACGGACGCGAGTTTTGCCTACCAGGGCGCCGGGCGCGAACTTGGTGCGGCGCGGGTCGCCGGGCTTGCCGACTGGCTGGTTCCAGACCTTGCACCCGACCTCACCCTGTGGTTCGATTTACCGGTTGCAACGGCGTTGAATCGGCTCAATGCGCGTGGCGGGCACGATCGCTTCGAGCGCGAAGACCACGACTTCTTTCGCCGCGTCCGCGACGGCTATGCCGAGTGCGCGGCCCGGGAGCCGGAACGCTTTCGTCGAGTGGACGCCGCGGGTTCGACCGAGGCAGTTCAGGCGCGTTGTCGCGCACTCGTTGACTCATTGTTGAATCCGGTGGACGGATGAACCCGGAGTTGCCATGGCTTGCCGAACCCTGGGCGCACGCGGCGCAGTCGCTCGAACGCGATCGCGTGCCCGCGGGCCTGTTGATTCTCGGTCGCGCGGGGCTTGGCCGCGGCAAGCTGGCCGAGGCGATTGCGCGTGCGCTTCTCTGCCTCGAGCCCCGCGCCGGCGGCGCGGCTTGCGGGCATTGCGCCGCCTGTCGGGAAATGGATGCCGCTGCTCATCCCGATTTTCTCTCCGTGCATCTGCTCGAAGGCAAGACGCAAATTCTCGTCGAGCAAATCCGTGAACTGACCCATGGTCTGTCGCTGACCGCCGGCGCAAAGGGGCGGCGTTGCGCCATCGTGTCGCCGGCGGACAAGCTGAATGCCGCCGCCGCCAACGCGTTGCTCAAGACCCTGGAAGAGCCACCCGCGGGCGCGACGATTATTCTGATCGCGGAGTCCGCTTCGCGGCTGTTGCCGACGGTTGCCAGCCGCTGCCTGCATCTGCCCGTGCCGACGCCCGCCACGGATACGGCATCCGCCTGGCTGAACGCGCGCGAGAAACGGGCGGATTGGCCGTTGCTGCTCGCCTTGTCGGCCGGCGCGCCCCTGGCGGCCGCGGGGCTGGCGGAGGAAAGCGATGAAGACTTCAACCGGCGCCTGCAGACTCTGGTGGATGCCGCGGCACGGCGTTCGGATCCATTGATGGTTGCAGGTGATTTCGCGGCTTGGCCGCTCGGGCGCTTCGCGATTCTGGTCGCCTGGCTCGCCTGGGCGGTGCTGCGCGTGGCAACCGCCTCCGCGGCGTCGGCGCTTCCCGACTGGTGGCCGCGAGAGGTCGGCGCCCTTGCGGCCCGGGCCGATGCGAAGCGGCTCGTGTCGGCCTGGCGTGAGGCGAACCGGTTGGCAGGCGACAGGGTCGTCTTCAATGACGCGCTTGCGCGCGAACGCCTGATTCTGTTATTTATTGACGCATTCGGAGTCGAGCGGAGAAGAGGCTGATGGCTCGCCAACCGGGATTCCTGCATCTCGACCTGCGCGACAGGGATCGGCTTTACATGGCCTGGATGGGCTTTATCCAGGGCGGTGGCCTGTTTGTGCCCACCGATGGCGATTACCGGCTCGGCGACGAGGTTTTTGTGCGCGTGGACATGCCCGATACAGGATCCAAGGGCATCGCGGGGACGGTGGTCTGGATTACGCCGAAGGGCGCCCTCAAGCCGCGCGAGCCGGGGATCGGCATCCGGATCAGCAGCCAGGATCGCGGCGAGCTGCAGCATCAGGCCGAGACGCTGCTCGCCGGTCTGCAGGCCTCGGATCGTCCCACCCAAACCTTGTAAGCAACGGCCCGGTGCGACTATCGGCCGCGCAAGCAACACCGACTTCTCCACAGTTCCGTTTACCTACCAGGGGTTCCGGGAATCGATGGCGGCGGCGAGGCGGCGGCGGAATTCACTGCGGGGGATGGGTTGTGCG
>CAZKOE010000062.1:9586-12372 GCA_964554305.1 uncultured Gammaproteobacteria bacterium
CCTGGCAGTCCACCAGCGCGTCGGGGATGTCGGCGTATTTTTTGCACAACGCGGCGAGTGCGATTTTCGAAGCGTTCGCCTCGCGGCTGAACATGGATTCGCCGAAGAATACGGCGCCGATCGCAATGCCGTAAAGCCCGCCGACCAGGCGGCCCTCCCGGCGTACTTCGATTGAATGTGCGGCGCCCTGTGCGTGCAACGCCGTGTAAGCGCGCATCATTTCCGGCGTGAGCCAGGTGCCGGGGCCGGTTTTGCGCGGCTCGGCGCAGGCGCGGACGGCCGCCTCGAAAGCGGTGTCGAAGCCGAGAGTGAAGCCGCCGCGTTTCAGGGCCCGGCTCAGGCTGCGCGAAACGTGGAGTTTCCGTGGATCGAGGATGCAGCGCGGATCGGGCGTCCACCACAGGATCGGCTGCCCACTCTCGTACCAAGGGAAAATGCCGCGGCGGTAGGCGGCCAACAGGCGTTCCGGCGAAAGATCACCACCGACGGCTATCAAGCCGTTCGGTTCGGCAAGCGCGGCCGAATCCGGCGGGAATCCGACGGGTGCGTCGGTTGCGATCAGGACTGGGCGCGGCTCGATCTTCACGGATTTACGCTAGCCCTTGTCGCGGCGGTACGGCAAAAATCCGGCGGCTGCGAGCGCATAGTCGTCGATCGCCTCGCCCTCGCGTTCGAGAAAGGCCGCCACGGCGCGGCGAAGGTCTGCGTCGCGCAGCCAGTGCGCCGAGTAGTGCAGCGTGGGTTCGAACCCTCGCAACAATTTGTGCTCACCTTGCACGCCGGGGTGGAAAGTCCCGAGCCCGTGGGTGAGCGCGTAATCGATGCCTTGGTAGTAGCACAATTCGAAATGCAGACTGTGCACCCATTCGAAGGCCCCCCAGTAGCGCCCGTACAGCGTGGTGGCGTCCTTGAGGAAAATGGCGCAGGCAAGCGGCTCGGCGGCGCGGTAAGCAAAACAAACCGCCAACGAATCCGGGAGCCGCCGTGCGAGTTCGGAGAAGAAATCGGCAGTCAGATAGGGATTCATTCCATGTATATAGTAGGTTACACAGTAAAGTTGATAAATAAGTTTAAGTTCTGGTGCGGTCAGCTCGGAACCTTCACGCCAGTGGCAGCCGATTCCCGCCTCCGCGATGCGCCGTCTTTCGCGGCGGATTTTCTTGCGCCAGGACGCCTTGAGGGTGGCAAGCCAGGCCTCGAAATTTTCGACCCCCGGATCGTGCCACAGGAAGTCGCAGCCACGGCGGGATAAACACCCCGTCGCTTCGAGTGCGGACAGCTCCGCCTCGGGAACGAACAGCCAGTGCAGCGACGAAACTCCGCGTGCGAGCGCCAGCCCCTGTGCCTCCCGGGCCAATCGTTCTTTGGTGCCGGCCTCGGCATTCGGGGCACAAAGCAACCGGGGTCCCGGTACGGGCGTGAAGGGGATGGCGGCGACGAGCTTGGGGTAGTAGGCCCTGCCGACACGGGACATGGCGGCCGCCCAATCCCAGTCGAAAATGAATTCACCGCGTGAATCCGTTTTTTCGAACAGGGGAACGGCACCCCGGAGCTTGCCGCCATTTTCCAGCGTCAGGTAACACGGGGTCCAGCCGCTTGCCGGGCCGAGCGATCCGCTCGCCTCGAGGGCGGCGAAGTATTCGTGGCGCAGAAAGGGAATGGAGGTGCCCGCCAAACCGTTCCACGCCGCGGCGGGTATGGCGTTGATTGCGTCGTGAATGCGAACCTTCAATCGCTCCTCTCGGAAACGGGACTAGCCGCCGAGCCCGCGTGCTTCGAGGTATTTCTCCGCGTCGAGTGCGGCCATGCAGCCGGTACCGGCCGAGGTCACGGCCTGGCGGTACACGTGGTCCATCACGTCGCCGGCGGCGAATACGCCCTCGCGGCTGGTGGCCGTCGCGTTGCCGTGGCGTCCGCCGGCAACGACGATGTAGCCATTTTGCATGTCCAGTTGCCCTTCGAACATCGCCGTATTCGGGGTGTGACCGATGGCGATGAAAACACCGGTCGCCTCGATCTCCTGGCCATCTTCGCTGTCCACGGTGCTGGCGAGCCGCACGCCCGTTGCGCCGTTGTCGTCGCCGAGCACCTCCTCGACCACACGGTTCCAGAGGATGCGGATTTTGCCCTCGGCTTCGCGTTCGAACAGCCGCTGCTGGAGCATCTTCTCCGCGCGCAGTGCATCGCGGCGGTGGATCAGGGTCACCCGCGAAGCAATGTTGGCAAGGTACAGCGCCTCTTCGGCGGCCGTGTTCCCGCCGCCGACGACCGCTACTTCCTGGTCGCGGAAAAAGAATCCGTCGCAGGTCGCACAGGCGGACACGCCCTTGCCCTTGTAGGCTTCCTCCGAGGGCAGGCCCAGATAACGGGCATCGGCACCGGTGGCGACGATCAGGGCGTCGCAGGTGTAAACGGCCTCGTCGCCGACCAGCCGCACCGGCTTTTCGTCGAGATGGACCTCGCTGATGTGGTCGAACACGATGTCGGTGCCGAAGCGTTGGGCGTGTTCGCTCATCCGCTGCATGAGTCCCGGTCCCTGCAGGCCCTCGACGTCGCCCGGCCAGTTGTCCACGTCGGTCGTCGTCATCAGTTGCCCGCCCTGGGCGATGCCGGTGATCAGGACGGGATTCAGGTTGGCGCGCGCGCCGTAAACGGCCGCCGTGTAACCGGCAGGACCGGAGCCGAGGATCAACAATCGGCAATGTCGGGTTTCTTTCATGAATGTCCTTTAAATCGGCGGAAAATGCGTGGCTAACGGTGCATTTTAATGCTTCGGGGCGTTAAAC
>CAZKOE010000063.1:0-12312 GCA_964554305.1 uncultured Gammaproteobacteria bacterium
CAGGGCAGGCATCGTGTTCAGCTTTCTGGGGTTCCAGCAAGCCAGTGCGCTCGCGGGCGAAACGCGGAAGCCCGCCCGCTATATGCCGATCGCACTCGTCGGCTCGGTCGTCATCGGGGCGCTCGTTTACGTCGGCGTGCAACTCGCCTTCACCATTGCCCTGCGGCCCGTGGACCTCGCCGGCGGCTGGGCGAACATTCACTTCGCGAACATGTTCAGTCCACTTGCCGCCATCGCCGTCGCCGTGGGTGCGTTCTGGTGGGGCATTATCCTTTACATCGACGCCTTTGTCTCGCCGCTGGGCACGGCCTTTATCTACGCGACGGCGAGCCCCCGCATCACGATGGCGGCAGGAGAAATGGGCAACGCCCCCAAGACCGTGACCCGCCTCAATCGCCAGAGCGTGCCGTGGGTCGGCCTCATCATCGCCTACATCGTCGGGCTCATTTTCTTCTTCCCCTTCCCGTCGTGGCAAAAGCTCGTGACGGCCGTCACGCTGATCACGGTCCTTTCCTACGCGATCGGTCCCGTCCTCCTGCTGTCGCTGCGCCGCTCGATGCCCGATGAGAAGCGCCCCTACCGCCTGCGCTGGGCCTGGGTTATCTCCACCATCGCCTTCATTCTTGCCAACTGGATCATTTACTGGACCGGGCATTCCACCATCGACTTTCTGCTCAGCGCCGTGGCCGTTTACGTGGTCGTGTACGTGCTGTGGACACTCCTCGAGTTTGCCCGCGGCAAACGCCGCTCGCCGCTGCCCGAGGGCTGGCGCCAGGCGCTGTGGATTGTCCCGTACTTTCTCGGCATGTGGCTCATCAGCTACTTCGGCCCGTCGAACGCGATGACGAACAAGATGGGCGGGCAGGGCGCCTATGGCTTTTTCACCGGCATGTGGATCATTGCCGGTTTCAGTATCGTCATACTCGCTATCGCGATACTGAGCCGCCAGTCCTCCCGGGCTGCGGCCGAAACCAACGAGATGGTCCGTACGCTCGCGTCGCGCGGCCAGATCCTGCGTGAAACAGACGAGGAAATCGTGCGCGCGGCAGAGGAGACGGCCCCATAACCGCCCCCGATGCCACCGGCGTCGCGGGCGCCGCGGCTGTGCTCACGGCCTACCTGCTCCTTATGGCCGGGAAACTTCGGCGTACGCAGAGAACCTTTCTCTGGCTCAATGCCTGTGGCTCGGCGGGCATCGTCTGTTCACTCGTTTTCGATTTCAACCTCGGCGCGCTCCTGATCGAGGCGGCCTGGCTCGCGATCAGCCTCTACGGGATCGCGCGCTCACTGCCGCCGCGGCGCAGGCCGCGTGCGTGATCCAGACCGCGCTCGGGGTGCTGGGGGCGCTGATGATCCTCGCCGCCTACTTTCTGCTCGTGAACGAGCGCATGCGCGAGACCGACTCTGCCTATCTCGGCCTGAACATCCTGGGTTCGGCGCTGATTCTCGTTGCGCTGGCCCGGCGCTTCAACCTCGCGGCAACGATCATGCAGGTCGGATGGATCATTATTACCGTCGCCGGCGCACTGCTCCACCGCCGATCACGGCCCGGCAAGCCCTGAAGGTCAGCCATGCGGGAGCGGCGTGAGGGCGGCAGCTCCCGCCCGATGCCGGATTCGCGGCCGGGACGGCCCCTCCCGCAGCGAGAAACGGTTAAGGCAAGGTTCGTTTCGGCGCAAACAGTCGCGGGGGCTTTACATCTGTGATGTATTAGTGTTATACTTAACCAATACGCAGGAAGCTCGACTCATGACTGAACCTACTGACGAAGCCGCTCCGAGGCCCGCTGGGGGAAGCGCACTCGCGCAGTTGGGAAATTTGTTCGTCGCGCCGGCGCAGGCGCTCGACTATGCGCACGACCACGCCGGGAAGTGGTGGCTGCCCTTCGCCATCGTGCTCGGGCTGCAACTGATTCTCGGCATCTGGATTGCGGCCACCATCAATATCCAGGTCGTGCACGCGATGATGCTGCAGGCGCTCGCGCAGTCGCATTCCGAACACGCGGCGCAGGCGGCGAAGGTGATTTCGCAACACGGGCGCGGATTCATGATGATCGGTATCGTGACCGGCGTCATCTTCATTGGCATCGGCGAGCTGATCTTCGCGCTCTATCTGTTCCTCGCCGACAAGCTGTTTTCGGCCGCGAACCGCAGTTACGGCAAGTGGTTTTCCTTTACCGCCTGGACCTGGTTGCCGCTCGCGATCGCGATCATCATCGGGATGATCGTCTGGGCGCTGTCCAGCCACGCGAGCGGGATGCCGCAGGACCCGACGAGCCTGAATGCACTCATCTTCCACTTCAAGCCGACCGATCGCCACCCCTACAGCGCGGCCCAGTTCTCGCTGCTCGAATTATGGATCATCGGCCTCGTCGCCTACGGTCTCAAGCGCTGGTGCGGGCACTCGACCGCGAAGGCGATCGTGATAGCCGTGATCCCGTTCGTCGTTTTTTACGCCATCAAGTATTTCCTTTAGGCCGGGCAGATGAAAAAACGCAAGTGGTTGATCGCGGGCGCCATCGTCGCCGTCATCATCATCATCGTCATCGTCGCCGTGTCGCGGCATGGCGGCAATGCCGTTGCCGTCACGACCGCAAAGGTCGCGCCGCGCACAATCAAGAGTTCCGTGCTCGCTTCCGGCCAGTTCGCCTACAAGGATCACGTGGAGTTGCGCTCCCAGGTGCCCGGCCAGATCGTGGTGCTTCCCATCCAGGAAGGCGACCGGGTCAAGCAGGGCGAGGTGGTGCTGCGCATCGATCCGAAAACCTACCAGGCGAATGTCGCCCAGCAGCAGGCGCAGGTCGCCCTGCAGCAGAACGCGATCAACGAGGCGCAACTCAAGCTTGCGAATCTCAAGAAGCAATGGCAGCGCAATACCAAGCTCTTCAAGAAGGGCCTGATTGATGCGAACAGTTACGACAATCTCACCAACGAATACCACCTTGCCCAGGTGGCGGTGGCTTCGTCGAAAAAGTCACTGTCGCTTGCCGAGGCCCAGCTCAACTTCGCCAAAGAACAGCTTGCGAAAACGGTGATCCGCTCGCCGCTCGACGGCATCGTGACCTCGCTCAACGTGAAGGTGGGCGAGTCGGTGATTCCGGGCACCACGAACATTCCCGGCTCGACGCTGATGACGATCGGCGATCCGCAAGACCTTCTTGCCGTCGTCAACATCGACGAGGCCGACATCGCCCACATCGCCAAGGGCGAGGAGGCTGAAATCACCTCGACGGCCTATCCCAACACCACCCTCAGCGGCACCGTCAACTTCGTCGCGCCGGCGGCGACCACCATGCCCGGCCAGCAGGGGCAGGGCTTCCAGGTGAAGATTCGCGTCAAGCAATCGGCGAAGCTCGACATACGTCCCGGCATGACCTGCCGCGCGGAAATCTACACGCGCAGCGCGCAAAACGCGCTTGCCGTGCCGGTTGGGGCCATTCTTTTTTCCGGCGGTGGTGGGCAATCGAAGTCCCTGTTCAGCGCGAACGGCGCCTACGTATTCGTGGTCAAGAACGGTACGGCGAAGCGCGTTCCCGTCGAACTCGGCATCTCGAGCGATCTCTGGCAGGTCGTGAGTTCGGGGCTCGAGAAGGGCGAGCAGGTGATTACCGGGCCCTACGCGGTTCTGCACGGGCTGAAGTCCGGAACGGCCGTCGAGCTTCGGGGCGCAGCGCCGTCGCCCGTTCCCCACTCGGGTTGAACGCCGTTGGCGCCCGAAACCGTCCTCGAACTCACCGGTATCGTCAAGGACTACCGCATGGGCGAGACCTCGATGCGGGTGCTTCACGGCATCGATTTCAAGGTGGAGAAGGGCGAATATCTCGCTATCATCGGTCCATCGGGTTCGGGTAAATCAACGCTGATGAACATCATCGGCTGCCTCGATCGGCCGAGCGGCGGGCGTTACCGCCTGAACGGGACCGACGTCGCAACGCTCGAAGACGACCGGCTAGCGAGCATCCGCAACCGCGAGCTCGGCTTCATCTTCCAGAGCTTCAATCTGCTCGCGCGCCAGGACGCGTTGCGCAACGTGATGCAGCCGCTCGTCTATCGCGGTATCCGGCACGCACTGCGGCGCAAGCAGGCCGAGCGCGCGCTTGCAAGCGTCGGGCTGGCCGAACGCATGCATCATCGGCCGAACCAGCTTTCCGGCGGCCAGCGCCAGCGCGTTGCGATCGCCCGCGCCCTGGTCGGCGAGCCTGCGCTGATTCTCGCCGACGAACCGACCGGGAATCTCGACTCGCGCTCGAGCGAGGAAATCATGCATCTGTTCGACGAGTTGAACGCCGCCGGCCACACGCTCATCATCGTTACCCACGAGCCCGCCATTGCCGAGCATACTCGGCGCATCGTGCGCCTGCACGACGGGCGCATCGAGAGTGATGCACCGACCGCCAAAACGGGACGAGACAATGTTTGCCCTGCTTGAGAGCTTTGCGGCCGCGCTTGCCGCCATCCGCGCCCATGCGCTGCGGAGTGTGCTGACGACGCTCGGCATCATCATCGGCGTGGCCGCCGTGATTGCCGTGGTCTCCGTCATTCAAGGTTTCAGTTTCTTCGTCGGCGGCCTGTTCCAGGGCCTCGGCGCGTCGAGCGTCATCATTTATCCGCACCAGACGAGGCAACAGTATTTATCCGGGCAGACGGCGCGCATTACCGAATCCGACCTCAACGCCATTCGTCACGACGTTGCCGGAATCAGCAACATCTCGCCGATCCTCTTCGTTGCCCAGTTCGGCGGCGGCGTGTCCTACCACGGCATGAGTTCAAGCACCCAAGTGCTTGGTACCACGGCGAGCTACGCCAAGGCGCGCCAGGCGTTTCCGCGGCTCGGCCGCTTCATCGTACCGACCGACAATCTGCAACATCGGCGCGTCTGCGTCGTCGGCCAGACCGTGATCGAGAATCTGAAGCTCCCCGCCGATCCACTGGGCAAGTACATCAAGGCAGCCGGTTCGTGGTGTCGTATCGTCGGCGTGTTGAAGAAACGCGGGAACCTCCTCGGCAACGATTTCGACAATATCGTCATCATGCCCTACGCCACCGCTCGCAGTATTCTCGGTACCGATCATCCGCCCAATCTGATGATTCAGCTCACGGTGAACGATATCCCCCATATTGACGCGACGGTTGCGCGCATCAAACAGGTGATTTCGCGCAATCACATTTTGCACGGCCAGCCGCCCGGCAATTTCCGGGTGCAGACGGCGAAGGAATTCACGCAGCAGTTCACCTCGCTCCTGAACACGATCACGCTCATCCTCGGTGGCATCGTTGCGATATCGCTGTTGGTCGGGGGCATCGGCATCGCCAACATCATGCTCGTGTCGGTCACCGAGCGCACACGCGAAATCGGCATCCTCAAGGCGCTCGGCGCGCGCCGCCGCGACATTCTCCTGCAGTTTTTGATTGAGGCGGTCGTGCTTTCCTTTCTCGGCGGCATCATCGGCATCATCCTCGGCTGGCTGTTCGGCATGCTCGCCGTGCATCTGATCCCCGGCCTTTCCGTTTCCTACGTGCCCGGTTGGGCGATTGCACTCGCCTTCGGCGTCGCCGGCGGTACCGGCATCGTCTTCGGCATCCTGCCTGCCGCCAAGGCCGCGAACCTCAATCCGATCGATGCGCTGCGCTACGAATGAAATGTCTCTTTTCTCCCTCCTGCGGCCCAATGGCCGGAAGGGAGAGTCGGAAGTGAATTCTTCTCGAATGCGGCGGATTCTGAAGTGACTTTCGATGCAAACTTTCATAAACCCGTCATCGTCGCCCATCGCGGCGATGCCGCGCGATATCCCGAAAACACGCTCGCCGCCTTTGCGAGTGCCACGAAGCTCGGCGTGCATTACGTCGAGCTGGACGTACAGCTTACGCGCGACGGCGTGCCGCTGGTGCTGCATGATTCGACGCTTGGCCGTACGCACGGGCTCGATGTCGTCGTGCCGGGGACGACTCTCAAGGCGCTCGAGAATCTGGGGGTGCTTACCGGCGGCAATCACCCGCCGCACATTCCGCGTCTGGCCGAATTTGTCGCCTGGATGCAGAAAAACGCCGCGGTAAACGTGTTCGTCGAAATCAAGAAGGAAAGCCTGCGCGCCCACGGCCGGGAACGCGTGCTCGATGCGGTGGAGCACGATATCGGGGCGCTTGGCGGGCGGGCGGCGATCATCAGCTACGATGCGCGCGTGCTCGCCATGGCCCGGCGCGGTGGCTGGCCGATCGGTTATGCCCTGGAAAACATGGGCCCGCGCTACCGCGGTATCGCCGAACGGCTTGCCCCGGAATATCTTTTCGCCGAAGTCGCCCACCTGTTGCGTGCGGGTAAACTCTGGCCGGGCGTTTGGCAATGGGCCGCGTTCGAACTCGATACGCCCGAACCCGCCGATGCATTGGCGGCGCTCGACGTGCGTTATCTCGAAACCATGAATCCCGCGCTTTTTGTTTGAACATCCGCACGAGCGCACCGTCCGACTTCCCAATTTGGCGAGGAACGCCGGCGTTTCTTGATTCTTATCGCATTTTATGGGGAACGGGAAAAGTTGTGATGCGGATGAGCAGTTCCTCGGCGCGGTCGCCGAGGTGCGCGAGGATGTCGGGGTAAACGACGCGCTCTTCCTTTTCGTCGTGTCCGTCGAGCAGCCGCAGAAATTTTCGTCGCCCGTCCGCCTGATGCAGTTCGCCGAGATATTGGCGCAGGTACCTGTGCTCGTTTTTGAGCCCGCGCACCCAGGCCGTGCGCCCACCGGCCGCCTCGTAAGCCGGGAACAAAAGTTCTTCCTCCATCGCGAGATGGCGGGCGAGCGAGGCGGCAAGCCAGCGCCCGTATTCCTCGTCGCCGCGCAACGTGCCCGCGAGCGTCGCTTCGATCACCGCGTGATCGCGCCCGAGATATTCGGCAAGATCGAACGGATGCTCCGCGCGTGCGGCCAGTGCCGTGATCCCTTGCGAGCGGGCAGCGAGCGGATGCCAGAAGAGAGTGTCGTCGCCGAAGATTTGCGCAATGGAATCGTCGGCCTCACAGTGGGTTTCGACCAGACACCTTTCTCCGGGAGCGAGGGCTTTCACACGGGCGAACAGGGCATTGGAATCAGCGGCCGTAACCCGCTCGGCCTCGTCGAGCAACTCCGAGCGCAATTGTTGGGGCGCATCGGCCTGGCCGAGCGAGTCGGCATGGACTTCGAACTCGAAACGCGTATCCGGCCCGGTTTCTGCGACGCGCCAGCGCACGCCGGGCGCAATCCAGTGGGCTTCTCCGGCTTGCAGCTTTTCGATTGCGCTGCCGGTCGCATCGAGCCGTTCGATGGTGAGTGTGCCGGCGGTCACACACAACCGTTCCCAGCGGTTGACGCGCGGGCTGTGCCAGTGGCTCAGACGCTCCGGCAGGTCCTCGGCCGTGTACACGCGCGAACGGCCAAGCCGGCGCGGGTGTTCGGGTTTGGGTGTGATGTCCGGTTGATGCGGGTGCGCATGATCAGGGCTCATGGGCGGCATAAGATCGAGTGTCAACTATTGCAGAAACGATAACGGCCAGCATAACCTGTTGGCCACTGCGCGCCGGGAAATCGCTGCGCTGCCTGGCCGTGATCCTACGTCCCGCGGCGGCCGATTTCAACCTGCCAGGTATCCGGACCCTGCTTGGCGTAGGTCCATGAAAATTCGCCGTCGTGCATGGCTTCGAACTGTCGGTGAAGCGGCACGGGGTCGTGGTCGGCGACGAGCAGGAAGCTCTCGCCCGCGTTCAGTCCTTCCCAGGCCTGGAAAATGGTTTGGTGGCGCAGGCTATGGGGAATGGTGCGGACGTCTATGACCTTGGACATGGTTTGTCTCCTTGTTGCAAAAATAAAGATTCGCGTGTGCTCAGTCGCGGTCGTCGCCGACCTCGATCACGCCCTCGTGAATGCGTACCGGAAAACTGTGGACGCCTTCCCAGGCCGGAGCCTTGAGCGCCTCGCCGGTGCGAATGGAAAACTCGGCAAAATGGCGCGGGCAGACGATGCGGTCGCCCTCGACCCAGCCGGTGGAAAGTTCGCCGCCGTCGTGGGTGCAGACATCCTCGATGGCGAAGTACTCGCCCCCAAGGTTGTAAACGGCGACATCCGAGCCATTGACTTCAACAAGTTTGGACTCGCCGTCCGCGATTTCTCCAACCTTTGCCGCCGGCACCCATTCCATCGCGCGGGTGTTCCACATCCGATATACGCACACTCTATCGGCCGAAGCGCGGCGGGGCCTTGACGTGTGTCAAACGCGTTACAAAACCCCCGACTCAGGCGGCATCGATAAGGCACACTACTGTCCGGGGAAAGTCCCCGACTCCGTCGTTCCCGCGCAGGCGTACTGCTGTCCGGGGAAAGTCCGGAAGTACGCCTTTTCCTCGTCATACCCGCGAAGGCGGGTATCCAGTTCATGATGCATCCCACTCGCAGAGCGGGATTTGTTCCCATACTGGGCTCCCGCCTTCGCGGGAGCGACGCCGGAGCCGAATTCGAGTTTCATTAGCGGGCTCATGGTGAAAAAAGGTCCTGTTGCAGCGTTTCCGAAAACAAGACTGATTTCCCCAGGCAGCAGGCCTGTGCCGGAGAGACGAATACGGCCCGGTTCATGGAGCGCAAGCAATGGATCAGAGGCTCCCTAAACGCAGACGGCCGAGATCACCTCGGGATCGTCGGCGAAGTCCAGCAACAGGCGGCGCACCCGATCCTGCCACAGGCCGCGAAATTCCGCGATCGTGTCCTCGTCCGCCTCGCCGGCCACGCAGTTGCGCAGCAGCTTGAAGGTGTGCGGGTCGGCGGGAACCCGGTCGGTGCAAGCGGATACCCCGACCGCCTTGTCGTTGTCGGTGCGGGTGAAGCGAATCTCGCTCTCGACCGGAGCCCCGAACTCCAGCAAGCCTCGGCGCACGTAATGCCCGCCCAGGCCCTTGAAACCGCCTGCCTGTGCCGCGCCGGTAATCAGGCCGGCCACGTTCGCCATCACGCCCGTAACGCCTTCCGCTTCGGGCGCGCGGAAAGCAACCCGGATTTCCCCGCGCTCGGGCATTGCATCCTCATACAGCGCCTTCAGGGCGGCACGTGTCATCAGGAACGCCGCCGCCACCGTCGGGCAGGAATGACCCGCGAGGCGAACCGCGTCGGCGTAACGGTATTCCATGAAACCCCCTTCGGCCGCGCCGAGCAGCTCGGCGAGCGCATCGTGCATCGTGATGATGGGGGTCTGGTCAAAAAAATCGGGGAAAGGCATGATGCGTGGTCTCCTGTGCAAACTTTTCGAACCATTCTGTTGCGCGGCTGGAATCGGGGCCATGACTCAAGTCAAGCCTGCGGAGGTTTGTCGGGTCCCGAAGCGGATCCCGGCTGTGATCAGCCGGGTTTGCCGTCGGCGCGCGGGGCGAGAAGTTTGGGGGCGTAGGCGGCGAGGAAGAGGAGGAAGGCGAGCGACCACAGGACGACGGCGACGAGCATGACGGTTTGCCAGCTTCCGGCACCGAGAAAAGGTCCGCCCGCGCGCACCACGACGGCGGCGATCAGAAGAACGTAGGCCAGCGTCGTCGTCTTGTTGGCGACGATCAGCCGGCCGGTGTGGCCGAGCGTGACCCGCGTCATCATCCCGAGCGTCATCAGGCCCAGGGCGCCGACGGCGAGCACGTGCAGCGGCACGAAGGGTGGAATCGCCGCGCCGCAGGCCTGGGCGGCGAGGAGTGCGAGCCCGGCCGGCAGGCAGAAGTAGGCGCCGTGGAGTATCGACAGGATCGGGCGGCCGAGCGTTTTCTCCCCGCCCCAACCGAGCATGCGCAAGCCGTGCGCGATCGCGCCGAGCGCGGCAATCGCGGCGAAGAGCAGGCGCGGCGTTCCCGGGATCAGGGCGAGGATGCCGAGCGCGGCGAGGGTCGCGAACCCTGCCCGATCCCGCCACAGGCCGCCGGGGCGCACTCGCAAGCCCGCGGTCGCGTTGCGGGTGAAGGCGGGCAGCACCCGCCCGCCGATAATCGCGACCATCACCATGATGAACAGCAGCGTTGCTTCGAGCACGCGCGAGCGCATGGCCGGGGCAAGCCAGTAGATCAGTTCGAGGGCGGCAAAGACGCCGAGCACGACGAGAATCCCGTAGTTCCGCCGTTTGCCGGTGGCGACGATCGGCCGCCCGATGCCGATGGCGAGAAAGACGAAAAACCCGGCGCACAGCGCGGCCTTGAGCCCGTCGGGCGCAGCGGACAGGGCGACCGCGATGCGCGCGGCGACCCAGACCAGGGCGATTGCCGCGAGCGGCGCGCGGACCAGCGTCGGCCGCCCGGTCCAGTTTTTCGCCGCCGTGAGCAGAAATCCGGCGATTACGGCGCCGGTGTAACCAAAGAGCATCTCGTGCCCATGCCAGAGCGGGCCGAGCACGGGGCCGTGGCCGGCAAGCACGAAACCCCAGAGCACGATGGCCACCACGGCGAAAATGCCGGCGAGCAGGAAGAACGGGCGGAAGCCGAGTGCGAGCACCGGCAATGGCGACGGGGACCGGGAAAAGTCTTGCATCGCAAAAGTATCGTGGATCAACAAAAATGCGGCCTTGAGACAGGTCAAGAGGCCTGCGAGCGGGGAACGTTACACTTTGCCGATGAAAACTGCAACCGGCGTGGCCGCGATGAGACCCGCCCGCGGCGCTTTCTCCGTCGCAATACTGCTCGCGCTCGTGTCCGCGATCACGGCACAGCTCGTGACCGGCTTCGCGATGATGGTGCATTTCAATACGGCGCTGCTGGCGGCCCATCTCGTCGGTGGCCTGGCCGCGATCCTGCTCACTATCGCCGAGTGGACGTGGCTGGTCGCGACCCGGGCCGGGCGGCATCGCCTGCATGATTTCATTTCCGCCGGTGGTGGGCCGAAGGCATGGAGCGAGGCGGCTTTTCTGGTCGTGGCCACCGTCACCGTCGTCTTGGGGGCTCTGCTCGCCGCCGCGCTGTATCTCGGGGCGCATCTGCCTTTCGGCGGCCTGTTCCAAACGCACCGCGCGCTCGCCATCGCCGTGGCCGCTTTGTATCTCGTACACTCCGTATTGTCTTCGCTCCGCGCGCGCCGCCACTCGCGGGGATGAAGATGTTATAAAGATACCGGTCATTCACGGCGCAATGAGGCATGGCGGACGATTTTCTGCAGCATCCCCTGTTTACCGCGCTCGATGAGGCGCAGCGCCGGGAGGTCGTGGCACACAGTCACCGGCGCCGGCTGGTGGCCGGCCAGCGCCTGTTCGCCCAGGGTGATGCGGCCGAGCGCTTCTGGTGGCTGGAGAGCGGCCAGATCAAGCTCTATCGCCTGTCGCGCGACGGCCATCAAAAGGTGATGGGCCTCGTCTCGCCGCGGCAGAGCTTCGCCGAGGGCGTGCTGTTCATGGACACGCCGCGCTACCCCGTCAACGCCGAGGCCGTCGTGGCCAGCCGCGTGGTGGGGTTCGACCGCGGCACCTATCTCGGGATACTCGAAAACTCGTTCGCCGCCTGCCGTTCGCTGTTCCGCCGGATGGTGCGACGCACGCAATATCACTTGGACGAGATCGAGGCGCTCACCATCCAGAACGCGCGCTTCCGCCTCGTTCGCTACCTCTTGCGTCTGCGGCGTACGGGTGGCGAGGAGGGCACCGTGACGCTCCCGGCGCGCAAGCACCTCGTCGCCGCCCAGCTCGCCGTGCAGCCGGAGACGCTCTCGCGCCTGTTTCGCGAACTGGAAGAGGAAAGGCTTATCCGCGTGCACGGCAACGAAATCGAAATCCCCGACGCCGAGGCCCTGCGTGACTCCCCGGATTGATTTTCCACCGGCTTCCTGCTCCTTCTCTCCTCTTGCGGGCGAAGGCTATTGAATCGGCCAGCAAACGGTATCAAGCGGCGAACGTCGGGGTAACCGGCGAATACTCGCTCGTCATTCCCGCCCGGGGGCAGGCTCTGCGCGGGGGCAAGTTCAGGAGTTTCCAAGCCGATTGTCGGCTTTGGCCGGCAGGTCCAGACCCTCGTCTCGGGCAAGAGCTGTTGACTGCGTTTCTATGCGGCTGAAGCCGCTCCCGCCGCTGTTGTTGGCGTTGGGGTTTTGTGGCCGTATTCCCTTATCAGTTGTTGAAATGCCGGCTCCTTGCGGATCGGATCCCAAACGGGATCGCGCTCGAGCAGGGGTACCGATATAAAAAGTCCAGCCGGCATGGCAAGCAACTGGCGTAACAGTTTGATTGCCTGCTTGGGCTTGCCGATCTGTGCGTAAATTTTGGCGAGCGTCGCTACATGGGACGGACCTAACAGCGCACTTTTGGACACGGAGTCCAAGGATATGGCCTTGAGGGCCGTACGAAC
>CAZKOE010000064.1:0-12130 GCA_964554305.1 uncultured Gammaproteobacteria bacterium
CCGTCGTACCCATGAAACGTTCCGGACAGCAGTGCGCCTTCGCGGGAATGACGGGAATTGAATTGTCCAGAAGTTCCCTCATCAAGAATCGCGAGCAAGCTCGCTCTCGCTCCTACGCCGGCTTTTCTTCGGCCGTCGGATTTTCCAGGCTGAACTCGCTCGTGTCGTAATCGTAGGCGAAGATTTCAGCGTAACGTCCCCAGGCCACGACGACTTCCAGCACCCGTTGCGCTTCTTCCTCGGTGAGCGATTCGTTCAACTCGGCGAGGAAGCGGTCCTCCTCCACCCGGTGATCGTCCTCGGCCTCGATGGCCTCGGTGATATGAACCGCCAGGGGCACGCGCTCGCGCAGCGCGCGCCCGAAGATTACCTTGCGTTTCAGGATATCCGCAGCGAGAAAAGCCGCCCCCGTTGCCGTCAGGTGGAGGCTGCCCGCGTCCACTTTGGCGAAGCCGAGCAATTCCAGCCCCTCGACCACGGGAAAGATTTCGTCGAGTTCCATTTCCAGCTCTTCGGCCAATTCGGCGAACTCGAGGCGATCGTTGTCGGATTCTTCACGCACCGCATCGAGCACTCCCAACATCTGCTGCACGTTTGCGCTCGGCAGACGGTAGTCCAGTCCCGGCGCCTCGCTCGGCCCGAACGCGGGCGCGACCGGCCGTGTGGTGATCGCCACATAGATCCGATCCACGAAGGAGCGAAATGCCGGCGCGTTGCGATCGCGGGGATGCGCGAGGCGTACGGCAAGCCGGTCCTTGATCGAGCCGGGCGTGCCGTCGAGAATCAGCAGGCGGTCGGCGAGCAGAAGCGACTCCTCGATGTCGTGCGACACCATGAGGATCGCGCGAGTCGGGATTTTTTGCTCGTGCCAGAGGCGCAGCAAATCGTCGCGCAGAGTCTCGGCCGTCGGCACGTCGAGCGCGGAAAACGGCTCGTCCATCAGGAGCACGTCGGGCTCGGCCACCAGGGCGCGGGCAAACCCGACACGCTGGCGCATGCCGCCCGAGAGCTCCTTCGGGTAGGCCGATTCGAAACCGTCGAGACCGATCATGTCTATTGCTTCGAGCGTCCGGCGGCGCATTTCGGCGGCCGCAAGACCGCGCGCTTCGAGTCCCAGGCGCACGTTTTCGAAGACATCCAGCCATGGGAACAGCGCGAAATTCTGAAATACCATGCTGATGCCGGATTCGCTCCCGCGCACCGCGTACCCGCGATACAGCACCTCGCCCGAACTGGGCGGAATCAGCCCGGCAATCATGCGCAGGATCGTCGTCTTGCCGGAGCCGGACTTGCCGAGCAGCGCGACGATTTCACCCTCGCGCAACGTCAGATTGACCCGGTCCAGAATCGCGATGGACTGGCGCTCCGGCCCGCGAAACTCCTTGCTCACCCCGCGCAACTCGATCATGGCCTGGCTCATGTCAAACCTCCGCGTATCGCCTGACCGCGAGCCGGTACAGCCGCGACCAGATCAGGCGATTCATCAATAGTACATAAATAATCATGACCGCAATGCCGAGGACGAGCCGTGGCTGATTGCCGGCTGCGGCCTGGATGGTGATGTAGGAGCCGAGCCCCTTGGCGACGAGTGTGTGTCCGCCCCAAGTGACGAATTCGGCGACGATGCTCGCGTTCCAGGCCGCGCCGGCGGCCGTGATTCCCCCGGTCACGTAGGCCGGAAGCACCGCCGGCAGGTACAGTCGTCGCCAGCGATGCCAGCCGCGCAGGCCGAGGTTGTCCGCCGCCTCGCGCAGGTTGCCGGGAATCTGCTGGGCACCGGCAATGATATTGAACAGGATGTACCACTGCGCGCCCAGCACCATGAGCGGACTCAGAAAAACCTGCAGATTCAGCTTCCAGCTCAAGATCACAACGACGGCCAGCGGGAACAGCAGATTGGCCGGAAAGGCCGAAAGAAACAACACGAAGGGCTGCACGCGTCGCGACCATTTCGGGCTCAGACCGATCTTGATCCCGATGGGCACCCACACCACACTCGCAAGCGCCGTGAGCACCAGCACGCGCGCGAGCGTGTAGAAGCCGAGCAGAAACACGTGCCCGACTTCGCCGACACCGACATCGGAGAGTATGTAAAGCGCCAGAAAAACCACCGTGACAACCGCCACGGCGGCCAGAAGGATGCTCCAGCCCGTTTCTCCCAGTCGCGGCGACAGCCGGACGACCCGTGCACGCTCGCGCGCCGGCGGGCGGGTACGGGGCGCACGGCGCCTGCGCAATTGCTCACCCGCGCGTTCCAGAAGTCGGCCGAGACTTGCGACCAGGCCGCTGCGCCGCCACAAGTCGAGCACCCAGGATCGCGGCGCTTCCCCGCGCGCGGACCAGGGATTGAACTTCTCCGCCCAGGCCACCAGCGGGCGAAAGGCCAACTGATCGTAGAGCATGATGACGACGAACATGGCAAGGATGGCCCAGCCAATGGCCGTGAGATCGCGGTGGGCGATCGCCACGCTGATGTAGGAGCCGATCCCGGGCAGGAGTACCCGGTGATTGGCGACGGTGATGGCCTCGGCGGCGACGACGAAAAACCAGCCGCCCGAGACCGACATCATCGTGTTCCACACCAGTTGCGGCAGCGCGTGCGGAAACTCCAGCCGGCGGAAGCGCTGCCAGCGCGTGAGCTGGAACACGGAGGCGGCCTGGCCGAGATCCTTGGGCTGCAACTTCACCGACTGGTAATAGCTGAAGGCCATGTTCCAGACCTGCGAGGTGAAGATCGCGAACACGGCGGCGATTTCCGCCGACCACATCGGATCGGGCAGATATTTCGCCACCCACAGGAGCGCGAAGGGCAGGAAGCCCAGGATCGGAACCGACTGGCCGATGTCGAGCAGCGGGATCAACACCTTCTCCGCACGCGGGCTCTTGGCCGCCCAGGTACCGACAACGATGGTAAAAACGAAGGAAACGGCCAGCGCGCAGGCCATGCGCAGCGTCGTCTTCACCGCGTAGAGCGGGAGCAGCGCGGGATCGAGTGACAGCGTGGAGTTGGCGCCGGCGTAGTTTCCGGGCGGCGTGTGGCTCGCCGCCCAGGCGAGCACGAAGAACACGCCGATCACGAGCGGCAGGAGCAGGAGATCCCACCGGCTCACCCAGCCCTTCGCGGTAAAGGCTCCGTCCCGGTGACGATTCGGCATGGCTCGCTCCTGCCCGCATGCATGAAAAAGCGGGGGGTCGAAGCGACGCGGAGGCGCCGCGCCCGCGCGGCGATTATACTGTCACCGTTGCGCGAGGGCCTTTACTGACATGCTTTTCCGGCAATTTTTCGACCGTGATTCCTCGACCTATACCTATCTGCTCGCCGCCTCCGCGGGCGCGGATTGCCTGATCGTGGACCCGGTACGCGAGTGCGTCAGGGAATACCTCCGGGCCGTCTCCGAACTCGATCTGCGGTTGATCGCCGCGCTCGACACGCACATCCATGCCGATCACATTACCGGTATCGGCCTCCTCGCCGACCGCACGGGATGCGCGCCCCGACTGCCGGCGGTTTGCGGCGTCGAGGGCGCCGTCGGATTCGAAGACGGCGAAGAAGTCGGCCCGCCGGGGCTTCCGGTGCGGGTGATGGCGACCCCCGGACATACCGACGATTCCTGTTGTTTTCTGCTGTCCGATCGGGTGCTGACCGGCGACACGCTCCTGATCCGGGGTACCGGACGCACCGATTTCCAGAACGGCGATGCCCGTGCCGCCTGGGGAAGCCTGGAAAAACTGCTCGCACTACCCGACGGCACGTTCGTCTATCCCGCCCACGACTACAAGGGCTGGACCCTGAGCACCATCGGCGAGGAACGGCGGTACAATCCGCGCCTGCAGGTTCGTTCGGCCACAGATTACGCCACTCTCATGGCCGGGCTCGACCTGCCCAGGCCGAAGCGGATCAACACGGCACTGCCCGCCAACCGCCGGCTCGGTCGCGAGTAGAACGGCGAATTCCGGATTTTGCGCGGCCGCGAAATACATTATTTCCTCGCGGCGATGATGCGGTCGAGATAGTTCGGCGTTTCCCTCGCGCGCACCAGATGCGGATACTGCAAGCCGCCGCGATAGTCCACGCCAATGGTTTTGTATCTGTCCTGATTGCGAACCAGAAGCGCGATCGGTGCCTTGCCGGACTTGGCCGCCGTGATGGCCTCCTCCAGTACCTCCGGCCGGTAGGCACGGCCGTTGACGGCAACCAGGGTGGCGCCCGACGAGACGCCGGCCGCGAAGGCCGGACCGCCCCAGCGCACGTCATAGACGTCCCCGTCCTTGTTGAGGGCAAGCCCGATCGAGAAGGCGAAGTTCTGCGGGCGACGGGTGACCTCGCCCAGCTGTTTCTCATAATCGCTTGCCCTCGCGGTGTAAACGAGCTTCCAGCCCGAGGCAGCAATGCCGTCGAGCGGTGCGGTTTGCGCGTCCAGCCGCGCGCGCAGGAAATGCGTCCAATCGTATTCCGCGACGGCATTCAGGGTCGCGACGACGTCATCGAAGGTATAGGTACGGGTCGCGAAACTGCCGTCGTCCATGCCCAGAAACGCTCGCGCGAAGTCGTCGAGCGACTTGCGATCGCCGGTCAGCCTGCGAATGTTCGCGTCTACCGCCAGCCAGATCAACTGCCCGGCGCTGTAGTACTCCTCGCTCATCTGCCAACTGCGGTACGGCAACGCCGCGCGCCGGGCAATGGTCGGGTCGTTGGTGGTGTCCTGAACGTTGCGCCAGTCGAAGCCGGGACGATTGCGATCGTAGGTCGCCGCGACCAGCGCGAGCGCATCGCGGCACTGCTGCGCGCTCCACAGGCCGGAGCGCGCGGTCAGCACAAAGCCCCAATACTGCGTCATGCCCTCGTACACCCACATCAGCGAGTCGCCCATGGGCACGTTGAAGTTGGGCGTCCACAGATCCGCCGGACGGCGAAATTTTCCGTTCCAGGAATGCGTGAACTCGTGCGCCAGCAGATCGCGGCTCGGCGCACGCTCTTTCCAGTGGGTGAAGAAGTCGGCTCGGGTACCATCCTCGCTCGACCGGTGATGTTCCAACCCCTTGGCGCTTAACTGGTCGGAAAGCGAAAACAGAAAATCATAGTGATCGTAATGCTGTGAGTCGAACAGCCGGCATGCCTGCGTCACCAGCGCGCGGAGTTTTTTCAACTGGGCCGCCGTAACCGCGAGATACGTTGGTGCGTCGGCGAAGATGCTCATGCGCACCGGTACCCTGGCGCCCGGAGCGAGATCCACCCGTTTGCAATAGATTCCGGCGCAGACGGGTGAATCGACCAATGTCTCGAAATCGACCGGTTCGAAGGTCACCGTATCGCCCGTTCGCGACTGTGCCTCCAGCGCGGTGGCGAGCTGCCAGCCGTGCGGCAACCTGACGATCGGCCGATAGGCGATGCCACGCGCATAATGGCCGGCCGGATACAACGCCAGCTTGCTCCACACCAGATCGAGCAAGCTGGCAGTCATCTCGATCGGACCTTCCCCCTTGCCGCGTGCCGAGAGGTACTGATAATCCAGATTGACGGCCGTCACGCCATCCGGCACGGCAATGTGAAACGCGTACACGTCGCGGGCGTCCCGCCGCCAGGCAAGCGGCCTGCCGCCGGCCGTGGCCCGAAGGCCCGCAAGCTTGTCTATCGGCCCGGTCGGACTGTGGTTACCGGGAATCCACTTCGGGTACAGTAACGTCAGGGGTCCCGGCTGCACCGGAATCCTTTCGCGGACATAAAAGATGCCCTGCGAGGTATCGCTCGCATCGACTTCGATCGTGATCATGCCCGGATAGGGCCTGTCTTGCGGGGGAGGGATATCTGCGCCGGCCGCTTCGGGATGCGCCGGATTTTGAATGGAAGCGCTCAACACCATCTCGGCGGACACCGCCTCGAGGTGCAGTGGCAATGTTGCAGAATCACATTGGACCGTGTGTGCGACGACGGCAGCCATTGCCCCAGAAAACTTGCGCATCGAGTTTCGGCGATGAAACTCGGCATTCCATTATTCCCCACTTTCAACTTACTGCGGCAAACCGAAACCCTGTACGCAGGATAACAAACATGGAAATATTGCGTAAGCCATGTGCATCCCGGCGTAATCCCGGTTTCTCGGCCGCGGCGCCAGGCACGGCCGCCCTCGCGGGCGGCGCGCAGCCCGCGAGGACTCGACGCCCGGCGCACCATGAAACAGCGCTCCGGAGGCACACCGCTTCATCTCGACATAATGAAAGTATATGTTGCAAGTCATTGATTTTATGGCGTCCCCGACGGGACTCGAACCCGTGTTGCCGCCGTGAAAGGGCGGAGTCCTGGACCGCTAGACGACGGGGACACGATGGAGTGAGATGGTGGAGCTAGGCGGGATCGAACCGCCGACCTCCTGCATGCCATGCAGGCGCTCTCCCAGCTGAGCTATAGCCCCACGTGAGGCGCATATTTTCCTCGGTTACAGCCGCCCGTGTCAACCTGCCGGTGCATTTTCCGCGATCCACCGGCGTGCGCGGCCGAGGCGCGCGAGCGTCTCTTTGCGGCCAAGAATTGCCAGCGTCCGATCTATTGGCGGCGAAACCGCGCCTCCGGAAACCGCGACACGAACGGGCTGGGCGACCTTGCCCAACTTGAGCCCTCTGCGCTCCGCCAACGCCGTAATGACTTGGTGGATGCTCTCAACCTCCCAGTTTTCCAGCTTGCCAAAATCCGACTGCAACTCACCCAGGACGAGGCCGGCTTCGGGAGTCAGGTTTTTGCGCGCCGCTTTCGCTTCATACCCTGCCGGCGCCTCGAAGAAGAACCGACTGTTCCCGGCCATTTCACGCAGGGTCTTTGCTCGTTCGCGCTGCGCCAGGATGATTGCCTCCAGCCATCCGGTATCCGCTTTGGTCTTGACACCGAGCTGCTCGAGCTGCCAGGCGAACTCCGCGACAAGCCGCTGCGGCGTTTCCGCCTTCATGTAGTGCTGGTTGAGCCAGTCGAGTTTGCCGAGGTTGATGGCGGCGGCGGAGTGATTAACGTCGGCAATGTCGAACAACGCGATCATCTCCTCCCGGCTGAAAACCTCCTGGTCGCCGTGCGCCCAGCCAAGCCTCACGAGATAGTTGACCAGGGCATCGGGCAGATACCCGTCGTCGCGATATTGCATGACGCCCACCGCCCCATGCCGCTTGGAAAGCTTCGCGCCGTCGGGCCCGAGAATCATCGGAATATGGGAAAACGAAGGAATCTCCGCATTCAGCGCCTTGAACAAATTGATTTGTTTCGGCGTGTTGTTGAGATGATCGTCGCCGCGGATCACGTCCGTGATTCCCATGTCGCGATCGTCCACCACCACCGTCAGGTTGTAGGTCGGCGTACCGTCGGAGCGGGCGATGATCAGGTCGTCCAGCTGGGCGTTTTCGAAGGCCACCCGCCCGCGAACCCGATCGTGGACGATCGTTTCGCCGTCCCGGGGCATCTTGAAACGCACCACCGGCGCAACGCCCGGGCTCGGCTCGCGTCCCTCACGGCAGTGGCCGTCGTAGCGCGGCTTCTCGCCGCGGGCGATTTGCGCCTCGCGTCTGGCCGCAAGCTCCTCGCGTGTGCAGTAGCAGTGATAGGCCTGGCCTGCCTCCAGCAGTTGCGCAACCACCTCGCGGTAACGATCGAAACGCCGGGTTTGAAAGTACGGTCCCTCGTCCCAGCCGAGCCCGAGCCAGCGCATCCCGTCGAGGATGGCCTGGACGGCCGTCTCGGTCGAACGTTCGCGATCGGTATCCTCGATGCGCAGCACAAACTCGCCGCCGCAATGACGCGCGTACAGCCAGGAAAAAAGCGCCGTGCGCGCACCTCCGATATGGAGATAACCGGTCGGGCTGGGGGCGAAACGGGTACGGACGGTCATGGCGGAAAGCTCGAAATTTGCCGGATATGCTAACAAGATGGCGGTTCGGGGCGGTGGACCGAAAATTTCTCGGTCTTGTCGAACGCCGCGATGAGAATCGCGGGCAAGCTCGCTTCCGCATTCGGAACTCGGGGTTTATCAGAAGCTCATTTCAGGGATATCCAAACCGTTCGTGCAGAATTGGCGGAATTCTCACTTCTCTCCCTTCATTTCCCTCAATCTGCCAGGGCTTCGTTGCCGATGCCCGCCTCCACTACCTTGCGCCGGAGGCTGCGCATGGCCATGACCTGCAACTGGCGGACCCGCTCGCGGGTGAGATGCATGCACCGGCCCACATCATCGAGCGTCATCCGCTCGACACCGTTCAAGCCGAAGCGGCGCTCGATCACCTCGCGCTGCTTCGCCGGCAGATCGGCGAGCCAGAGATTGATCATCTGCGCCAGTTGCTGCGTGCCGGCGCGATGCGAAGGTTCGTCGTCGTCTGCGAGGCTTTCCATCAGGGTGAAACCCACCTGCTCGTCGAGCGGAGCATCCACCGAGACCGCGCGGGCGCGATAATTGCGCAGCCATTCGACACGCTCGAGGGAAAGCCCGGTTTTGCGCGCGATTTCATTCGCGCATGGCGCACGCCCCAGCGACTGGCAAAGCGCGTGATCGGCACGGATATAAGCGTAGATTTCACGTGCCACGTGGACCGGCAGGCGCACCGTACGCCCCTGATTGATCGTTGCCCGCTCCACCGCCTGGCGAATCCACCAGGTCGCGTAGGTCGAGAAACGGCAACCGCGTTCCGGATCGAATTTTTCCACGGCCTGCATCAGCCCGATGTTGCCCTCTTCGATCAGGTCGAGAAGCAATACGCCGCGGCCCGTGTAGGCGCGGGCAATCTTTACCACCAGGCGCAGGTTGCATTCGATCATTTTCCGCCGCGCCGCCTCATCGCCCCGTCTCAGGCGACGGGCCAATTCCCTCTCTTCTTCGCCGGTCAGCAGCGAATGGAAACCGATGTCACGCAGGTACAGATCGATGACATTGATATCGTCCTTGTTGGGCAGACGCTGCGGCAGTGCATCGGGAACATGGGGCGAACCGCGCTCTTCCCACTGTGCGCCCTCCCCGTCTCCATGTTCGATCTCCAACGCATCCGCGAGGATCTCCTCGACCTGCACGTACTCGTCGTCGCCGCAACCTTCTTTTGCCCATGCGCCCGCCCGCGGAACGTTACCTTTTTCCTGCAACCTGTTGCCGCGTTGTTTTGCTGTAGGCACTTCACTCATTGCAGCCGGGCCTCGGGTTTCAAGCCTGCCTCGTGCGTATTCGCTCAATCAATACTAACGCCTTGGCGAAAGAAAATGCAATGGATTGACAGGCTTGCCGTCCTTGCGAATTTCAAAATAAAGTTCGCTCCTGCCATCGGGGGCAACGCCCATCATCGCAAGCTCCTCGCCGCCCTTGACCGTTTGCCCTTCGTGCACGAGCAGGCGCTGATTGTGTGCGTAGGCGCTCAACCACTCGTCGTTGTGCTTCACGATGACCAGTCTTCCATAACCGACCAGCGCGTCGCCCGCATAGACGACGGTGCCGTCCGCCGCGGCCCTGACCGGCTCGCCCAGCCTGCCTTCGATCACGATGCCCTTCCCGGCGATACCCTGCTCTCCGAAGGTTGCACGTACCGTGCCTTGTGCGGGCCATTGCCAGTTCGGGTTCGCCGTTTGCGTCGTTTGCGGTGTCTCAGCCGCGCCGGAAGCCCCGCCTTGATGCGGCTTCAACGGCGTCGTCTTCGCCACCGGAGGCGCCTGCCGGCCCGGCGACCGGGATTTCGGCCGGGAAGCGCCATTGTGGGGATAAAGATAAATGCGCTCGCCCGGATGAATGGTGTACGGATAGGCAATGCCGTTCCAGCGTGCAACCGTGCGGTAATCGAGCCCGTAGTGCCAGGCGATCGCATACAAGGTGTCGCCGCGCCGCACCGTGTAAGTCTGGTGACCCGCGGAAACCGGAAGGTTCAGTGCACCGGCACAACCGCCAAGCAGGAGCGTGAGTGAAAGGATGAAAATGCCACGGGGTCCTGACAGCGTTTTATTCAAATTGCAACTCGATCCGTTCGCGGCCGTTGCCTCGATTGTACCCCTGTCTGCGCTGCTGTGCGTCGTCACGCAACGCCCGGCGCGAACGGCACGAAGCTCACCGCACCGAGCGACTCGGCCTCGATGCCTTCCCGCGTACGCCGGTACAGCATGAGTTGCTGCACGGCACGGGGGCCCACCGGTGCAATCAACCGCCCCCCCTCGCCCAGTTGTTCGAATAGTTCGGCCGGCACTTCTTCCGGCGCGGCGGCGAGAAGAATCGCCGGCCACGGCGCCTGCTCCGGCCAGCCGTAACGGCCATCGGCATGGCGCAGTTGCACGTTGCGAATGCCGAGCTCGAGCAGGGTTTTTCGCGCCCGTGCCAAAAGCGGACGTATGCGTTCGATGCCCGTCACCTGCACCACCAGCCGCGAGAGCACGGCCGCCTGGTAACCGCTGCCGGTACCGATTTCGAGCACGCGCTCCGGCACGGTTCCGGCAATCATCGCTTCGGTCATCCGCGCGACGATGTAGGGTTGGGAGATGGTCTGGCCGTGGCCGATCGGAAGCGCCGTATCCTCGTAGGCCCGGCTTGCGAGCGCCTCGTCCACGAACAGATGCCGCGGTACGGCGCGTATCGCATCGAGTACCCGAGGATCTTCGATGCCTTCCGCACGCAGACGCTCGATCAACCGTTCCCGCGTACGCATCGACGTCATGCCGATGCCCTCGCGCGCGATCACGGCGTGAGTCCCTCGAGCGCACGGGAAAGCCCCTTCACGGCCTCGCGGCGCGTCAGATCCACCGTGAGCGGCGTCACCGACACTGCACCTTCGGCAATCGCCGCAAAGTCGGTATCGGCGCCGGCATCCGCGGCGGTTCCCGGTTGGCCGATCCAGTACACGGCACGGCCGCGCGGATCGTTCGTACGCAGCGTATGCTCGGCGCGATGACGGGTGCCCAGACGCGTCGCACGCAGCCCCCTGAGCGCCGACCAGGGGCGATCCGGGACATTCACGTTCAACAGGGTTTCACGCGGCAGTGCCATCTCCTCCAGCCGCTCCACCAGCAGGCGCGCCACGCGTGCCGCCGTGTCGTAGTGTTCGGGATCGTCGGCGACCAGCGACATCGCGACGGCAGGCCGACCCAGGAATCGCCCTTCCATCGCCGCGGCAACCGTGCCGGAATACAGGACGTCATCGCCCAGGTTGGCGCCGTTGTTGATGCCCGACACAACCAGGTCCGGCGCCTTGTCCAACAGCCCCGTCACCGCCAGATGCACGCAATCGGTCGGCGTGCCGTTCACGGCCAGAAAGCCGTTGGCAAGGCGCACGACACGCAACGGCGTGTCCAGGGTGAGAGAGTTGCTCGCGCCGCTCCGATTGCGATCCGGGGCGACTACCGTCACCCCGCCCAACGGCGCGAGCGAAGCGGCCAGGTGCGCGAGGCCGGGCGCATTCACGCCGTCATCATTACTGACCAAAATCGAAAGCAAGCGAGCTCCCCGGCGACAAAACGGACACGAACGATCCCGTCCGCGCTACGCTAATAATAGCGGAGACCTGTTCACGGCATGCATGATGGAAAGAAGTGAGGACGAAGATCGCGAGCTGTTCCACGAGGCAACGCGCAACGTCCAGCCTCTCCCGCGCCGCGCCACACCACCGCGCCGGCCACGCCCGAAACCGCGAGCCTCACAGCGCGAAGCCGACGAACGGCGCGCACTGGAAGAATCACGCGACGACCCGCGGCACCCCGATGAGTATGCCTCCGAACCCGATCTCGCCTGGGTCGCCCCCGGCGTGCAGAAGCGCATCACCCGCCGTCTGCGCGGGGGGCGAATTCCCGTGGAGGCGAGCCTCGACCTGCACGGCATGACGCTGGCCATCGCGCGCAAGGAATTCGCCTGCTTCCTTGCCGAAGCCCGCGATCGCGACCTGACCTGCGTGCGTATCGTGCACGGCAAGGGTTATCGTTCGGGGCGACGCGGGCCAGTACTCAAGCGAGCCGTCGCCCGCTGGCTCTCCCGTCGCCAGGAAGTCCTCGCCTACACCAGCGCGCGTCCGGTGGACGGCGGCACCGGGGCCGTCTATGTTCTGCTGCGCAAACAATCGAGCCGAAGCTGGTAAAATGCAGCATCCAGTGGGCGACTAGCTCAGCGGAAGAGCACTGCCTTCACACGGCAGGGGTCGCTGGTTC
>CAZKOE010000065.1:0-12125 GCA_964554305.1 uncultured Gammaproteobacteria bacterium
AACGGCTTCGGGCAGCTTGCCGCGCACCGCCCGCGCGCCCTGCCAGTCTATTTCAAGTACTACATCATGGCCCGCCGCGCGCTCGCGCGCGACATCGCCGGCGTGGGTGCCGTAGCTGTTGCCGAACACGGTGGCACTTTCCAGAAATTCACCCGCCGCGCGCATGGCCGCAAAGCGTGTGGCGTCCACGAAACGGTAGTCGTGGCCGTCGCGCTCGCCCGGGCGCGGCGCGCGCGTGGTCCAGGAGACGGAAAGGACGAGATTCGCGCGCCGGGCGACGAGCGCCCGTACCAGCGAGGTCTTCCCCGCGCCCGAAGGCGCGGAAACCACGTACAAACCGCCCTGAGAGTCTATCCGTGAATAAGGCGCGCTCGCCGATGGGCTCTTACTCGACATTTTGGACCTGTTCGCGCATCTCCTCCACGAGCACCTTGAAATCTAGCGCCTTGCGGCTCTCGGTCAGCGTTCCCACTTTCGAAGCCAGGGTATTCGCCTCGCGCGCCAGCTCCTGCATAAGAAAGTCGAGCCGCCGGCCCGCGGCGCCGCCGTTCTCGAGCAGCCTCGCGGCCTCGCCGGCATGGGCAAGCAGGCGGTCGAGTTCCTCGCTCACATCCTGGCGAACCAGTAAAAGCGCAACCTCCTGGGCGACGCGCACGGCATCCACGTCCTCGCCGAGCGCCTCGAGACGGGCCGCGAAGCGCGTACGCAAATCCGCCGCTTGATCCGGGACCTCGGCGCGCAAGCGCTCGGCCCCCGCAGCCAGGCTCTGCAGGCGCGTGGAAAGCGCCTCGGCGAGCGCCGCGCCCTCGCGCTCGCGCGCGCTGATCAGCGCCGCAATTGCCTCGTCGCACAGGCGCTCGAAATCGGGCGTGAGCGCATCGATCCGCGGGCTCGCGGCCTCGATCACTCCCGGCCAGGCGAGGAGTGTCCGGACGTCGGGGAGCGACTTTATCTCGAAGTCCATCTCGGCGACCAGCGCCTGTGCGGCATCGGCGACTTCGCGGGCCAGTACACGGTTGACGTTGAAGCCGCCCGCGGCGCGGGGTTGCCAGCGCAGCACGGCCTCCACCCGCCCGCGCGCGAGCCGTGCCCGCAGCCGCGCGCGCAGGCCCTCCTCCAGCGGCCGCAGGGGTTCCGGCAATACGAGCTTCAAATCGAGGTAACGGTGATTGACGCTTCTCAGTTCGAGCGTGAGTTCGCCCCACTCACCCGCCCGTGTGGCGCGGGCAAAGCCCGTCATGCTTCGGATCATCGCCGGTCCCGTCTCCGCAAAAACCGCGAGTAAGTTAACCTACTTTCCCCGCCGCCCGGATATTGCATGGACTTCGAGACCGCTCAGGTCAGCCTCATCGGAGACCGCGCCGAAAACCAGGATCGCGCCGAAATCCTCATTCGCGACGAGGGCGCGCTGGCGATTGTCGCCGACGGCATGGGTGGCCACTGCCAAGGCGCACTGGCGGCCGAGACCACGACCGCCCGGCTGGCGCAGGCCTTCCGCGCTGCGCGCGCGGGGCGTCTTGATCCCGACAAGTTCTTGAACGAAGCCATTGCCGCCGCCCACGCCGACGTGTTCGCTCTCGGAGCGGATTTTCCTCCCGAAGTGAAACCGGGCACCACTGTTGCCTGCGCGCTCGCCCTGGGCAACGACGTGTGGTGGGCCCATGTCGGCGACAGCCGCATCTACCATCTGCGCGGCGGAAAGTTGCTCGCGCGCACCCGCGACCATACCGAGGTCGAAGAACTGCTCGAAGCCGGCGAGATCACCCCGCGGCAAGCCGAAACCCATCCCGGACGCCACGTGGTCGAGCTGTGCCTCGGCGTCGCAGCCGAGTCGCCGCCCGCGAGCCTGAGCAAGGCGATGACGCTCGCCGACGGCGACATCGTTCTGCTGTGCAGCGACGGCTTGTGGAGCCAGATCGAGGAAAAAACCTTGCTGGCGGCGCTGGATTCGGACAACGATCTGCAGGACCTGTTGGAAACCCTCGCGGCGGAGGCGGCGCGAGCCGCGAGCCCGCACAGCGACAACGTGACGGCCATCGCCCTGCGAGTGCATGACAAGGAGAGAAGCCAATGAGAACGGACGGGCGCAAGCGCGACGAACTGCGCGCACTCAAACTCACGCGCGGCGTCAACCGCCATGCCGAAGGCTCGGCGATGATCGCCTGCGGTGGAACGCGGGTACTCTGCACCGCCTCGGTGGAAGACCGGGTACCGCCCTTTTTGCGCGGCTCGAAGCGCGGCTGGGTCACGGCGCAATACGGCATGCTCCCGCGCGCCACCCACGAGCGCAGCGAACGCGAGGCGGTGCGCGGGCGCCAGGGCGGGCGAACGCTCGAAATCCAGCGTCTGATCGGCCGCGCGCTGCGCACCACGGTGGATCTCGCCGCGCTCGGCGAGCGCACGATCACGCTCGACTGCGACGTCATTCAGGCCGATGGCGGCACCCGCACGGCGGCGATCACCGGCGCCTGGGTCGCACTCGTCGAGGCAGGCCGCCGGCTGGCCGAAAGGAAACGCGTCGCCGCCAATCCGGTGACCGGGCAGGTCGCCGCGGTGTCCGTGGGCGTTTGCGGCGGCGAAGCGCGGCTCGATCTCGCCTACGCCGAGGACAGGGATGCCGACGTGGACTGCAACATCGTCATGAATGCCGGCGGCGAATTCGTGGAAATCCAGGCGACGGCCGAGGGACACGTCTTCGGCGACGAGCAGTTGGCCGGAATGCTCGGCCTGGCGCGAAGCGGCATCGCCGAACTCCTGGCTGCCCAGCGCGCCTGCCTCGACTGATGCCGCGCCGGCGCATCGTCCTCGCCTCCTCCAACGCCGGCAAGCTCGCGGAGATTCGCCGCCTGCTCGCGCCGCTCGATATCGAGCTTCTCGCTCAAGACACACTCGGCATCGCGCCCGCGCCGGAAAACGCGCCGACCTTCATCGAAAACGCGCTCACAAAGGCCCGCGCCGCCGCCCGTGCGAGCGGACTTCCGGCCATCGCCGACGATTCGGGCCTCGAAGTGGACGCGCTCGGCGGCGCGCCGGGCGTCCACTCCGCGCGTTATGCCGGCACACACGGCGACAACGCCGCCAACATTGCCAGACTTCTCGCCGAACTCGCGAAACACTCCAATGCCTCGCGCCACGCGCGTTTCCGTTGCGTCGCGGTCTTTCTCGCCGACGCCGATCATCCCGTGCCGGCAATTGCCGAGGGCATTTGGGAAGGTGAAATCGCCACCGCCCCGCACGGTGCCGGAGGCTTCGGCTACGACCCGGTGTTTTACCTGCCGAACCTCGGGCAAACCGCCGCCGAACTCGAGCCGGCCGAAAAGAATCGTCTGAGCCACCGCGCCCAAGCGTTCACGCGGCTTTGCCGCCGTCTCGAAATCGAAGGAGACAAACTCGCCCTGTAATAAGCATGCCCTGCATCGGGGCATGCACACCTCAACCGCCGCCGGGCTTGGGTCCGGGCCGATTGCGGCGATTGAACAGGGCCGAGTGCTGGTGAACATAGAAAGTTGAAGACGCCGTGCCCGCACTCGCACCGCCGGGTGCGAGCACCGTCGCGGTCAGGGTGTGAGTGCCGCGGTACACCTGCTTGATGAGCACCCGGGTCGCCGCCGTAGGCTTGCCGAGCGGTGCACCGTCGAGCGTGTACTGCAGCGTGGCGCGCGAACCGAGCGGCGGCGAAACGCTCACCTGCGCGCGGACTTCATGATTGACCGGACGCAGGGTGGTGCCGTCGGCGGGAGCAAGAATCGTCACCCGGTACTCGCGGTGCGCCGGAGCATTCTCACGGGAGGATGAGGGCGGTCTCCCCTCCGGCATGGGCGCCTTCTTGAAGTGAACGACTTGGGAGCCGCCGAGGTCCACCTTGACGGCCCCCGGATGCGGCTGGTCGGAATAGTGGACGACGCCGTCCTTGTCCACCCAGCGGTATACCGTCGTTGCCATCGCGGGAATCGCGATGCCGATCAAAAGCAGCAGCAACAAACCGCGTTTCATGGCAACAACCTAGCGCAACGATACGAAGAAAGCAATGCGCAAACTGCGGGAGCGAACTCGCTCGCGATCTTCAATGCCGACTGTCGCGAGCAAGCTCGCTCCCACAACAGCATCGCGATCGGCACAATTTTTGCTATCGCAGATGCTCGAGGACGCCATCCAATTGATCCAGGCTGCCGTAGTGGATTATCAGCTTGCCGCGGCCGCGCGCATTACCTTGAACGCTGACCCGGGCGCCGAGGCGTTCCGTGAGCTCGCGTTCGAGCGCGGCCACGTTCGGATCACGCGGCTTCGCACCCGCGGGGTTCGCGGGGGACTTCATGCGGCGCACGAGCGCTTCGGCCGCGCGGGTGGAAAGCTGCTGTTCGACGATCCTGCGCGCGGCTTCGGCCTGCGCCCGCCCGGACAGGGCGAGCAAGGCCCGCGCCTGGCCCATCGCGAGCCGGCCTTCGCGCAGGAACCGCTTCGCTTCCGGACCCAGCTCGAGCAGGCGCAACAGGTTGGTGACGGCGACCCGCGAGCGCCCGACCGCCTCGGCGGCCTGTGCCTGCGTCAATTCGAACTCCTCGGTAAGCCGGCGCAGGGATTCAGCCTCTTCGAGCGGGTTGAGGTTCTCGCGCTGGATGTTCTCGATCAGTGCGACGGCAATCGCAGCCTGGTCGGGAATTTCGCGCACGACCACAGGCACCTCGGCCAGCCCCGCCATCTGTGCCGCCCGCCAGCGCCGCTCGCCGGCGACGATCTCGTAGCGATTCGAGCCCAGTGGGCGCACGATCAGCGGCTGGACGACGCCCTGCGCGCGGATCGAATCGGCGAGCGTCGCAAGTGCCTCGGCCGCCATGTCCTTGCGCGGCTGGAAGCGCCCGCGCGTCAACTGTTCGACCGGCAGGCGCAGCAACCGCTCGCCCGTGCGCGGCGTTTCGACTGCCTCCTCGGCTTCGCTCAGCAGTGCATCGAGCCCGCGCCCGAGCCCGCGCCGTTTGGTTGTCATCGGCTCCCGCCGCCCGCAAGAATGCCCGCGATTGTAACCCGCGCGCCCGACTCCGCTCGCCTGCGCATCGGCTTCACGAATACTGCACGGGGCTTCATTCCGCCACAGGCGCCGAAGACCCCGCGTCCGGCTTTCCATCCGCCGCTTGCTGCGGCAGTGAAGCAGGCGGATCGCGACCGACCACCGCATCCGTCGCTTTGTCCCGGCGCAGAATCTCGGCGGCGAGCGCAAGGTAGGCCAGCGCACCGCGCGAGGTACGATCGTAGACGAGCGCCGGCGCGCCGTGGCTCGGCGCCTCGGCGAGGCGGACGTTGCGCGGGATGACGGTACGATACACTTGGCCCTCGAAGTGCTGCATCAACTGCGCGGACACGTCGCCGGTGAGGTTGCTCCGCGGGTCGTAGAGCGTGCGCAGGATACCTTCAATCTCGAGGCGGGGATTCACCGTTTCGCGGATTCGGCGCACGGTGTCGGCGAGCGCTGAAATGCCCTCCAGCGCGTAGTACTCGCATTGCATCGGAATCAGCACACCGCCGGCCGCGGCCAACGCATTCACGGTCAGGAGATTCAGCGCCGGCGGGCAATCCACGAACACGAAATCGTATTTCCCGGCAACGCTTGCGAGTGCCTTCTGCAGGCGATGCTCACGACCGAACTCGGAGACCAGCCGCACCTCCGCGGTGGTGAGGTCCGCGCTCGCCGGCGCGAGATCAAAGCGAATCTTCTCGAAGGCGAGGGTGTGCAAGACGCCCCCGAGTGCGGCTTCCCCGAGCAGCACGTTGGCCATCGTCGCCTCGAGGCCGCGGCGATCCAGGCCGCAACCGGTAGTCGCGTTCGCCTGCGGATCGAGGTCGACGAGGAGCACCCGACGGCGTGTTGCGGCAAGCGAGGCGGCGAGATTGACGGCCGTGGTGGTCTTGCCCACCCCACCCTTCTGATTCGTCACCGCAATGACCCGTGTCATGTTTCCGCCTTCCGCTCCAACACCACGATATGCCGCTCGGCCGCCAAATCGGGCACTTTAACCGCTGCGACCTCGATGCGCCAACCCGCGGTCAGAGCCGCGCGCTCGGCCTCGATTTGCTCGCGCCGCCCCTTGAGCGCCACAAGCCGTCCCCGGGGCGCCAGAAGCGGCCGTGTCCAGTGGGCCAGTGTAGCCAGATCGGCCAATGCCCGCGCCGCGATCGTATCGAAAACCGCCTTGGGTCGGTAATTTTCCAACCTCTCCCGAACCACCGCAACCCGCTCCGACAGGCCCAAGCGGCGAACAGCATGGTGCAGAAAGCGTGCCTTCTTGCCATTCGACTCGACGAGGATCCAGTCGGTTTCCGGCGCAAGCACCGCAAGCACGATCCCGGGGAAACCCGCGCCGCTCCCGGCATCGAGCATCCGCCGCCCGCGCAGAAACGGCAAGGCTGCGGCCGAGTCGAGCACGTGGCGTGCGACCATCTCCGCCGGATCGCGCACGGCCGTCAGGTTGTACGCCCGGTTCCACTCCCCGACCAACTCCAGGTATCGTGCCAGCACCCGCGTCTGCGCCGCCGCCGGCGCAATGCCCAGGGTCTCAAGCCCGGCAAGAATGCCGGCGCCGGTAGCAGGCACTCCGGGCATCAATGCAGATATTTCTTCACCCAGCCGACCCAGCGGCGATAGACGTCGGTGGTCTGCACGATGTCGCCGGGAAAGTGCGTGCTCTCGGGATAGGCGTAGAACTCGACGGTGACACCGTTGTCGCGCAGGCCGTGGTACCACTCCTCGGCATTGATGAGCGGCACGTTGGCATCGTTCACATCGCCCATCAAAAGCGTCGGCGCCTTGACGTTGCGTACGTACGTGATCGGTGACTGTTCGCGCCACATCTTCCAGCCCGCGTCCGTCCACGGCGAGGAGCCGAAGAAGTAGGTGTCGCCCTTCTGGTAGTAGGCAAGTGTGTAATCCGCCACCCAGTCGGTGAGCGGCGCACCCGCAACGGCCGCCTTCCACACGTCGTAGTGGCCGGTGAGCCAGGTCGTCATATAGCCGCCGTAGCTCCAACCGGTGACGCCGATCTTGTCCTCGTTCACGATGCCGAGTTTCTCGACGGCGGCAAGCCCCGCCATCACATCCTTGCCGGGGCCCTCGCCGGTGTCCCGATAAATCGCGTGCTGGTACTTGTCGCCGAGATTGATGCTGCCGCGATAGTTCGGCTGAAACACCAGGAACCCCGCCGCGGAAAGCAGTTGCACCAGGGGATCGAAACGCAGGGTGGAGGCGCCTTCCGGCCCGCCGTGAATGACAAGCACGAGCGGGTACTTCGTGCCTTTCGCGTAACCGACCGGATAGGTGAGCACGCCATCTTCGTCAAAGCCGTCGTTCTTCCAGGCGATCGGCACCGAGCGGCCGAGCGCGAGCTGGTCCACGAAGGCGTTCAAATTCGTCAGCCGCCGCGGCCTGGCGTGCACGTTCTTCATCACATACAACTCGTCCGGGTGCGCCGCCGTGCTGCCGATAAAGACGATGGTGCCCGTCTTCGCCACGCTGATGCCGCCGAGAACCTGAAGCTGGCCGAAATCGAGCCGCTTCGCCGCGCCGTGCAGCGGCTGCAACCACAAGGTCGAAGCCGTGCCGTATTGGCCCGCCAGCAACAACGCCTTGCCATCGGGCATCCATTTGTAATTGTTGAAGTTGCGAGCGAGCGGAGCCGCCGGATCGTGAATGTTTCCGCCGCTGCCAACGTAAACGGCATTGCCGTTGTTCTGGTCGCCACCGCGCGGACGCAGGAAAGCGTAGGTGTCGCCCTGCGGCGCGAAACGAAAGTCCGCCGAAGTTTCGGCATGAACCAGCGTATGCACCTTGCCGCCGTTCACACCGACTTCGGCGATTACGGAATGAAACGACGGCCCCCAGTACGGACCCGGATATTCAGTGAATGCGATTTTCCTGCCGTCCGGACTCCAGGCCGGCGCCGACGCCCCGCCCTGCACCGTGTCGAGACTGAATCTGCCCTGCGTGAGCCGTTGCGCCTGACCGCCGGTACCCGGCACCGGCGCCACCCAGAGCTGCCACGGGGCAACGTCCTTCGTCAACAGGAAATTGCCGTCGGTCACCCGGAATACCTTGTCGTGTGCCTTGACGCGCTTTTCGTGCAGGGGCGGATCCTGGGCGATGAAGGCAATCCGGTTTCCGCCCGGGCTCCAGGAGTACGTATCCACACCCTGCTTGTTCGCGGTAACGCGCTGCGCGTCGCCGCCACTCATCGGCATCACGTAAACCTGCGGTTTTTTCGTCTCGGGGTCCCGGGCAATGAATGCAAGCCGCGAGCCGTCCGGCGACCAGCGCGGCATGCCGAGGCCCTTGCGATGGCGGGTGAGGGGCCGCATCTTGCCGGTCGCGACATTGACCAGATCGAGTACCCGCTCCGGCTTGTCCGTCTTCCAGTCCGGCGTCGCGACGACGACGGCTATTTCCTTGCCATCGGGCGAAATCTGCGGGCCACCGAAGCGCACGATTTCGCGCAGGTCCTTCAACTGAAAAGACGACTGCGCCGCGGCCTGCGCCATCAGCGGACACAACAACGCACAACCAAGAAACAGCACCGAAAACCGAATTGCTCTCATGACCTTCTCCTCCGAGGTCCTCCGGGTTGGCGGAGAAACGGACCGGCTCGGGATTTTATCCCTTTCAAATCGTCATGAAATGAGGCATACCGCGTTTCTGGATTTTCTGCTCCGCATTTCGGGCCGCAAGAACCTGGCACCGTCGTATCGGATGGTGACCTGTAACAATGTGCCTGAATTATGTGCCTGAATTTCGCGCCCGGCACCGATGGCGTACCGAGTGCTACCCGACGGCCGATTCGCGAATGACACCCTTCCGTACCCGCCGGCGCATCCATTCCCGCGTTACGAGCGCGGCAAGCAGTGCCACTGCCAGGACGGCGATGGCGAACCACGACCTCGGCTGATAAACCATCAGAACAAGTATCCCTACGACCACCCAGGCACCCAGGGCCGCAGGGGCAAAGGGCTCGGGGCTATCGAGCGCCTTGCGCAAGGCGGGCGAGATGTCCTCGCCACTTTCAGAGAGCAACCCCGCAATGCGCCGATTGCGCCGGCGCCCGGCAACCTTGCCCCAGACGGCGAGCGCGATCAGGACCACGAAGGCAATCAATGCCCAGTCCCACAGTGCATGCGCGCGCACCAGCGCCACGGTAAGGTAAATACCGCTGGCCAGAATAAGGACGGTGGCGGGGCCGAACAGGCGCGGGACCCGGCGCGCCAGTTCCAGCGTTGCCCGCACATCCTCAGGCCGTGCCGCGCGACGCATCAACACCGCGGTAGTCGCCTGCAAGGCCATCGCGGCAATCAACAGAAACACACCGATCAGATGCGCCACCAGAACGAACTCAAACCACCAGACCATCATGAAACCCTGCTCTCGCGGATTGCCTTTCCCCCGCGCCGGAAAGGCGCGGGAACGGAACCCGACCGGTATGTGCGAGCCGACACGCCGCGCTCCCGCCGGCTCACCGGCCCGACCTGCCGGACCGCGGATGCCGATCCGGTGCCGGCGTGAAACGCCAGGTCACGCCGGCACTCACCGGGATGCGCAGATTGCGATGGAACACGGGCGAACTGTCAAGTGCGTAGAGCGCCTCGATGTGACGCGAGCCCGCAAAGGGCTGCCCAAGCGCGGGCCGCGGCAACGGCGCCCCGCGCCGGGGATCGCCGAAACGCAGGTGACCATCCGGCGGGTCAAAGCCGGCGATACGATCGCTTTCGGGTTCGGAGCCGTCCCCGGATTCGACTTCGACCGGAATGATGGCGCGCGGAATCTGAACGATATAGTTGTGCGCCTTGCGCGGCGCGGTGAGATAGATCGTGTAGGCGTTGTCGAGGACCATAGCGCAGGCCATGCTTTTCATGTTGCCGCTCTGACGACCCTTGCGGGTTACGAGCCCCGTATCTCCGCCCGTCGGATTTGCGGTTTCATCGGCGTACACGTAGCGCGTCAGCGTTTCGCCGTCTTCCACGCCTGCCATCACCGTACAGGGTGTCATCGCCGCCCAGATTGTTCCGTCCCCGGCATAGCTTTGGAGATTGGCAAGCGTCGAGATGACGCGGTTGTCTGCGCGCGTCGCGTTGACCAGACAGGCATAATTCTCGCCGCAGCGCTTTTTCGCCTTCCGCGCAAGTTCTCCCCGGGCTTTCTCCTCCCAATTATTTCCGCAAGCCCGATTGCAATCCGGGGCGTCCGCCGCCGGCACTTCGTCACTTTGATGCACGACCATTTCCACCCGCCGGTTGCCGATCTTCACGGGAACTTCCCGCGTCGTCACGGCATACAGCGGACTAGCGCCGCCCTTCCTTGCGTCGCGCATCGCCTGTCCGTTGGAGTTAACCGTAGCGCCCGGCAGCGTACGGTGATAATTCGTCGCGGCCGCGGCAGATACGAGGGGTGTCGCCGCGAAGACAATTATCAAAATCAGTTTGAGCATCGTGATTTCCTCCGGTAAGCGCGAGTCTCACTATCGCTTGTCTGGTGTAAACGTCCAGGTCACCACGGCATCCAGCGGAACCGCGGGGCGCGACGCGGTGTTGGCGTAGGTATAGGAAAAATCTCCGCCCTCGGACGGCAAGCCACTGGTGTCCGGTATGACATAACGGATGGTCGTGTCCCCGCCGGGTGCCTTGAAGACTGCCCGCAGATGCCGCTTGCCGTGAAACGGCTTGCCGGCGGCCGGTAACTTGAGCCCGGTGAGTTCCAGCCTGGGTATGGTGATACCCGTCGTGCCCGCTCCACCGCCATCCAGATTGTTGTCGGTTTTCCATGTTGACTTGATGGTGAACTCGGGCAAATGAAGGACGTAGTAGCCGGTGCCCGGGTCGGCGATGATTTCCGCCGCCGTTCCATAGACAAGCTTTCCGGCGTCGCCGTTTTTGTTGTTCGCATCGAGCTGGCAACCGAAGCCGTGTTGCGCCGTCGTCGTCGTGCGCTGCGTAAAATGGGATCGAGAGGGCGGGACCGGAGAATCCATGACCTGTCCGGTCACGTCTCTGCCTTGCCGGATTTTTCCGCTCATTGTTTCCCTGTTCGCGATCGCAACCTTCGCCGTACATGTAGTCAATGGTTGCTGTATCCAGAGTTGCAACGCCCCGATCTGACTATGCAAGCGGGCCATCGCCCCTCCGTTCTCTTTGGCGGACAGAGCCTTGGCGAGTTTCAACATGCAGGCCTGGTTGCCGTGACAAGCCTGCATCTTTTGCGCGAACCCCATGCTTCCGGCCGCACCCAAAGGCTTCGCTTTGGTAAAACCCTTGGCGTTGACCGTGCCCGAATCCACAGCCCCCTTCAGCCGGATGGTCGCCTCGAGCACCTCGTGGACCGAATGCGTGGATTTCGCAATCGAAGCATCCGGTCCCGCCAGGTTGTTTCGAGCGCCGTGGCCGGTAAGAACGACCTTGTAGGTCAGCGTGCCGTCAGGCACCTGCTGTGCGGAACCCGCTGCTCGGGCCGGCGCGACGGCTGCGAATACAAGGCCCGCAATACCGATGACGAGCGTTGCAATGGCAATACGATTCATATCTGCCTCCTGCGGTTTCGGTGACCGCTTCCTGTGTTCACAATTGTGGAACGGGCCAGCGCAAACTGCCAGCTGATGTCGGCGCTGACCGGTACGAAGCGATCCTGATTGAAGACCGGCGTCTCCTCGGCCTTGAACAACGTCGCGATGCGCACTTTGCCGCTATAGGGTCGCCCGGGCGCAGGGAGCGGGAGTCACAAACAAGGCCCACAAGAATCCGGGTTTTCTGCTATCGGCTTCATGCTTAATCACCGGCTTTCTTGCAGTCGGCGACGCTGCCGATGCGATGCGCCTTGAATTTCATCTTTCCGCTCCCGTTGGCAGCATGCTTGCCCTTTGCCTTGAAAATCAAAACGCCGTGCATATGAGTCGGATCGTCAAAGGTCATTTCCACCGCTGTCGTGGCAACGACTTTTCCGGCAACGATCATTTCCCCCTTGGAGGAAAGATGATTGCCATTGAGTTTGTACGATTTGACGGTCGTCATGTCGCCTTTGCCATTGAAATAGTCATGCAGCTCGGCGGCGGTCAGGCACTCGGTGGCCGTGACGGGTTTCTGGCTCTTGCCGTTCGAGATAC
>CAZKOE010000066.1:0-12018 GCA_964554305.1 uncultured Gammaproteobacteria bacterium
AGCCGAGCAACGCCGCGGTGTATTCGCTATCGAGCGCCACGGGCGAACCGAAGCCCGCCGCGGCCCCCGCCGGAGAACGATCGAGTCGCCGATAGACGGCTTCAAGCGCTTCCAGTTCTTCAAGCAAGCCTGTCGCTAAGGCATCGCTCCACTGCCCGAGGCTCGACGGCATCGCGCGGCGCAGATGCGTGTAGCCCGGCATCGGAATTTCGCCGTGCCCGTCCGCAAAGTTCAGGAAACCCTCCACGCAGGCCACGAGGCTTTCCCCGAGCGACAGCAGTCGATGGCGCAGGTAAAGCCGGGTCGCGAGAATCACCTGGTCGTTGCGCGAACGCCCGAGATGAATTTTCTTGCCGGCCTCGCCGGTCGCCTCGATCAACGCGGCCTCGATGGCGGTGTGTCCATCCTCCTGTTCCGGGCGGATCACGAAATTTCCCGCCGTCGCCTCGGCGGCAATGGCGTGAAGGACATCCAGCAATGCCCGGGCATCGCCCGGCGCAAGGAAGTCGCCATGGAGCAATGTCAATACGTGCGCGGCGCTGCCCAGGGCATCGAAAGGCACGAGCGCGAGATCGGTCAGCGGATCGTCGCCCACGGTGAAACGATGCACGGCGGCGTCGAGCGGCAGCCCCTTGGCCCAGAGTTGACCCGCTTGCGCGGCCGACGCGCTCACGCTTCCTCCGCTGCGGTAAGCGCGACCGCTTCTCCGTCGTCTCCGGCAGTCAGCATCGTGCCACTGCCCTCGTTGGTGAATACCTCCGCCAGCAGGGCATCGGGAGCGAATCCGCCGACGAGATGCACCGCTTTCACGCCGCCCGCGAGCGCCTGCTGCGCCGCCGCGGCCTTGGGATACATGCCCGCGCGGAATGAACCCGCGGTCGCCATCGCATCCAGCTCGCCGGGCGTCGCGGCCGGCACGAGCGAAGCCGGATCGTCGGGATTCGCGAGAAGCCCCGGCGCGCGCATGAGATACACCAGCTTTTCCGCCTGCAGCGCGACGGCGACGGCCGCCGCCAGACCGTCGGCATTGGTATTGAAAACACTGCCTGCATCGTCGCCGCCGAGCGGCGCGATCACCGGCACACGACCGTGCGCGAGCAACTCGTGAAGCGGCCCGGCATCGATCGCATCTATGTCGCCCACGAATCCCCAATCGGTACCCTCGCTGCCCGGCCGCGCATGCGCTCTCACCAGACCGGCCGACACGCCGGAGAGGCCCATGGCGGACAAGCCCACCGCGCGCAACGCGGCCAGAAGATCGGTCTGTGCGGCGCCGAAGGCCTGCTTTGCCGCCCGCAGCACGGCGGCATCGGTCAGGCGCCGCCCATCGCGCTTGCGTACCGCGACGCCCAACTTTGCGCACAGCGCATCGAGTTGCGGACCCGCACCGTGCACGAGCACGATCGGAATCGAAAAGCTCCACAACAGCGACAACTGCTCGCAAACGGAGTGCAGCGCCGCGGCGTCGGCCAGCAGTTCGCCGCCCAGCTTCACGACGAAGGTGCGGCCGCGGAAACGGCGAACGTAACGCGCCACCGTGCGCAGATCAACAGGCATCGTCCGGTACATCGAAGCGTGCATGGCGCTCACCCGTTCCACAACCAGTCGAGCACCGCCGCCTGCACGTACAGGCGGTTCTCGGCCTGGTCCAGGAATTTCTTCGGCTCGCGGTCGAGCACGGCATCGGCCGCGACGAGATTGCGCCGCACCGGCAGGCAGTGCATAAAGAAGGCGTCGTCACCCGCGGCCCGCAGATGCCGCGGGGTAATCATCCAGCCCGGGAAGCCCGTGACGTCGCCGCCCCCGATCGGCCCCCAACTTTTGGCATAGACCGCGGCGGCGCCATCAAGCGCCGCTTGTTGATCATGCGTCACGGAGAAACTTCCGCCATTCGAACCCGCAAGTTCGCGTGCCTCGGCGAGTACTCCGGCGTGCAGATCGAAGCCGGGCGGATGAGCCAGCCGCAGCTCGCAACCCAGCGCCACGGCCGTCAGGAGAAAGGAGTTCGGCACAGCGCGCGGCAAGGGCTTGATATGCGGTGCCCAAGTGAGCGTGACCGGAAGCCCGCGCAGGTCGCCAAAGGTTTCGCGCAGCGTCAAGAGATCGGCCAGACCCTGGCAGGGATGCTCGCGTGCGGATTCCATGCTCACGACCGGCACGCCGGCCAAGTCGCGAAATGCCCGCATCAGGCCGTCGGCATGATCGGCGTCGTGCTCGTCCAGCCGCGCAAAGCTCCTCACCGCCAACACATCGGCATAACGCCCCAGCACCGGCGCAGCCTCGCGGATGTGCTCCGAATGCTCGCCGTCCATAGTCACGCCGTCGGCGGTCTCCAACGGCCACAGTCCCTTGCCGACATCGAACACCATCGCGTTGCCGCCGCCGCGAATCATCGCCGCCTCGAACGAGGCGCGCGTACGCAATGACGGATTGAAAAACAGCATGGCCAGCAGGCGCCCGTCAAAGCGTGTTTCGAAACCATTCCGCTTGAAAGCCTGAGCGCGCTCGACAAGCTCAAGCGCTCCATCGCTGCCGACATCGGCTATATGTGTGAAATGCTTCATGGCGTCACCCGTTCAAGCGCAAAACCCATCCATCCGTCGCGCGTACGCCACGCTCCCGCAAACAAGCGATTATCGTGGGAGCGAGCCCGCGTGAGAGCGAGCTTGCTCGCGATCAAGCTCCGCGTCAGAGGAACCGCGAGCGAACTCGCTCCCACCGGAAAGACATAAACAAGGAACGGCGCCGAGCCCGATTTCATCGGAGCAAACAGGGTTGCAGGCCCGGTCCATGAGGACAAGCCCGCACCAATCGGACGAGTCATCCCGCTTGCCTCCATGCGTTGAAGGAATGTACGGCTGTTATCAGCGCGGCGATGGCCTCTTCGCTCAGATTGAGCGGCGGCATCAAACGCAGAACGGCCGGCTCTGAAGAGCCGCCCACGAGAATGCCCTGCCGGAACAGATCTGCCTTCAGACCCGCGGCAAACTCTCCTGCGTCCAGGCCCAGCAGCAGACCGCACCCGCGTACTTCTCCGACAACGCTGCCGGCAAGTCCGGCACGCAAGGCGGCTTCGGCCGCGCGCGCGTTCGCGCACAAGTCTTCGCGCTCGATCACGCCCAGTGTCGCGAGCAGGGCGGCACAGGCGAGCGGCGAGCCGCCGAAGGTGCTCCCGAGCGTACCCGGCGGAATGCGGGACGCAATGTCGTCGGTAACGATCATCGCCCCCATGGGCACGCCCGAAGCCATGCCCTTGGCGCAGGTGATGAAATCGGGTGTGAGGCCGAAAAGTCCGGCGGCGAACATCGCTCCCAGGCGTCCCATTCCAGTCTGCACTTCATCGAAAATCGTGAATGCGCCGGCGGCCTGCGCCTTGTCCGTCAGGGCCGCTAACCACTCGGGTGAAGCGCTGCGCACGCCTGCCATGGATTGCACGGGCTCGACGATCACCGCGGCCACGTCGGAGAAATCCGCGGCTTCTAGCGCCCGGCGATCCCCGAACGGCAGGCGCAACACGTCGGGCAGGAACGACTCGAATGGCGCGTGTAACGCCGGATTGTCCGTCGCCGCCAGCGCGAACAGGGTCCGGCCGTGAAAGGCGCCCGCGAAGGCCGCGATCTTCCTGCGACCGCTCAGGCGGCAAGCGGTCTTCAGGGCATTCTCGTTCGCCTCCGCTCCCGAGTTGCAGAAAAAAACACCGCTCGCCCCTTCGGGTGCGGCATCGAGCAACGCACGCGCCGCGGCATCGCGCACCGGCACCTTCGCCGCCGTGGAATAAAATGGCAGGGCCTCCGCCTGGCGCCGAACGGCCGCCACGACCTCGGGGTGCGCATGGCCCGTCGTCGCCACGCAATGCGCTCCGTACAAATACCAATACGCTCGACCTTTGCTATCCCATACCCGATCTTTTTTCCCCGAAACCAGGGTCAAGGGAAAGGACGCGTACGGGCCCAGCAGGTACGCCGAATCGTTGATCTGAGCACGCATAAACAGGAATTAAAAAGCAACTATACCGCATATTATACATTACTATTCTATTATTTGCAATCAAATTCACGGATTTTTGAAACCTATCCACCTGTTTATCTTTCATGAATGATGATGCATAATTAGCGCATATTCAGAAGAGACGTTCTCATGACAGTGGACGAAACCATCCTGCAACTCATCCAGGAAGAAAGCATCGGGGATCAATCAACGCTGCGCGAACGGTTGAGCGGCATGGGACACAGCGTCACCCAGCCCACCCTGTCGCGCCACCTGAAGCGGCTGGGGGTAAGAAAAATACGCGGTGCCTATCGCCAGACCGAGCAGTCCGCCGACCTCGTTCCCGAGTACAGCCTGACCATTGCACCACCTAACCTGGTGATCCTCAAAACGAAGCCCGGCCACGCGCAGGTACTCGCCGTCCTTCTCGACGCGGAAAACATCCCCGGCGCGGCGGGTTCCATCGCCGGCGACGATACCGTCTTCATCGCTGCAGAACGACCCGACGATCTTGACACCCTCGGCGACCGTATCTACAACCAACTCAATCGCAGTCGAGCCTGATCGCAAAGAAAGATTCACGCATCGGCAACACAAACCGCAATCTGGCGCGGGTCAACTCGATCGCGACTGAAGTCGCTCCTACACGAAACGCACCTAATGGCTGGAGCGGCTTCAGTCGCGATCCCCTTCTGCTCTGTGACGGGTCAGGAGGTCACTCAACGTATAGCGGCCGGCAGGTTCGCCCATCAACCAATCCGCTGCCTTTAACGCGCCTTCGGCGAATAGTGCCCGATCGTTGGCGTGATGAACAAGTTCCAGGCGTTCATGCAGGCCCAGGAAGTACACGGTATGCTCGCCGCAGACGCCACCGCCGCGACGCACGGAATAGCCGATCTCGCCGTCTCCTCGCGGCTCCGTGCGAATGCGGCTGGCACGATCTCCCAGCGCGCGGCCCAGCATGCGCGCCGTCCCCGACGGTGCATCGCGTTTCGCACGGTGATGCATTTCGTCGATTTCGATGTCGAAGACCGGCCCGAGGCGTTCCTTGGCGATCGCCGCAAGCTCCGCCAGCACGGCGATGCCGAGGCTGAAATTATCCGCGTGCAGCAGCGGAATCCGTTGCGCCGCCCGATCGAGCGTGGCGTCAACATTATTATCTCCGAGTCCCGTCACGCCACCGACCCAGGCCGCCTCAAGTGCGACGGCGGCTTCCACGACATCGCCGAGCGCGGCCGGGACGGAGAAGTCGATCACGACGTCGGCGCCGCCTTGAATCGTGCTCACCGTCGAACAAACACATCCCGTCGAACCGACGCCGGCGAGTTCACCGGCGTTCCGCCCGAGCGCGGCGCTTTCCGCGCCGACCCAGGCAGCCACCAGGCGATAACGATCCGGCCGCGAGGCAATCAGACGCACCAATTCACCGCCCATGCACCCGCTGGCGCCCGCAAGCGCGATGCGGATCGGTTCCTCGTTCATTGTTCAACTCCTCTGGAATAGGGAAAGGTCATTCAAAAGCCACGTGGGAGGGGGCTTGCTCCCGATCATCGGTTGCGAAGTATTCATCGCGAAGTAGCTGGTTGAGGCTTGTCTTGGAGCGGGTCTTGGCATCCACCTGCTTGACGATAATTGCGGCATACAGGCCGTGCGAACCGTCGGCGGCGGGCAGGCTGCCGGCAACGACGACGCTCCCCGCCGGCACGCGGCCGTAGCCGATCTCTCCCGTCGCGCGATTGTAAATTCGCGTCGACTGCCCGATGAAAACACCCATGCCGATCACGCAACCGTCTTCGACCGTCACGCCCTCGACGATTTCGGAACGCGCGCCGATAAAACAGTCGTTACCAATCGCGGTCGGGACGGCCTGCAACGGTTCGAGCACACCGCCGATTCCAACACCGCCCGACAGATGCACGCGCTCGCCGATCTGCGCACAGGAGCCGACGGTGGCCCAGGTGTCCACCATGCTTCCCGCGCCGATGTACGCGCCGATGTTGACGTAGCTCGGCATGAGCACGCAATCGCGGCCAATCCAGGCGCCGCGACGAACGGTTGCCGGCGGCACGACCCGCACGCCGTCACGCGCGAAGTCCGCTGCTTCATAATCGCCGTACTTGAGCGGCACCTTGTCGTAGCCGCGGAGCATGCCGCAGGACACGGGGCGGCTGCGTTGCAGCCGGAAATACAGCAGCACGGCCTTCTTCAGCCACTCGTTGACCGCCCAACCATTGCCGACCGGTTCGGCCACCCGCGCCTCGCCGCGATCCAGCAGGCCGATTGCCGCGCCGACGGCCTCGCGCAACGAATCGTCCGCCGTTGCGGGCGTCATCGTGGAACGGTTCTCGAAGGCCGTTTCGATGAGGGAGCGAATCTGGTTTTTGTTCATGCGTACATCCGAAGTAAAAAGTGATCGTGGAACGGCCTTGCTTCAAGCGGCCGGACGGCGGCTCAACCTCCTGCCAACGAGGGCCGAGGCCGTGCCTCGGCAGGCGACGAGGCAAGCACGCCCAGCGTGCGCAGACTTTCCTCCAGCGCCGGCCTGCAGACCGGACCGAGACTCGCGAGCGGGCCGCGGATGCCGGGACCAATGCGCCCCATCCGTTGCAGGGCCCATTTGACCGGAACGGGATTGGTTTCCAGAAACAGGCTCCGGTTGAGCGCTTCGAGTTCCGTATCGAGCGCACGGGCAAGGCCGGCGTTTCCCGTGCGTGCCGCGTCGCAGAGCCGGCGCAAGCGCTCGGGCACCACGTTCGCCGTGACCGAGACCACCCCGTCGCCGCCGAGCAGCATGAAATCCGCCGCCGTCGCGTCGTCGCCCGAAAGCAGAACGAACTCCGGACCGCAACGGCGACGAAGCCGCGACACCCGCTCCAGGCGGCCGCTGGCCTCCTTGATACCGACGATATTTGCAACCGCCGACAACTCGGTCACGGTTTCGATCGCGAGATCCACCGCCGTGCGCGACGGCACGTTATAAAGCAGGATCGGGCAGGGCACCGCCGTGGCAACTTTTCGGTAGTGCGCAACGAGCGCATGCTGCGGTGGCTTGTTGTAGTACGGCGCGACCAGCAGCAGAGCGTCAGCGCCGGCCGCCACCGCCCGCCGCGACATGTCGAGCGTTTGCCCGGTGGAATTGGAGCCGGTGCCCGCGATGACCGGCACCCGCCCTGCCACCTGCGAAATCACCCGCTTCAACAACCATTCGTGCTCGACCGGCAGCAGGGTCGGAGACTCCCCCGTCGTGCCGGCAATGACAAGACCCTGCGTCCCGGCCTCGATCTGCCACTCGACCAATCGCTCCAGCGCGGCCTCGTCCAACTCGCCCGCCGCGTTCATCGGCGTCACGAGAGCAACCATGGATCCCTTCAATTGCATGCCATTTCTCCTTCGCACCGATTGACCTGATCGCTTGCGCTGCAACCCAGCAAAAATTCACCGGCGGGCGCCCGCCGGTTGTAATGCGAACTCATCACCCGGCCATAGGCGCCGGCATTGGCAATGAGCAGCACGTCACCCTCTTCGGTGGTCGGCAACAGCCGGTCGCGGCCTAACACGTCGCCGCTCTCGCACAGCGGCCCCACGACCGTGTAGCGCTCGCCCGAAGGATCGCCGAGGCGGCTCAGGTTGACGATCGGATGCCAGGCGCCGTAAAGCGCCGGGCGAATGAGTGAATTCATGCCCGTGTCAACCCCGAGATAGCGCATCCCGTCCTTGCCCTTGAGTTGGGTCACCCGGGTCAGCAGCACCCCGGCCTCGGCCACCAGGAAGCGGCCAGGCTCGAGCCAGGTCTCGACTCCGGCGCGGGTCGCACGCACCTGCGCGACGGACTCGGCCAACGCGTCCACGTCCACGGGTGAATCTTCCCGGCTTCGCGGAATTCCCAATCCACCGCCCAGGTTCAGGATGCGAACGTCCGGGAAATCGTCCGCGAGTTGCGCGAGGCGGCGGGCGCGCCTTCCCCAATGCGCCGCATCCATGATTCCACTGCCCGCGTGCGCGTGAAGTCCGATGACGCGGATGGCGTTTTTGTCGGCCAGTGCCCGGGCTTCACCAAGTTGCGCAACCGGTATCCCGAACTTGCTGCCCCGGCCCGCGGTGCGAACATGACGGTGATGGCCGCGCCCATCTCCCAAGTCCACGCGCAACAAAACCTCGCGCCCGGCAAACAGTTCCGGCCAGGCCCGCAACGGATAGAGACCGTCGAGCGTCACATAAACGCCGCGTTCGACGGCAGCCGAATATTCCGGGTGCGGCGCAAAATTGGGCGTAAACAGAACTCGCCGGCAAGGCAGCTCGGGGAAGAGATGGAACAAGTACTCGAGTTCGTCCCGGGAAACGCACTCGAAGCCCAGACCCGAGTCGTATAGCACCCGCAAGACGGCCGGGTGATCGTTGGCCTTGACCGCGTAAAAGATCCGGTCCGCGATTCCCCCTCCGCACAACGCCTCCGCCCGGGCACGGATCGTGGCGGCGTCGTAAACGTAGCGCGGCGACTGCGCCTGACCCAGTTCGAGAAGCTCTCCGCGGCGCTTTTGCCACCACGGAGGCGCCGTGCTCCGGGGCGACTTCGATCCGGTCAGCGCCTTCCAGCTCGGCCCGAAAGGATTTCCCTCGACCGCCCGTGCGAGGAAGGCCTCATGCAAGGCCTCGACCAGACTCGAAGCATCGCCATCGTCCACCACGAAGCTCAGATTCAAATCGTTCGATGCCTGGCTCATCAAATGCACGCGCCGCCCTTCGAAGACTTCCAGCAGGGGAGCGATCTCCTCCAGGTTGGCGCGAAGCCGCCGGCCCACGAGACTGACCGCCGCGCAATCGGTTTTCACCTCCACCCGCGCCATCCCGGTCAGATCCTCGCGAAGCGCGCGAAGCCGCCGTTCGATATCGGGATTGACCGCCTGATCGAGACTCAGGGTGACGCGCGTTTCCGAAGTGGCAATCATGTCCACCGACAGATCGCGCGCCTTGAAGCAGGCGAACACGTCGGCCAGAAAACCCGCGCGCTGCCACATCTCGAGCGTATCCACGGTAATAATCGCGATATGCCGGCGCAGGCACACCGCCTTCAACCCGTCGCGTTGGACCGGGCGTCGTTCCGCGTTTTCGGCCGAGAGCTTTAACGGGTCAATTGCGCTTTCCTGCCCCTTCTCCCCTTGCGGGAGAAGGTTGGGATGAGGGGTAGCGCCGCGAAGCGGCGCTACTAGCTGATCACCCTCACCCCAACTCTCTCCCTTCAAAGGGGAAGAGAAAGAAAAGATGCGCGTATCCGTGACGTCGGGGTTCGGCGTATAACGGATGCGCAAGGGAATCGCCGCGCGGCGCAACGGCGGAATGCAGCGCGGATGCAATACGCGCCCGCCGTTAGCGGCAATCTCGAGGGCTTCATCGTAGTCCAGTTCGCGCAGCAGACGGGCGGATGCAAGCCGGTTCGGGTCGGCGCTGAACAGGCCCGGCACATCCGTCCATATTTCCAGTTCCGCCAAACCCAGCCGCGCGGCGAGACAGGCCGCCGAAACATCGGAACCGCCGCGGCCAAGCAGCACCGTCCGCCCCTCTTCGTCGCGGGCGAAAAAGCCCTGCGTCAGGATGACGGAAGACAACGAACACAACCGCCGCCGAAACTCCGGGTCGGGAGTCGGCTCGCAAGTGGCCGCAAGAAAATGCGCGGCAGGGTGCGCGCCAGCTCGCGTATCAACCGTCAACAGTTCGCGGGCGTCCACTCCGGCAACCGGCAGCCCTCGATCCCGCAAAAACGGCAAGGCCAGCGCGGTCAGAAGACATTCGCCCATCGCCAGCAACCGCGCCCGCTCCGGCGGCTCGATCTCCCAGAGCGCCGGCAAAACCATTGCCACCGCCCGCAATTCGGCCAGTCGCGCATCAAGCCTTACGTGCTCCACCACGCCCAGTTCACGGGCCAGTGCACGGTGGCGATTCGTCAGCTCGTCGAGGATCCGGCGCCGCCCGTCGTCGCTCGCCGCGATCAACTCGACCAGCCTGTCCGTCGTACCGGCCAGCGCCGAATGAACCACGAGAACGCGGCGCCGAGCGGCTAGTGCCTCCTCTATCCGCGCCGCGATATTCTCCCAATAATCCCGGCGCGCGACGCTCGTGCCGCCGAGCTTTACGACCAACCACTCCGATGCCATGCGGAACTTCCTCGTTCGGGGCAGCGGTGTGTCGGCACAAAAAAACCCGCACCGGCTTCACCGCTGCGGGTTTCTGAAAACAACTCTATCGGAAAATCAGGACATCAATTCAGACAGCAGTAGCTCCAGCCCGCACGGTTGCGCACGGGCTTCGACTTGAGCGACTTCACGATAATGTCCTGCATGGTTGCGAACTATACCCGAAACATTTCCCGCCGTCAAGCAATCGCAGGAAGCCAACACGGCCCTGGATCGCGAGCAAATTCGCTCCTGCAAATTCTGCCCTCTCTCCCGCGAACGCGGATCGGGAGCCAGTAAAAGAAAGCCCCCTTGGATGCGAGGCATCGAAGGGAGAGTTGGAAGGGATTCCGGACCGCGGCGCCGGGAATGCCGTGCTTGTTCCGGCCTGCACCTACTTGATTTCAGAATCATCGTCGTTCTCGCACCCGCCTGCGCGGTAATAACGAAGTGGAACTTGCCTTGAATGGCTTGCGGCGCTCCGCAGCAAATTTCGCTACACAAGCTCGAGGGCGGCTTCGAGGTCGGCGATGAGGTCGTCGGCGTTTTCGATGCCGACGGAAAGCCGTGCCAATCCATCGCCGATGCCTTGGCGTAGCCGTTCTTCGGCCGGAAGCGCGGCGTGGGTCATCAGGGCCGGGTGTTCGATCAGGCTTTCGACGCCGCCGAGGCTTTCGGCCAACGTGAACAGCGTCAGGTTTTCCAGGAAACGGCGGGCACCGGCGAGATCGGTATCAATTTCGATGCTCAACATGCCGCCAAAACCGCCTGGCATCTGGCGCCGGGCGAGTTCGCGCTGCGGGTGACTCGCAAGTCCAGGGTAATAAACGCGGCGAATCTTCGGATGCCTTTCCAACCATTCGGCGATGGTTTGTGCGCTGGCGCATTGACGCTCCAGACGAACGGCGAGCGTTTTCAGGCCGCGCAAAGCCATATAGGAGTCGAAGGGGCTTGCCACCGCGCCCACGGCATATTGGAGCAGATTCAAGCGTTTGCATAAATCCTCGCGCCGCGTCGCCAGCACGCCGCCGACCACGTCGGAATGCCCGTTGAGGTACTTAGTCGCCGAATGCATGACGATGTCGAAACCGAGTTCCAGCGGGCGCTGACAATAAGGTGAGGCAAAGGTGCTGTCCACCACCGCGAGCGCACCCGCGGAATGGGCGATGCGCGCCACGGCCTCGAGGTCGACCAGCTTCATCATCGGGTTGGAGGGCGTTTCCACCCACACCATTTTGGTATCGGCTGTGATGGCGTCGGCCAGCGCATCGGGATAGGTGCAATCAACGGCCGTCAAGCGAATGCCGGCGCTCTCCTCGCGCACCAATTTGAACAACCGCAGCACTCCCCAGTACAGATTGTCCTGTACGATCAGTTCGCTGCCGCTGGGAATAAGCTCGATCGCCGCCGCAGCCGCCGCGACACCGGAGGCAAACGCCCAGGCCGCCACGCCGCCTTCGAGCGAAGCCACGGCGCGCTCCCAGGCTTGGCGGGTCGGGTTCCCGGTGCGCGAGTAGGCATAGCCCTTGTTCACGCCCGGGCTTTCCTGCGCATAGGTCGAGGCGAGCGAGATGGGCGGCACGACGGCGCCCGTGGCTGGATCGGGCGCCTGCCCGCCGTGTATGCAACGCGTGGCAAAATCCAATTCAACGTCCGGGCTCAATTCCGGGTTCCTCGTACCAAAACGCCGAGTACTCTAACAGGCCCGCCCCTCGACGGTATCGTGACGCACGGCGAGCGCCCGACCGCAGCGTCAGCCAGGATGCCGCGAATAGTCTCGTTTTTCATGTGGGAGCGGCTTCAGCCGCGATTCTTTACGTCTCTAACCCCGCGGAAACCCCACCAACCCGTCATTGTGAGGGGT
>CAZKOE010000067.1:0-11983 GCA_964554305.1 uncultured Gammaproteobacteria bacterium
GTTCCGGGCAACGATTCGCTGGACCTGGATATCAGCGTGGATGGCGGCGCCTTCACCAACATTCTCCATTGGGCCAAGGGACACGGGCAGTTGAAGGGGCTGCCGGGCGAGGACGTGGACATAAGCCTCACGCCCTATATCCCGTCGGGTGCAAAGCACATCCGGCTGCGTTGGCGCAACTACGATCTGTCCGATTACGGCGCCAACTTTTATGGCCAGATTGACGATGTCCTGATCGGCCAGTGTCTGCCGATCGCGGGTGGCTTGGTTTTCGGCAAGGTGACCGACGGCAACAACGGCGATGCCATCGTCGGCGCCACTGTCAAGGATGACAAGGGTGACGAGGTGGCCTCGGTGGCCAATGCGGAGGATCCGGATTTTCCGCCCGCCGCTTACATGATGTTCGTACCGTCCGGCAAGCGGAGTCTTGTTGCTTCCGACACGGGTTACCAGGACACTGCCTTCGATTTGACCATGTCCGCCGATGCCGTCAAGACGCACGATTTTGTGCTCGATGCAGGTATCTTCTCTGGCGAACCGAAGCGGTTCACGCTTCATGTAATGGTGAACAACCGGGAAAAGAAGCGATTGACCGTCAGCAACGCGGGTTTAGCCAGTGCTCGTTTCCGAGTCTTTGCAATCAATTCGCCGCCGCCGGTAACAGAATCCCGTGCAGCGGGGCCATTTGCGCCTAAACCTCATTACTCTGCGCAGAAAGACCTTTCCACTCTTTCAAATTATCCTGGTGGCGGACGGGCTGGGGGCAGGCATTCCGAGAGCGGTAATCTGCGACCTCATAGCAACGTCGTCGGTGGGTTTTCGACGGGGATCACCGTGTATGGCCTGGGCTTTGATCGCAATACCGGTGACTTGTGGCTCGGCAGCCCGAGTTATGGTGGTCTTGGCGGTGACGATCAGGATCATCGTTTCCTCACCGACGGCACGAACACCGGCGATACTATTAATACCCTGAACCTTCAGGGTCTTTACATGGCCGATGCAGCCTTTGACGACACGACCGGTATGCTCTGGCAGTTGAGCGTCGAATCGCGGGGAGGTCCGAGTTCCTCGTCCCATATCTGGGAACTGGACCCTGGAACCATGCAGCCGACGGGTAAAAGCATCGCAGTTCCGAGTCCGCAATCGGAGCGAGGTCTCGCCTACAATCCGCTCAGCAACACTTGGTATGCGGGAGATTTCAACAGTCAAACCATATACCACTTCGATGCGACTGGCAAGCTGCTCGACTCGGCATTTGTGGGTCTGCCAATCATAGGTCTTGCCTACAACAGCGCCACGGGTCATTTGTTCGTATTGAATTCGGGCGGCGACCATGCGATCTACGTGCTCGATGCAAAAAACGGATACCAGAAGCTACGTTATTTCGACATCAACGGTTTCGATTCGTTCAACTCCGGTGCCGGCTTCGACTACGACTGCAACGGGCATCTCTGGGTGAGCAGCGACATCTTGAGGGAAGTGCTGGAGGTCAAATCCGGGGAAGTCGGCTGGTGCGCCTTCAAGGGGATTCCCTGGTTGTCGCTGACGCCGGCCGCGGCTACCGTCGCCAGCGGTGCACCGCAAGCGGTCGAATTGACTTTCGACGGCACGGGCCAAAAGGAATTCACCACCTCGAAGGCGCAGCTAAAACTGGGTGGCAATACGCCCTATGCGCCGCAAACGATTCCGCTGACGGTGACCTGGGATCCGCAGCCGGTGGCTTTGGCGTTGACGGGGGCGGCGAATGCCGGCGCCGTCCAGAAGGGCGGCGGTCTGATTTACACCTTGACGGTCAAGAATGCGGCGGCGGACAATCACGGCGCGGCCACGCAAACCGAATTGACCTATCGGTTACCCGAGGGCGTGAGTTATGCCAGCGCCGGCGGCGATGGCGTCTCCTGCGCCGCACCATCCGCGGGTTCGTCCTCCATGCCCGCGGCGGCGACCGGCGGTACGCCCGACACGGTAGTCTGTGATCTCGGCACCTTGGCCGAGGGAGTCTCCAGGGCGGTAACGATTGCGGTGCAGGCCAACGAGGGTGGTACCCTCACCAGTCACTTTGAGGTCACGGCGCGTGAACCGGACGATTCGGGCAAGACTACGCTGGATGTGACCACGACGGTGATCGGGGTGGCCGATCTTGGCGCCAGTGCGGAAAATGCGACGTTAACGCAGGGAAGTGCCGGTACGCTGCATCTGGCCGTAGCCAATGCCGGGCCTGATCCGGCGACGGATGTGAAGCTCAAGCTGAGCGCGGGAGCGAACGTGAAACTCCAGAGCGCGAAGAGCGGGCAGGGAACTTGCACCGTTTCGGGCGGCGGCATCGAATGTGACCTGGGCGAGATTGCCGCCGGCGGGCAGCTGGATGTGGACGTGAGTGTCTTTGGCAGCAGCGCGGGTTCGGCGCAGGTGACGGTACAGGCAACGACGACGGCAGACGATGCCGACGGCGGCAACAACATCGCCACAGCGCAGGTGATGGTCAAGACGCCGAGCAGTGGCGGTGGCAACGACAATGGCGGCGGTGGCGCCCTGGGTTGGTTCGCACTGGCCACGCTGCTGGGCTCTGCGTTGTCGGTCGCCAGGCTCAGATGTCGCGGTCGGCGAGTCTGATCCGGGTCCCGCATGAGGACGGGTTGAGACCGCGCTCCAGGCGGTCTTGCGGGGGTGGCCAGCGGCTCGGCCGCCCTCGCTTTTATGAGGATTGCGATACGGGAGCGCTGCGGGACGCCGGTAATGTTTGAGTCTGGGCGTCGGTGCCGGATGCTTTCGGAGCGTAGCGTTTCAACAGCGCCTGAAAGGCGGAGTCGTGGCGAATCGGATCCCATGCGGGATCGAGCTTCAGCAAAGGTACCGACAGGGTCAATCCGGCGGGCATGGCGAGCAATTTCGCGAGCAGCTTTACGGCTTGATCGCTTTCGCCGCTACGAGCGTATATCTTCGCGAGCGTCGCCATGTACATGGCTCCCGCTATGGCATCCTTGCGAATGGGCGAGATTTCGGTGGCGCGAAGGCCAAAACGGATGGCTTCCGACTTTTTGCCCAGACCCATTTCCGCGAGGCCCAGGGCGCTCAGGAGGTCGGGATTGCCGGGTTGTTCTTTCAACGCATGACGTAACGTGTCACGTGAGTTTTGATAGGCCTCGTGAGCATCGGAAGTCTTGCCCGAGGCGTGCAAGGCTCGGGCGCGTAATAGTTCCGTGGGTATTTGGCCGACAAAGTTGGGCGCTTGCATCCAGGCCGGTGCATTGTTGAGCGCCGCAAACGCCGCCTGGGGTCGGCGATTCAGTGAGGCGGACATGAATCGCACCGAATCGAGTTGGCCGAATGGCCCGCTGATCGAGGGAATTTCGGTAATGGTGTGTGCGGCCATTCCGGTTTCTCCCGCCAGCAACTCGACCCAGACTTTGTAGGTCAAGGCGAGAAAATTGTAGGGCTCGATGGCGAGCGCGCGATCGAACTGCTGCAAGGCCTGGGGATAGCGCCGTGCGAGAGCCAGGCTGTAGCCGATTTCAAAGACCCAGAGCGGGTTGCGGGGATCCAGCCTGGCCGCCTTGCGTTGATTGGCAAGTGCTTGGCGCCAATTCCCCCGACTCAATTGGGTGAGAGATATTGCGCCCAGCACTTCCGCGCTGTTCGGCATGGATTGCGCCGCGAGCTTGAATTGTTTCAGCGCGGTTGCGTAGTCGCGTTTGCCATAGTACGCCGCGTAACCCGCTGCAAGATGCGCTTCGCCGAGGTTGGGCGCCAACTCCAGTGCCTTGCGCGCGTCCGCCCGCGCCGCCGCAATGCGTTGCGACCTGTGATCCGTGGTGCGCAGGTAGACTCGACTCTCGAGATAGGAGAGCCGGGCGTACGCCAGTGCGAAGTGGGGATCTCGCGCAATGGCTTCGTGATAGAGGGAGATGGCGTGGTTGGTGATGGCGACGGGAGCGTGGGCACTGTAGCTTCCGGTGACTTGTCGGGCAAGATAGTCGGCCTGCAAAAAGAGGTCGTAGGCTTGGGGGTCATGGGTGGGGGATGAGGCGACGCGAGCGCGCTCCGCGGGCAGAAGTTTGGCCTTGAGGGCGGCGGCCACCTGTTCGGCGACGTCGCTCTCGACGGCGAAGACGTTGTCCAGTTTGCGGGTATAGGCCTGGGCCCAGATGTGGTTGTCGTTCGTGGCATCTATGAGCTGGACATTGATCAGCACCTGGTTGCCGGATTTCTGCACACTGCCCTCCAGCACGGTGGCGACGCCGAGCTGATGGGCAATGTGGCGCAGGTTGTGCGGATGGCTGGGATAATGTTCGGTGGAGGTGCGCGAGATGACGTGCAGGTTGGCAATGCCGGAAAGTTTGGTGAGGATGGTGTCCTGGATGCCGGCGGCGAAGTAGGCGTTGGCCGGGTTGGTAGAGAGATTCTCGAAGGGCAGCACGGCGATCGAGCGGACGTCGCCTGGCCCCCGGAAGAAGCCGTGCCAGATGAAGAACCCCACCAGGCCGATGATTACAATAAGGAGTGCTCCGATGCCGGCCTGAAAAATCCGGCGGCGGGCGGGCGGGCCTGGTGGTTCGACGGTTTCGGCCTTTTCGGGCGCTCCGGCCGTGACCGGGGCGATAAAACAGTAGCCCCGCCCGCGCACCGTTTCGATGTAGCGCGACGTTTTGTCTTCGTCGCCGAGAAACCTCCTGAGCGCACTCACGTACCAACTCAGGCTGTTTTCTTCAACAATGGTGGTGGGCCACAGGGCCTCGATCAGCGCCTCGCGGCTTAGCAGATGTCCGGCATTGGTCACCAGAATCAGCAGCAGGTCGAAGGTTTTCCCGGACAGGGGGACGGGGGTTCCGTTACGCAACAGGAGCCGTTCGTTCGCATTAAGCCGATACGGCCCAAAATTATATAAGTGGCTGTTTTCACGAGAATTCGAAGGGTCCATCATTATCGGCTCTCACGAAAGACACAGAAAATTCAAGAAAAAAAAAGCCGGATCACAAGCTTTTCCTGCCGGATTCGGCTATTTTACAGTGTCTGAGGCCGAATAATCGGCCTGCCTCACCCATCGGTCGGTTACCGGAGACTTCTGTTATGACGAGTAAGCATTGGATGATCATCGCGGCCGTGTGTCTGCCGGCGATCTGCGTCGCCGCCGCCCATGCCGCCCCGCAAGCTGCTCTAGTGCCTCATACCTATTCGGCGACGAGGGCAATCAAGGCGAGCCGCCACGACGAGTCGCCGCCGCTGCGCGATACCCGCTGGTATCTGCCGCCGCTCATGCAGAGAATTGTCCAGGGTCGGCATCCTTCGCGCCAGCGGCTGAAAATTCTCCGCCACAAGCTGGTGGTGGCCGGTGTTCTTCCGCCGCCCGATGCTTCAATAAACATACCGACCCATGAAAAGACGCCGGCGCTGACGTCGATCAGGTCGGTTCGCGATCCCGTCGTTCAGCGTGGATTCGAATCGCGGCAACCGAGGAGTTTCACGACACCGATTGTTGGCTTCGACGGGATTGGCTGGTCCAATAAAGACAACGCACCGCAATATTTCCCATCGAATTATTGGCCACCGGATGCCACTGCCGCGGTCGGCATGAAATACGTGGTGGAGACGGTCAACGAGCTCTACGTGGTCTATGACAAGAGTGACGGTTCGCGGGTTTTGGGGCCAATGCCGCTCCAGGATCTATGGGCGGGCTTCGGCAACCATTGCGGCAGATTCGTGCAACACCCCGTCGTAGTATTCGATCAACTGGCCCAACGCTGGATCATTTCGGCCGTTGCCAATCGTCCCTTCGCCTTTTGCATCGCCGTCTCGAAAACCAGCGATCCGACCGGCGAATATTACCGTTACGAGTTCGACAATTTCCCTTCCACCTACAAGTTGGCGGACTACGGCAAGCTGGGTATCTGGCCGGATGCCTATTACACGGTCTTCAACATGTTGACCTATTTGCAGAAGTTTGACTTTGTGGCCTTCGGGGCACTTGATCGCGCCGCCATGTTGCAGGGCAAGGAAGCCAGTCTGCTGTTGTTCGACGTGCCCCTCTCGGGCGGCGCCTATGCCGATCTGCCGGCGACGCTCGATGGATTTACGCCGCCGCCGGCGGGCGCGCCGGGTCTGTTCGCCAACTATGTCAGCCCCAACCTGTTCGGAGCGGGCTCGCCCTACGCACTGGCGTTGTGGAAAATGCATGTGGACTGGAATGACCCGGAGAGTTCGCTTCTGACCGGCCCCTTCGAGATCGGAGTGCCGCCCTTCAATGATCTGCTTTGCGCGGGCCAGGAAGCCGGTTGCATCCCGCAGCCTTTCCCCGGCGGCTTGCTTCAGCCGATCTCCGATCGTCTGATGTATCGCCTGACCTATCGCAATTTCGGCGATCACGAGGCCCTGGTGGCCAATCATACCGTCGCTGCGAGCGCGGCTCCGCCGGCGGCCATCCGCTGGGCCGAACTCGATACCTCTTCTCCCGGCGCCGGTGATTGGTCGCTCGCGCAATCCGGCACCTTCGATCCCGCCGATGGCGCAAGCCGCTGGATGGGCTCGATCGCCATGGATGCAAGCGGCGACATGGCGTTGGGCTACAGCCTCACCAGCGACAGCGTATATCCTTCCATCGTCTATACGGGGCGGTTGTCGGGCGACCCGGCGGGAAAGATGACTCAGCCCGAGACAACTCTGGTTGACGGCGGCGGAGCGGAGCAGACCGGCGGCGGAGATAACTGGGGCAGCTACTCTTCGATGATAATTGATCCCGCCGACGGCTGTACGTTCTGGTATACGAACGAGTATTTCACGGCCACCGCGATGGCCAGATATTGGTCCACCCACATCGGCGCGTTCAAGTTCAAGAGCTGTGATCCCGCCCCGGAAGGCCTCCTTCAAGGCGCGGTGACGGATGCCGCCAGTGGTCAGCCGGTTACCGGCGCCAGGCTAGCGCTGTCTCCCGACGATATCGTGACGGACTCCGATAACGACGGCAATTACACCTTCAGATTACCCGTCGGCCATTACACGGCGACGGTAAGCGATTTCGGTTACGCACCCCAAACGGTGTCGGTTAACGTCACCGATGGAAATACAATCACGCAGGATTTCGCACTGCAGCCCGCGCCTTCCGCCACCTTGTCGGGACATGTGACTGATGGTTCCGGCCATGGCTACGGGCTTTATGCCGCGATCAGAATCAGCACTCAGGAACTGGGACAAATCGCCGAGGTCTGGACCGATCCGGCAACCGGCGCCTACAGCGTTACGCTGCCCAAGGGCTTCGATTACACGCTTGCGGTGGCGCCGTACTTTGACGGTTACTACCCGCCGACTCCGGTCACCATCACGCTGAGCAAGGACACCGTACAGGATTTTGCGCCGACCGTCATCGCGACCTGCTCGGCTCCCGGTTACAGGTTCGCGGCCGGATACGGCGAGGACTTCAACGGCCGTTTCCCGCCCGCGGGATGGACGGTTACCAACGACGTTTCCGGTTCGCCCGTTCTGTGGAACACCAACGGTTTCTGGGACGACGATAACTGGACCGGCGGCACGGGAGCCGCGGCAACCGTGGATTCCAACGTTGCGGCGAGCCGCTACGGTTATGAGGACGCCTACGGCACTTCAATTGTGTCTCCGCCGCTTGCAGTTACCCGTCTGCCCGCCGATCCGGTGCTGAAGTACAAGGCCAACTTCAGGCGCTACGGTTACCAAAATGCGCTTGATTTTGATGTTCGCGTGGATGGCGGTGCGTGGCACACCGTGTTGAATTGGAGGCAAAATTACGGCGGGCGTCACAGTTTGCCCGGCCAGAACGTGCGCGTTGATCTCGGCCCGTACATAACGCCCGGCGCTACCCATATCCAACTGCGCTGGCACTATTACGACACGTTCCGGGGAGACGATATGTACGCCGAGATTGACGACGTGGTCATCGGCTCCTGCCAGCCGACCTCGGGCGGGGTGATCTACGGCCAGGTGGTAGATGCCAATACCGGCGGCGGGGTTGTGGGCGCCATCGTGAGCGATGACGCGGGCGATCAGGCCGCCACCATGGCGAATGCCGCGGATCCGAATCTTCCGGCCGGCTCCTACCTGTTCTATGCGCCGACCGGCAAACGTTCGCTGAGCGTTTCGGCGGCACAATACACGCCTGCGGCAGGCACCGTCAATGTCGCCGACAATGCCGTCGTCCAGCACGAGTTTACGCTGGGTGCCGGGCAATTTTCACCGGCTCCGGCGGCTGTCACCTTGCGCATGGCGGTCAACACTCACAAGACACAACGTTTGACGATAGATAATACGGGAACGGCACCGGCGCGGTTCAAGCTCGTCACGATCAACGCGCCCGTGGCATCCAGCACATCGCAATCGCGGGGTCCGATCGCAACGGCTGCGAACTACAAGAACAAGAAGAAGGATCTGACCGCGCCGGCGGCGGTTCCCTTGAGCAGCCGGCCTCGCAGTGAGCCGCTGCCGCGCGTCCACGCGGCGGGTCCGCACGCCGCGGGCGACGTGATTGCAAGCTTCCCGGCGGGCATGGTGATTTACGGATTAGGCGTGGACCGCACCGCAGACGACTTGTGGTTGGGCAGTCCCAGTTTCGAGATGGGGGGCGATGGCAAGAACCATCGTTTCCTTTTCGATGGCACAGACACGGGGGATGCCTTTCGCATTCTGAACCCCGACATTCTCTATATGGCCGACATGGCCTATGACGACGTCACGGGCATGTTCTGGCAGTTGTCCCTGGACGTACCTTCAATTACGAACCCCCTTCTCGACTACTCACACATTTACGAGTTTGACCCGAAGACCATGATGCCGACGGGGCGAAGCATCCCGGTGCCGAGCGCACAATCGGAGAGAGGACTCGCCTACGATCCGGCAAGTGGTACCTGGTTTGCGGGAGATTTCAACAGTGACGCCATTTACCGTTTCAATGCTTCAGGCAAGCTTCTCGATTCTACCTATGTCGGATTGCCCATTCAGGGCCTGGCCTATAACCCCTCGAGCGGACATTTGTTTGTTCTGACCAGCGACGGCGATCACGCCGTCTACGTGCTCGATGCGAAACACGGCTATGCGCCGGTGAGTTCATTCGATATCGAAGGCTATAATCCGGCCAATTCCGGCGCGGGTTTGGGTTACGACTGCGATGGTCATCTGTGGATCAGCAGTGCCGGTGATCAGACGGTTTTCGAAGTCGCTTCGGGTGAGACGGGCTGGTGTGCCATCAAACATATTCCGTGGTTGAGCGTGACGCCGGCGGCGAGCACAGTCGGCGAAGGCGCCTCGACCGCGGTAACGCTCGACTTCGACGGAACCGGGCAGAAAGCCTTCACCACCTCGCAGGCGCAACTGAAGCTTTCCGGGAATACGCCCTATGGTGTACAAGTCATCCCGGTGACCGTGCACTGGGAAGCGCAGCCGGTGCATCTGGTGCTCACGGGCAATGCAAGTCCGGAGACGGTACATAAAGGGGGGAATCTCGTCTATACCCTCACGGTCAAAAATGCACGGCAGAGCGATCACGGCACGGCGACGGGTACCACGCTTACCTATCAGTTGCCCAATGGCGTGAGCTATGTAAGCGGCAACGGTGACGATGTTGCCTGCGCGACGCCGTCCGGTGGTTCATCGCCGGCGCCTGCGGCGGCAGGCACGGCTGGAACCGTGACCTGCGACCTCGGAACCCTTGCCCAGGGCGCTGCGAAGACGCTGACGATTGCCGTGCAGGCGAATGCGGCGGGCCAGGTCAAGAGTGCTTTCAACGTTTTTGCCCGCGAGCCCAATGATTCCGACAAAAATGTTCTTGCCATTACGGCCACCGTGATCGGCGATGCCGACCTGAGTGCGAGTGCCGCGGGTACGAGCCTTCCCGTGGGCGGTTCGGGCACGCTTGATCTTGCCGTTGCCAACGCGGGACCGGATGAGGCGACCGACGTGGCGCTCAAGGTTGCGGCGGGAGCAAGTGTCAAGCTTCAGAGCGCGACCAGTGCGCAGGGTAGTTGTGCGCCTGTTTCGGGTGACAATGCCTTTATGTGCGATCTCGGCGAAATTGCTTCCGGCGGCAGCGTCGGCGTGAAAATCAGCGTCTTCGGCATCAACGCCGGAACGGCAACGGTAACCGCCCAGGCGACGACCACTGCCACGGACAACGACCAGGCCAACGACGTGGCGACGGCGACGGTGACCGTCAAGGCAAACGAAAGCAATGGTGGTGGAGGCAACAGCGGCGGAGGTGGTTTCGGCTGGTTCGCGCTTGTCATCCTTTTCGCCATGGCAGCGGGGGGGATGATCGCGAGGCGTCGCACCGCAGGCTTGCGCAAACTCATTTTGTTGTCCGATAAATCTGGAGGAGCGATAGTGAGAGTCCGCAAGGCACGACTCATGTTTGCCGTGGTCTCGGCCTTGGTAGTATTGACAGGCGTTGGACTGACTCCGATCGCGGCGTTCGCACAAAACTCCGGCCGGCACGCGGGGCTTACCGCGAGTGGAATCGCGCTTGCGCATGAGCCGGGAAACGCAGGCCCGCGGGTGGCGCTGGCACCGCAGAGCAGTCTTGCGCTGCTCAAGCAGGCGGAGCGGATCGGCCCGCACGCCACCGGTTCCACCATTGAGCTCACGCTGGGTTTGAAGCTGCGTCACGAGGCGCAACTCAAGACCTTTCTGCAGGCGGTGCAAAATCCGACAAGCCCGCTTTATCGCCACTTTCTCACCCCGGCGGAGTTCACTGCCGAGTATGGGCCACGCGAGAGCGACGTTCAGGCGGTGAAGGTCTTTCTCAAGCGCTGGGGCATCGAGGTTACCGGCGTGAGTGCCGATCGGTTGCTGGTACACACTCGCGGGAGCACCGACGCCTACGAGCATGCGCTTGAGGTTCGAATCAACGACTATCAATTGAACGGGCGCAGTTTCTACAGCACGGAGGATCGCCCGCGCCTGCCCAGGGCACTGGCGGGCATCGTGGCGAACGTGATGGGGCTCAACCACGGCGTGCTGATGCAGCCGATGAGTCACTTCGAACCCTTGCCAACCAGCGGCCGCTGGGGCGGCAGTGGAAGGAGTGTTGCCAACCCAGAACCCCACCGGGCCATTGCCAACGCCGCGCCGCCGGCGAGCACCAGCTACTTCAACCCTCACCAGATTGCCCAAGCCTACGATTGGCCCGACGTCACCAATACCAGCAACGGAGCGGGGGTTACCCTCGCCATTCTCACGGCCGACAGCGCAAACATCCCGAGCGACGATTACCAGGCCTTCTGGGCCAACTTCGGGCTGGCAAACCATCAAGTGAACGTCATTCCGGTGGACGGCAATGGGAACGCGACCGATGGCATGGGGGAGACGCTGCTCGATATCGAGTGGAGCGGTGCGATGGCGCCGGGGGCCGACCTCGAAGTCTATGTCGTTCCCAACCGGCGGCTTTCCAGCTTCGTGGACATGTACGACCAGTTCACGACCGACAACAACGCGCAGGTGATGACCACCAGTTGGGGGGCACCGGAATCGGCCGGGATCGCGGTCACCGCCGACGCCATCTTCGAGGAGGCGGCGGCGCAGGGTATTTCGATGTTTGCTGCCGCCGGTGACGCGGGTGCAAGCGATTGCCCCACGCCTCCGCCGCCGGGCGGCTGCGTTCCCGGAAACAACAACGCGGATTATCCCGCGGTGTCGGCCTACATTACGGCGGCCAACGGCACCGAGCTGACCGTCTCCGACACGGCGGGCGACTACGGCAGCGAGCGCGCCTGGGCGGACACCGGCGGCGCGGTAAGTGCGATCATCGCACAGCCCGACTGGCAGACCGGCCCGGGGGTGCCCGACACGGGCTTTCGCATGGACTCGGACCTCGCAATGAACGCGGGGCCTCTGCATCGTTATCTGATCGTTTATCAGCAGCAGTGGTATCTGGCGTACGGCACCAGCGCCGTCGCCCCCCAGCTTGCCGGTCTCTTTGCCGTTGGGGTCGCGGAGAATGGCGGGGTCTCGCTCGGCCAGTCGAACAGTCTCA
>CAZKOE010000068.1:0-11927 GCA_964554305.1 uncultured Gammaproteobacteria bacterium
TGTTTCCAATGTATTTCCGTTCGTCGTTTTTTCCGCCGCCATGAATAGGCAACGGCCCGACTATCCCGGACAATATGGATAGCATAACAATCAATTCCGGGTATTGTGCATAGCATAAACCCGTGAGAGATGTCTTTCGACGAATCAACGACGTAGTCGCAATTTGAGACATCTTTGATGGAACGGTATAATCGCAGCACGATTTCTTCATACCTTAAAAGCTTCTTGCGATACCCCTCAGTACGCAAGCTGGAGTAAACCATCCTCGGAATGTATCGGAATCTATCTACGCTGCGCCCCAGAGTAATAACATCATTGACGAATTTAGAGTCGACATGGCCAAACGCCTTGTCTAGAATTTCGCCCCATACGCTGCAACGTGAAAATGGTACACCACATCCGCAAAGTTGGTCATCTATGAACCCCCTATTCCACATCTGGCGCAACTCCCCGGTGGAAAAGAAGCCGTCCATTTGTCCCAAGATCCTGTCAAGCAAGGTGCTGCCGCTACGTCCGTATCCTCCGATAAATATCACCTTCACGGACTGGTTGGATTCGTTCATGATTTCAGGTTGTGACTGTTCTTCTAGAGAACAGGGAAAGGAATACGACAGATACAAGCCCCGTCTTCCACCAAGCACGATATGCCAAGCATGATTTCCACAAGATCATTGCTATCATTGTAGCGAGAGCCGCGCCTATACCGGAAAAGTAGGGAATAAGAATCACGTTTAATGCAATATTAACACAGACAGCGCCAACCGTTATAAGCAAGGCATCACGTTCATGCCCCGTCATATTCAGTATTAATCCCGCAGAAGCCATGCCCGTATTGGCTATCTGGCTAAGACACAAAATCGCGAGAATCGGATACGATGATCGGTATCCTTGACCGAAGATCGTTACCAGGATTGTTTGCCCCTCGAACCAAAATACGATAGCAACAAATAACGCGACGACGAAGGCCCCATGAATACTCAGGTTCAAGAGCTTCTGAAGACGTTCCGGCTGTCCCTGACTGTACAAGCTGGTTATGCGTGGCGCCATAAGTAGATTTACGCCAACAGCGGACAAAGCTACTATATTGGCACCTTGGACTGCTACCTTATAGAGCCCCGTCTCGTGGGCCGTTGTCATCCCGCCCAGCAACAGGATGTCCACCTGCAGGTTAATCATCGTCAATCCACCCATGAAGGCCAGTGGAAGCATCGTTTTCACCCAACTCTTCGTTTCGTATTCCAAACGAACCCGCCAAATGTAGCGAGGGCGGTACCTGAAGAACCAAAAGAGTGCGAGACCCAACGCACAAATCGCAGCCAGGCCCTGGCCGATCATAGCCAGCGCTGGAGACGGTTGCACCTGCTGCCCAAGAATAAAAATACAAGCGACAAAAACAAGGAAGATTAAAGGGCGAACAAGATATTCTGGAAGTTGGCCAATCACCCCCGGATGCAGCGATCTAATCATGCCGCCCGTGACCGCCACTAGAGGAAGAAACAACAACGGAATGGCGGCAGCCGCGAGCACACTTGGAGAAAACGCGTGTATCGGTGCAACGATGCTCGTCCGACTAACCGCGAAGACTAAAGCAGCAGCAGCCAAACCAAAAGCCGCAGCGGCAAGGAATGCTCGACTAAATATTCCACGCAAAAGCCCCAGACGTCCCGCAGCAACATAAGTTGAAGCAAAACGGACCACTGTATATTCTAGGCCACTCGCGGGAATGATATTGATCAAAATTATGATCGCGTAAATGAAGCTGTAACTTCCATAGCCCGCCACGCCCAATAGTCGCGCAAGAATCACCGAAGCGATGAGACGCGTAACCATCAACGCACCCTGTATCAAGATACTTTCTATAGCCCGACGCATAAACATTTCTTCCCGAAGCGCAGAGGTATCGGAGAAGAGCCTCATAGCGCGTAAGTAAGCAGCCGAAAGAATAGAAAATCTCATACGTTGAGACTCCCTTCTTCAGCCGAATGCCCCTTGCCCATCGCCGTACAAGCACACGCCAGTAATATAGCTACAGCAATGACATACCACTCGATAACGAGTGAATGTACGAACATTGTCTCGGTAAGGCCAAAGACGACCAAGCCTATCAACAGAACGGCTCCTGGCCCGATGAAATGGCTCCCCGGATTTGTACGCGACACCCGTACCAACGAATAAAATGGCGCCAGCAAAACAAATAGATAGCTCAATAATCCGATTGCCCCGCTCGTTGCGAGACTGGTCATGTAATCGCTATGAGCATGTTCATAATGGCCTACGACGTGTGCGAGGCTGCTGTTCTCCACACCGGCGCTGGCAAACGCACGAAAGCCGCCGGTACCGACACCCAGATAAGGATGCAACTTGAACAGGTTCCACGCGGAATTCCACATCACGATCCTTTGTCCCAGTGATGTATGGGCGAGCGCCAGCGCATATACGCCCGCGGGGATTTGCAGCGGGATCACGAAGGCGTGCTGTCCTGGCATGACGACGATGTTCGCCGGATTCGTCCATGCGGATGCATTTGCGCTCGTATATTTCTTCCACGAGTCGAGACTCTCGATCTCAATCCAATGGGAGTTATAACCTAATCGGAAACGCGCCCTGCCCATCACGATAACGCCGGCTCTGCGATAGCGATAGGGTAGTGCCCAATTACCCCGGTACAACGAGACCCACAGTGGCTTCTGGTCTTTTCCGGCCCTCAACGACAGCGCATAAGAGCCGATGCAACCCAAGCGTGCTATACTCCGGCGTTCACGGGCATCAAGCATGACAATGCCTATCCTGCCACTCCCACCGAACGTAGATTGGTCAAGCAGTGCATGTAAAAATCCTTTTCTATCCACACATGATGAATTGACAATCTCAGACCTGGATACAATTGCAAACGTCGAAAACCCTTCCATGGTTACGTTGATTGCTCGGCGTGTAAAGGGCACCGCCCAAAAGCAGCCGACAATGATCGCCAAAACCAAAACGACTATCATGGGTCGCAGAAATTTTCTACGACGCAACCTGAAAAGCAAATGCCATAAAAAAAATACACAGTAGAGCACAATTACCGGCCAGCCTCCGCGGGCATCGGACAATACACTCGCTACAAATCCTGCGGCGACGCCGATCAACGCCGCAGTGTACCTGATGGAAACCGACGTGGCGCTTGCACCGTGACGTTCCACGCCGACAAGAAGGACCAGCGCCAAAAAGCCGGTCAGCAAAGAGAGATCACCAAAAACGATATGCGAACCAGCTATGCCGTGCGGCCATGCGGAAAACGACGGATGCCCTTGCAAGAGGGCGAGGATGCAGGCTGCCACCGCACCACCAGCAAATGCATAACCTAAATGCTCGGCCCGCGGCCGAGACCAGCGGATGGCCAGGTAGACCGGAATGAAGAGAAGGAAGTGCAGATCTCGGCCAAGGAAGCGAAAGCCCAGATTGGTCTGAGCACCGAGCATGTAGCTCAGAATGGCAATGGCGGGATACGCAACGAAGGCGAGCATGACCAGCCTTTCGGCGCGAGTTAGCCCGGCGACGAATCCGCGACGAAATCCAATGTACATGCCAGCAATAGCGAGCAGAAAAAAACTGACACTGGCGGCGTAGTTGACAGTCAGGGACAGGGCAAGAAAGGCGCAGGCAAGGCCCAGGATCGCCATGCGCAATAGCGAACCGGGAACCCAACCGCTTCCCGGCGGGTTGGGGCCACCCGGCCAGCCCAGCCAGGCCGGCACAGCCGGTTTCATGCGATTGGGCGGCCCGGCGGGGTAACGGTCATGACTCGCTTGGGGCTTCGGGCCGCGCGAGGCGGCGACGGACGGCCGCCGCATAATTCGCACAACCGGCAATCAACAGCGCCAAAATGACGCCAGCGACCACACCGATGATGACGGTCACGGTCCGCGACAGCCCGGCCGGCTCAATGCTGCGTATGGGGCCAGCAACGATGCGAGTCAACTGGATATTGTCGAGTTGGGTCCGCAGGCTCTTCACCGCGGCTGCCTGGCTCGCAATCTTCGAAGGCAGGTTATTCAACTGCTGCTGTACCGTTGTCAGACGTTCAATGGCCTGCTGCACCTGGGTGTTCAGGAGAAGCTGCGACATGGCGCCGCTGGCACGATCGTTATCGCCGCTGGAGGCAATCTGCTGCTGGCGCGCCTGCTTTGCATAATGGCGCAAATTTTCGGCCTCGGTCTGCAGAAGTTTCTTGTTCTCCGGGTTTTTCAACTGCGCAAGACTCGCCGCCGCCTTGGCGACTTGCGCCGACAATTGCGCTTGCTGGTTCTTGATGACACGCGCATCCGAGGCGACCAACAACCGTGCCGCAGCTTTTTCGATTGCCTTGAAATGATCCGCCTGCTCCCGCCGCCCCCGACCGGAAATAATCACCAGATTGGCCTGTGCCGGAGCTTCGACGTGAAAACTGAATTGCCGTGGATCCAGATGGTGCGCCTGTGAGTAGCGCGTCACCACCTGTGGCAAATAACCCTTTTGCAACTTCGAAGCAGCCGAATCCGCCGACTCGATCGGTTGAACCTGCGCACCGACGACACGCGAGCCAATCTCGATTGTCGTGGTGTATTCGAAGGAGCGCGGCGCGAAAAAGGCAATCAGGAATCCCGCGAGCAAGCACAGGAGGAAAACGCCGAGCATCAGTTGCCAGCGCCGCCACAGGCTGGCGCCGACATCCACCAAGTCTATCTCACCGTCGCCGCCGGCATACGGGTAAGGGATGAGTGCCCGAACACGAACAGGCTCTCCCGCAACCGTGCCGCTCTTGTCGTTATTCGATTCACTCACCATCGAAATCACGTCCCCCTACCTGAAACCTTCGGAAGGCCTCAAATCCACCCCCACTGGGAACTCCGCGAGCGATGAAAAGTTCACCCTCGGCGCCGTACAGATACGAAGGCATTGCAGGGTCCTCGACGGCTCTCCATCCATGGCTCAAGGGCGACGAACCGCCCGGCGTCTGCATTTCCTTCCGCCGGTGAAAGCAATCAGAATGGAATATCGTCGTCTTCCAGCGCACCGGCAGAGGCCGGACCCGGTTCCCGGGTCGCGCTGTCGTAACTGCCGCTGCTGTCGGCGGTCGCCCGCCCGCCGCCATCGCCACGCCCGCCGAGCATTTGCATCTCGCTCGCGACGATTTCGGTGGTGTAGCGATCCTGGCCGTCCTGTCCCTGCCACTTGCGGGTCTGGATCCGGCCTTCCAGGTACACCTGAGAACCCTTCTTCAAATATTCGCCGGCAATTTCGCCGAGCTTGCCGAACAGCACCACCCGGTGCCACTCGGTGCGCTCCTGCTGCTCTCCGCTTTCGCGATCCCGCCAGCGCGTGCTCGTAGCGATCCTGAGATTCGCCACTGCGCGCCCGCTCTGGGTATAGCGCATTTCGGGATCCGCCCCCAGATTGCCGATCAGAATCGCCTTGTTGACCCCCCTCGTTGCCATCAGATTTCCCCGGGAAAAACAGAGGGAGCTATTCTAACTAAACGGGGCCGCAAGCTGCCGGACACCGAACGGCCAAGCGAAAAACTGCCGACCCCATGCGCCGGCCCGATAAGGCGTGGGGGCGACCGAGCCGCGGACCGCCCCCACAAATCCCCTCGAGACAGGGGAAACCTACCGTTCGAGAACGGTTTGCCGGGCGAGTCTTCGTATCGCCGGCAAACCGAAGAGGCTAGCTGCCCCGCCGCCGCAGCGCGACCCCGGCAAGGACAAGACCGATCAGCGAGGCCAAGGCCAGCCAGCCGAGGGCGCCGCCGCCGCCATTGTCATTGCCGCTTCCGCCGCCCGCGGCCACTACGGTCACCACCGTCGTCGCCACGTTGTTGCCCTGGTCCGGATCGTCGGCCGTACTCGCCACCAGACTCGTTAACGTCGCCTGCCCGGCCTGGGTTCCGACTATAGTCACATCCACGTCAACCGCGGCTCCCGAAGCGAGATTGCCCAGTTCACAGACATAGCCGTCCGAACCCGGTGTGCAGCTACCCTGCCCGCCGGTCGCGCCCTGAAGCCTGAGCCCCGCGCTGGACGTCAGCTTCAGCGTCACGCCGCCGGCCGCGTCCGGCCCGGCATTGGTCACCTCGAGGTGAACGGTGCCGGTATCGCCCTGTGTAACCGTCGTGGTACTCCCGCTTGCGCCCAGATCGGCCGTGCCGATCACCGTGGTGGTGAAATCCAGCGCGCTCTGGCCCGAATCGTTGGGCTCACGCGAAGCAATCTCAAAGTGGCTGGTGAGCGCGCCCGCCTTCGCGGCCTTGACCGCAATCGTGACGGTTTTCGATGCGCCCTGAGCAATCGTACCCAGCTCACAGGTCACCACGCCCGGCGTTCCGCTGCTGCTCACCGCCGCCGGGGCGGAGGACGATCCGTTCGTCGGCGCCGTGCACACGGCGCCACTCGCGGCAACGAAACTCAGACCATCCGGCACCGTATAGGTCAACTTCGTTTGCGTGGCGGGTCCGTGGTTGTCCGCCTCGGCATTCTCGACCGTCACGGTATAGGCGAGCTCCGCGCCTTTGTTGATTTGATCGGCGCTGGAGTCCCCTGTCAGCATCAAACTTACGGGCTGCGCATCCCAGGTCACCGTGAGCGGCACGACCACCGGTGCGTAGGGCGTGTTGCCCGTCACTTCCAGATAGGTGCTGGCGGTGGTGAACGGCTGCTGCCCGGACCCGTCCAGCGTGAGCGTCACTTCCTTCGAAGCCCCAGGCGCGAGTGCGCTGCCGGAATCGGGAGAGATCGAGAGCCAGGGAATCGGGGGCGGCGTGCCGCACCGGTCGTAACCGGGCAATATCGTCGTGCTCTTGACCACCTCGGCACTGCCATTGATGAGTTGCGTCATGCCGCCGATGGCGTAGAACCCGCAGGCACTCGCGCCGCGCATCACCGCCACACTCGTGTTCGGCAGGGCCGACCAACTGTCGCTCTCCGGATCGTAGACGACGCCCTGGTTGGTGATATCGTTGCCACTGACGCCGCTCGCCATCAATAGTTTGCCGTTGGCCGCGGCATAGTAGGAGCCGCCCAGGCCGCCCGGAAACGGAATGTCGGCGATCGGAGACCATTTGTTGGCAGCCGGATCGTACACGTAGCCTGCCTTGACGCCGCCCTGCCCGAATTGCGGTTTGCTGATCCCGCCGGCGCAATACAGCTTGCCATTGATGCCGCCGCAAGCAGGGAACAGTATCGGCGAGGGGTAATCCGCGGCCGAACTCCAGCTGTTGGTCACCGGATCGTAGACCTGGGTCGCCGTGAGTCCGGTGGGACAAGGGCCGTTGACGCAGCCACCCACGATGTAGACCTTGCCGCCCACGACGCCGATGGCGGCGCCACCGCCGGCGGGCACCGGGTTGGGCGCACCGGTACTCCAGGTATTGGTTACCGGATTGTAGATATCCGTTTCCGCCGTCGCACTGCCATCCTCGCCCCAGCCGTCAAAGACATAATATTTGCCGTTTACGAAGGCGGAGACGGGCGCCTCGCGCGCCAGCGGCGCGGAAGCGATGGACGTCCACAAGTTCGTTGCCGGATCGTACACGAGGGCCGCCGCGAGCAAGCCGGCGGGGCTGATGCCGCCCATCTCGTAGACCTTGCCGGTCAATTGCGAGCGCGCCGCCGTATTGTCCGCGATGCCCGCCGGGAAGTCGGCAAGGTTTGCCCAGGCCGCACTGGCCGCTGGCGCCGCACGGGTTCGTTGCAGCGCAACGCCACTACCGCCATTCGCATGATCGCGCAGCCACAGCAGGCTCGCCGTCAGGTAACGCGGATGCTTGACCGGAATGCTGATCGCCGGCACGTTGCCGGTGCCGGTGGTCGTGGCCGGTGGCGGCGAATTGATCGGAAACACCTTGTAATCCGTCGCAGCCGAACCCTGGTTCAGAACCTTGAATGTAACCTGTTTGGAACCATTCGCCATGACATGCACATTGAGTTGCCCCGGATCGGCCGCAAGCTCGCCCGTATCGAGCGCGAAGTCCTGCGTCACCACACCACCATTGGTCATGTCAATCTGCTTGGTTGCCGTCGCGTAGTGTCCCTGGCTTGCACTCAGGGTACGCGCGCCGGTCTTGGCGAAGAGCAGGTAAAAGCCGACCGGGAGATTCGGATCGGCCGGATTGACGATTGTGCTCGATTGGCTGCCCTTGTCGCCCGCCACATGAGCGCCGACGATGCCCTCGCCCGTATTGGCGTCGGTCACCTGGCCCATGACCAGCCCACCGGAAAGCGGCTGGCAGGCGCCGATCGAAACGTCATCAATCTCGACGTAAGTCCCGCTGCCATAGGGCGCTCGATTGTAGTAGCGCCAGCGCAATTGGACATTCCCCGTGGCGGGCAAATAGGCCTTGATGCTCTCGCGCGCATTGTAGCCCGGCGTTCCCCACCCCGAGCCATGGCTGTCGGTCCAGTGCATCGCAGTCTGCCAGGTTGCGCCGCCATCACTGCTCACATCCAGGTCCAGCGCGTCCCCGCCCGAATAGCCTGCCTGATAGTTGGCCTTGAAGGTCGCCACGACATTGCCCGCCGGCAAGGTGGACACTGGAATGGGTGGCGAAATGAGGGAGGTATCGAATCCGTTGGCGCCCATGTTGCGACTCGGATCGCCGGTCGGGGCCATACCCGTGCCGCCGGTCCAGTTGCCGAATCCGGAAAAGCCGGCTTGGGTGTTGGGAATCCACACGGTCGTGGAGTCGGCAACATCATTGGTGACCGTCCAACCGGCGGGTGGCCAGGCGCCGTTGAAGTCTTCACCGAAACCGCCGGTGACGAACTCATAGCCCGGCGCCGTACAGGCACCGAGAACCGCCAACGGGAAATTCTTCGTCTTGTTGCCGGCGAGCGTCAGCGTCATCGAGGCGGATTGATAGCCGTTGATCGCCGGGGCAACCGCCATGGTGTAAGCGTAGCCCTCGGGCAATTTGACCTTGTACTTTCCCGTCGCGGGATCGGTCCACAGCGAGGCAACCTGGCCGAAGTCGGGCGTCGTCACGGTGACCAGCGCGTAGAGGCCGTAGCCGTGCCCGGAACCGTCGCTCACCTTGCCGGAAAGTTTTGCGACAGCTCGCGCCTGCAGGGCAAAGTCGTGCCGGGTATCGGTGTTTTTGGCGATCGTTACGGAAGCCGAGCCATCCTGGTAGCCAAAGCTGGTCACGGTCACGGTGTAGTCGCCGACCGCGAGTAACCGTGAATAACTGCCGTCGTCCTCGGTAGTCAGGTGGATATTGCCGGGCGTAACCACAAGCGTGGCGCCGGCCACCGGCGCGCCGCTCGCCGCGTCCGTGACCGTGCCTTTCAGCGTGCCGGCCGGGCCGTGAATGCCGAGATGCGCCAGCAGATTCGTGGCCTTCGGACTGCCCCAGCCGGTGGGATGGTCCCAGTTCGTGCCCGCGCAGGACTGCGACCCGTCGGGCAGTTGGCCGTTGCAGCCCGTCGTCACATCGTGGAAATCGCTCGCGTAATTGCCGGGATCGGCATTCACGTCATTGTAAAGCAGCGAGTTCGATTGGCCGAGCCGGGCGCCGCCCGGCTGCTGCGATACGCCAATGGCGTAGAGGCCCGCAAGCTGCGGCGCCACGGCACTCGTGCCCGAATAGCCAACCCACTGACCGTTCATGTAAATCACATAGGGATGCAGCGGTCCCCCGTTCATGGACAGATCGGAGTTCATGCGCCAGCCGCTATCCGGCACGCCGGGTCCCGTCTGCCAATCGGGCTGATTGAAAAGCTGACTCACGGCGCCGCCGGTGCTCGACCAGGCATGCTCGTTGCCGTAGGTGCCGCTGGTGTCGCTGATCGTGAGCTCGGTACCGTTGGCCGCCGTCACGTAAGGGCTGGAAGAGGGGAAATCCGCATTGTTGACTCCCGGCGGACAGTAGCTCAGACCGCAATCGGCCGCACCGTTGTCGCCGGCGGCGGCAAACATCGAAATGCCCTGCGCGGCCGCCTCCTGCAGAACATCGTTGGCGGTCGCGGCAATCGAGCCCCAACCGGACTCGGCCAGACCCCAACTCGTGGTCATGACGGCCGCGTTGTCGTCGGTCACCATCTGGTTCATCACGTGCACCGTGGTTACCAGCGACGGCGTGGCGCCCACATAAACGTCGAGCGTCGCGCCCGGCGCCATCGCGCCGCTCAGCTCCACGTCGAGCAACGTCTCACCCATGCCGCTCGTGTCTCCGGCGTCGCCGTCAACCGGGATCACATTCAGCGTATGATCGGGCAGGCCGTAGGCTTCCCAGAAATCGTGCGGTGCCTCGAGCGAGTCCAGGCCGGAACTGGAATAGGTCAGAATCGCGATGGTCACCCCCGCCGCGTTGTCGGTATCGGTGATGTCGGGCCAGTCGTAGGCCTTGGCGGTCTGCAGCGGGTTGAGATAGCTCAGGGCCGGCGGCGGCGCCGTCACGCCGCCCGCACGCGGCTCGAGGTGCACCGCCAGCGGCCTGAAGTGTGAATGCGAATGCAAACGCACGGCGTTGTCGAGGCCGATCACGTTCTGGACGACACCGGCCAGCGCGCGCGGCACCTGCGGGCGATCGCTCGTGCTGAAAAACCGGCGGCCATCGAGGCGGTAATCGCTGATGCCGATGCGCAGCGCGCGCTCGTAGGATTCCGTCGTACCCTCGGTACGGATCAGGAGCCGGTTTGGGGAAACGCTTTTGACGCTGATGCCGTGCTGCTCGAGGAACTGCACCACCCGCGCCACATCGGCCCGGCTGGGTCCGTACCGCTCGGTGAACTGTGCCGGCGTCAGAAAATGCCGGTAATTCGGGCTTGCCGGATTCTGCACCTGCCGCAGAAAGCGTTCGAGACCGGCCTTGTTGCGCAGCCGCAGGCTGAACGTGAGACCGATTTGCGACTTTGGCGCATGCGCGCCCAGCTTCTCCGCGGTTGTCAACAGACCGACGCTGGTCTGTGCGGACAGCCGCACGTAGGGACTGGGCGCCGTACTCGCCAATGCGTTCTCGACGCCATGCCGGGTCAAGCCATCCGGCTTGTGGCCGGCCGCGCCCGCTGCGGCAAACGCCGCCGGCGCAAAGGAGGCACCGATCAACAGCGTCGCCGCGGCGAGCGCCAATACGAATGTGGATGTAGGACGGCTCATTCTCACTCCTGACCGATGATGGACGGCGGCACGCACAACCGTCCGCGACCGCCGTTGCTGAATGTAGAGGTTTGCAAATACCAGACCGAACAAGCCGAGAAGGGCAAACCAGCCGAAGGCCCCGCCCCCGCCGTTGTCGCCACCGTTACCGCCCCCGCCGCTGTTCTGCGGGGCAACCGTAATCGTCGCGGAGGTCAGGTTGTTGTCCGGATTCGGATCGTCGGCCATGCTGCCCGCACTACCTGTTACCGTCGCCGCGCCGGCATAAGTGCCGAACGCCGTTACCCGGATGGCGGCCGTGGCGCCGGAGGCCAGATCGCCGAGATCGCAGGCGTATCCGTTCGTGCCCGAGATCGGCGCACAACTGCCCTGGTCGCTCGTCGCGCCCTGGAGCTTGATCCTCGAATCGGCCGTGACCTTGAAGTGCACATCGGCCGCGGCATCCGGTCCCGCGTTGGAAACATTCAACTGGATCGTACCCGTGCCGCCCTCGGGAATCGAGGCCTTCTCGGCGCCCGCACTCAAGTCCGCCGTGCCGATCACGATGTTGGTCACGGCGAGCGTGTTCTTGCCCGAATCGTTCGGTTCGCGCGAAGTCACTTCGAAGTGGCTCGTGAGCGTCCCGGCCTTGCCCGGCTTGACCGCGAGGGTCACCGTCTTCGATGCGCCCGGCGCCAGCGTGCCCAGATCGCAGGTTACCGTGCCCGGCGCGCTTGAAGCCGCAGCCGGCACCGGCGCACTTCCCGCGGCTGACGCCGTGCAGGCTGCGCCGCTGGCGCCGACATAGCTCGCACCGGCCGGGAGCGCGTAGGTCAGCT
>CAZKOE010000069.1:0-11872 GCA_964554305.1 uncultured Gammaproteobacteria bacterium
GACGTCGCCGAGCAGGGCATGGTGCTCTCGGGCGGCGGCGCGCTGCTGCGCGACCTGGATCGGATGGTCGCCGAGGAAACCGGTATCCCCGTCATCCTCGCCGAAGACCCTCTCACCTGCGTTGCCCGGGGCGGCGGGCGCGCGCTGGAACTCATAGACGAACATGGACCAAGCCTGTTCGCACTCGAATAATCCGGCGGCGCACGGGACGCCGCCGGCGACATGAGGCGATGGCGCCGGCACCAGCTCGCACCGCCGCCGAGGAATTCCCGCCTACCCGGGCGGTCTGAACCGCCGTGCTGAAGTTCAACCGCGAAAGCCCGCTGCTTTATCTGTCGCGCGGGCTGGTGCCGCGTGCGCTCATCCTGGTGATCGCGGCAATCGCGCTCATGGCGGCGGACCAACAATCGGGCGCGCTCGCCGGCATGCGCGGCACGTTGATGGCCATCGTGTATCCGACCGAATGGCTGGTAAGCGCTCCCAGTACGGCCGCGCGGAACTTTTCCGCCAACTTCACCGCGCGCTCCAAACTGCTGGCCGAGAACCAACGCCTCAAACACGATTATCTGCTCGCCCAGATTCAGCTCGAGCGGCTCGAATCGGCACAGCAGGAAAACCGGCGCCTGCGCGCCCTGCTCTCCGCCGTCGGCACGATGCGCGGGCACGTCGTCGCGGTGAGCGTGATCGCGATGAATACCGCTCCCTTCGCCAACCGCATCACCATCAATGCCGGGCGCAACATCGGCATCACGAAGAATCAGCCGCTGATCGACGCGAAAGGCATCGTCGGGCAAACACTGCACGTCGGACCGAACACCTCGCAAGTGATGCTGATTACCGACCCCGCGAGCGCCGTACCGGTAGAAGTCGCGCGCACCGGGCTCGCGACGGTCGCCGTCGGCACCGGAAGCCTCAACCGCATGGCGCTGCCATACCTGCCGAACAACGCCGACATCAAACCGGGCGACCGGCTCGTGACCTCGGGACTCGGTGGCGTTTACCCGCGGGGCTATCCGGTCGGGGTGGTCGTTTCGGTCACGCCGCAGCCGGGCGACCGCTTCGCCAAGATCGAGGTGATGCCCTTCGCCCAGCTCGGGCGCGAACGGGAAATTCTGCTGTACTTCGCCGGCTCGAGTACCGGCGATACCGGCGATACCAGCGGTGCGGCCACCGGCTCCGCCGCGCCGGGAGCGAAACGATGAAGCGTAGGCTGCAGGCGGTGCTTGTGATCGTGGTAACGATGTTCATCGCCCTCGCCCTCACCATCGTGCCCATCCCGCGCTGGGCCGCGCCCTTGTGGCCGATGTGGGTCGCGCTCGCCGTTTTCTACTGGGCCATTGCGCTGCCCGAGTTCTTCGGCGTCACCATCGCCTGGATCGCCGGCCTCCTGCTCGATGCACTCACCGGAGCCCCGCTCGGGGCGCATGCCCTCGCCCTCACGCTCGTCGCCTTCATCGCCGTGCGCGGGCACCTGGCGATACGCGGCTCCGAAGTCTGGCAGCAGACGATCGCGCTCGGCTTCGCGCTGCTGCTCTACGCCTTCGCCCTGTTCTGGATCGGGGGGCTCACGGGACAGATGCTGCGCCCGCTCGCGCGCTTTTTCCCGGTGGTGGTGAGCATCGCGTTGTGGCCCTGGGTCTTCGGTCTGCTGCGCATCATCCGGCGCGGCGTCGTCACGGCCTGATGTCTGCCCGTCTTCCACCGCTCGGCGGCGACGACAACAAACCTTACGCCCGCCGACTTACGGTCGTGGCGATCATCGCGCTGACGCTCGGTCTTGCGCTCGCCGGAAGACTCGCCTGGCTCCAGATCGTGCAGAACTCCCACTACACCGCGCTCGCCCGCGGCAACCGTATCCGGGTACAGCCCATCGCCCCCACCCGCGGGTTGATCTTCGACCGCAGCGGGCGAAAGCTCGCCGAAAACGTTCCTACCTACGAACTCACGCTCACGCCCGACCAGGTTCCCGATCTCAGGAAAACTCTCCGGCGACTCGACAAATTGATCGGCCTGACGCCTCAGGATCTCGAAAACTTCCGCCAGCTCAAGGCGACCAAGAAGCCGTTCCAGCCCGTTCCCGTCAAAACCGATCTCACCCCCCGCGAACTCGCCCGCTTTGCCGTGCGCCGCCAGGATTTCCCCGGCGTGGCCATCAACGCCACCCTCAAGCGCTTTTACCCTTCGGAGACCGATTCGGCCAACGTGGTGGGTTATGTCGGGCTGATCAGCAAACAGGAGCTGCAGACGCTCAACGCGGGCGAATACAGCGCGAGCGCCCATGTCGGCAAGACCGGCGCGGAGCGCGAATACGAGCAGGCCCTGCACGGCAGGATCGGCTACGCGAAAGTGGAAGTCAACGCGCTGGGCCGCGAACTCCGGGTGCTCGAAACGCATCCGCCGAAGGCCGGCATGAACATTTACCTGACGATCGACACGCGGTTACAGCAGATCGCCTTCAACGCGCTCGGCGATCACGAGGGCGCCGTGGTCGCCATCCAGCCCGCGACCGGCGCGATCCTGTGCATGGCGAGCAAGCCTGGCTACGACCCGAATCTTTTCGTGAACGGCATTTCCCACGCTGCCTACGAGAAGCTCCTGCACCGCCCCGGCGACCCGCTGGTGAACCGCGCGCTGCGCGGGCGCTACGCGCCCGGCTCGACCATCAAGCCGTTCATCGGCATCTCGGCGCTTCAAAACGGTCTGTTGACGCCCGAGACCACGCTCTACGCCGGACCGACCTTCCGGTTGCCGGGCTACTCGCACGTGTTCCATAACTGGGACCCGTATCAAAACGGCTACCAGACGCTCGCCGCGGCCATCATGCGTTCGACGGACACGTTCTTCTATGAGGTTGCGCAGCAGCTCGGCATCCACAAGATACACGCCACGCTCTCTCAATTCGGTTTCGGAAAAACGCCACCGATCGATCTTCCCGGCGCGCTGGCCGGGGTCAATCCCTCGCCGGCCTGGAAGGAGAAAACACTCGGTCACGGCTGGTATCCGGGGAACACCGTCAACCTCGGCATCGGCCAAGGCTATCTGCTGGTGACGCCGCTCCAACTCGCCTCGGCCGTGGCGACGATCGCCATGCACGGCAAGCGCATGCGCCCGCACGTGCTCAAGACGATCGTGGACCCGGCTACCGGCAAGCGCACGCCGTTCAAACCGCAACTCGTGGACCGCGTAAAACTCCCCGATCCGGCGTGGTGGAGCTATCTGGTGAACGCCATGCACCAAGTCATCGCCAACCCACGGGGCACGGCGCACTCCATCGCCGCCGGTCTCAAATACCCGATGGCGGGCAAGACGGGATCGGCGCAGGTCGTGAGCATATACCATCCGGCATCGATGCCCAGCAAGGATATCCCGTTCGAGCACCGCGTGAACGGCCTCTTCATCGCCTTCGCGCCGCTTGTGCATCCCGAAATTGCGGTCGCGGTCGTGGTGCAGCACGGCGGTGAAGGCGCCTACGCCGCGGCGCCGATTGCGCGCGCCATCATCACCACCTGGCTCGCGAAGCATCCGCCACGGCAGGTGCCGCCGCAGCCCGCGAATCAAACCCATGCTTCACGGACGCATTGACCGCCCGCTCGTCGCCGCCCTGCTGATCCTCGCGCTCGGCGGCCTCGTCCTGCTCTACAGCGCGAGCGGCGGCGATTGGGAACTCGTCGCGCACCAGGGGATCTGGCTCGCGATCGGCCTCACCCTGATGGGCGCCCTCGCGCTCACGCCGCCGCGCTATTTCCGCCTCGTGGCGCCCGCCTTCTTCATCGTGGTGTTGCTGCTCCTCGTCGCGGTGCTCTTCATCGGCGCCGAAGGCAAGGGGGCGCTGCGCTGGATAGACCTCGGGCCGATCCTGTTCCAGCCTGCGGAACTGATGAAGATCGCGCTGCCACTCGCACTCGCCTGGTTTTTCCACGACCACGCGACCCCGCCGCGCTGGTATCTCGTCTTCGCCGGTGTGACGATCATCCTCGTCCCGACCGCGCTTGTGGTACTCGAACCCGATCTCGGCACGGCCATCCTGCTCGCCGGTTCGGGTGCCGTGGTGCTCCTTCTCTCCGGCATCCGCTGGCGCTACGTCATCGCTTTCCTGATCGTGATCGGTGCCGCGATGCCGCTTGGCTGGCACTTCCTGCACGACTACCAGCGCGAGCGTCTGCTCATCTTCCTCGACCCCTCGCGCGATCCGCTCGGCGCAGGTTATCACATCATCCAGTCGAAGATTGCAATCGGTTCGGGCGGGCTGTTCGGTCAGGGCTTTCTCGGCGGCTCACAGGCCCAGCTCGATTTTCTGCCCGAGCAGACGACGGACTTCGTTTTCGCCGTGTTTTCCGAGCAATTCGGCTATATCGGCGTGCTCGCACTGCTCGCGCTGTATGCCTTCATCATCGGGCGGGGGCTCACGCTCGCGTTCCGCGCGCACACCCGGTTCGGGCGGCTGGCCGCGGCGGGGCTGATTCTCACCTTTCTGCTGTACGTGGTGGTCAACGTCGGCATGGTCTCCGGAGTCGTGCCGGTGGTCGGCGTACCGCTACCGCTGGTGAGCTACGGCGGCAGCTCCATCGTCACCGTGCTGGCCGGTTTCGGTATCCTGATCAGCGTTGCCGCCCACCGCCGCCTGGTTGACACATGACACACGCCCTGAAACTTCTGCTCGCCGCACCCCTCCTGCTCGCCGCTTTTGCGCTCACGCCGCCCGCCCGGGCACTCGATACCGCGCAGCCGGCCATCAGCCGATTCATCTCGAAGATGGCGAGCAAGCACGGCTTTGATCGCGCGCAACTCGAGCGGCTCCTCGCCGCGACCCCGCTCGACTCCACCGTCATCGAACGCATGAACGCGCCCGCCGAGGCGCTGCCCTGGTCGCGCTACCGGGCGATCTTCGTAACGCCCGCGCGTATCGCCGGCGGGCGCGAATTCATGGCCAAAAACGCGCAGGCACTCGGTGCCGCCGAGCGCCGCTACGGCGTGCCGCCCGCCGTCGTGACGGCTCTCATCGGCATGGAAAGCCGTTACGGCAGCAACGAAGGCGGCTTCTCGGCGCTCTCGGCGCTCGCGACGCTCGCCTTCGGCTACCCGCGCCGAGCCGACTTTTTCCGCCGTGAACTCGCCCAGTACCTGATTCTCTGCCGCAAAAACGGCTTCGATCCCGCCAAGCTGCAATCTTCCTACGCCGGAGCGCTCGGCGCCGGCCAGTTCATGCCCTCGAGCTATCTCGCCTACGCCGTGGACGCCGACGGCGGCGGCAGCGATCTATTCGGCGACTGGCGAGACATCATCGCGAGCATCGCGCATTACCTCGGCGCACACGGCTGGCGGCGCGGCGCACCGGTGGTCGCGCAGGCGCAACTCGAACCGGGTGGCGACGTCGCGCGGCTCGTCGGCAAGACGCTGCCGGCACGCAACCTGGAGAAGGCGGGCATCGCCACTGCCGCGCCCGTTGCGGCCACCTCGCCGGTACGCCTGGTCAAGGTCGAAAAAGCGGACGGCACCGGCACGCCGCAATACTGGATTGGCCTGCACAATTTCGCCGTGATCATGCGCTACAACAACAGCCCGCTGTACGCGCTCGCCGCCGCCCAGTTGGCAAGCGCGATTGCGGCCTCCGCGATCACCGCCGACAGCGCGCCGCCCGGTTGATCGGCCCACCTTGCTTCGACTGTTCCCGCGGTCCGCCCAGCTCCCGCCGTCAGGACGGGCGGACGACCGGCGACAGGCTCTCGCGCCGGAAAGATGGCGGGGCAGGGCCGGACTCCCCGCCCTCGCCGCCTGCCTTCTGATCGCCGGCTGTGCACCGCTTCCACACACGGCACCCGCGAACGCACCGGCACGAAGCGGCGGCACACGGGCCATCCACACATCCGGCGAATGCAACACGAATGGCAGTGCCGGGGATTCCTATGTCGTCTTCGGCCGCCGCTATTATGTCCTGCGCGACGCCTCCGGCTACAACAAGCGCGGCATTGCCTCCTGGTACGGGCGGAAGTTCCGCGGCAAACTCACTTCCAGCGGCGCGCCCTACGATATGTACGCCTCGACCGCCGCCAGCAAGGTCCTGCCGCTGTGCACCTGGGTCAAGGTCACAAACCTCGAGAACGGCCGCCACGCGGTGGTGCAGATCAACGACCGCGGGCCCTTCGTCGCCGAGCGCATCATCGACCTCTCTTACACGGCCGCAAAGGCGATCGGAATGATCGGCCACGGCACGGCCCTCGTGGACGTTCGCGCTATCGCGCCCCCGTCACGTCGCGCACCGCCCGATCTCGCGCAAAAAAGCAACGAGGCGCCGACGCCTGTGCTGCACCATCGCCCGCAGATGTACCTGCAACTCGGCGCCTTCCTGGACCACGAGAATGCCGAACGCCTGCGCGCCAAACTGCTGCTGGAGCAGGCCGGTCCTTTGCGCATCGAGAAAAAAATCGTGCATGGCAAGCGCTTTTACTGCGTCCAGCTCGGCCCCTATGCCACCGTGGATCAGATTGACCGGCTTGCCGCGCGCATGGAGCGGATCGGCTACCGCGACAACGAAGTCGTCATCGAATAAAAGCCTATCCGCAAATAGCCGTCCTCCACTCGGTCACCCATTTTCACCGCAGAGCGCGCAGAGAACGCAGAGAAGATTTTTCTTGCCTCCGCGATCTCTGCGATCTCCGGGTGATTTTCCTTCGACCCCAAGCGCAGGCATCAATCCCGAGTCCCGAGTCCCGAGTCCCGAGTCCCGAGGTCAGTTCGATTCGCCCAAGGCGATAAAATCAGGGTATGGTCAATGCGCTTCCTGTCTGCCTGCTCAACGGCGAGTTCGTCGCGACCGGCGAGGCACGCATTTCGCCGCTCGATCGCGGCTTCCTGTTCGGCGACGGCATTTACGAGGTCGTCCCCTGCTACGGCAGCAAGCCGTTGCGGCTCGACGCGCACCTCGCGCGTCTCAGCGCAAGTCTTGATGCGCTGGGCATGGAAAACCCTCATACGGGCGACGGTTGGTGCGCGTATGTCGCCGCACTGATCGAAAAAAACGGCGGCGGGGATCTCGGCGTCTATCTCGAAGTGACACGCGGCACGGAAGCCGGGCGCGATTTTCTGCCCCAGGCCGATACCGAACCTACCGTGTTCGGCTTCGCCTGGCGGCTCGCGCCGCCCGCGCCGGAAAAACTCGAATGCGGCATCGTCGGCGCCGTGCTCGAAGACATCCGCTGGCTGCGCTGCGACGTGAAGTCCATTTCGCTCCTGGGCCCGGTGATGCTGCGTAGGGAAGCCCGAAAGCGGGGCGCGGACGAGGCCATCCTCGCGCGCGGAGAGCACCTCGCCGAGGGCTCGTCGAGCGCGGTATTCGTCGTCAAGAACGGCGCGGTCGCGACGCCACCCGCGAGCCATGAACGGTTACCGAGTATCACCCGCCAGATAGCTGGCGACGCGATTGCCGCCTGCAAACTCCCGTTCGAGGAGCGCGAAATCGCCGTCGCCGAACTCACCACGGCCGACGAAATCTGGGTCGCGAGCGCAACGCGCGAGGTACTCGCCGTCACCCGCCTCGACGGCAAACCCGTCGGCGCAGGCTTGCCTGGCCCGCTGTGGCGTGCAACCTGGGAGGAATTCCAGGCCTTGAAGCAACGCGAATGCGGTTCATGAACGATTCGGATACCCCCGAAGCACTCGAATATCCGCAGCGCGTGCCGCTCAAGGTCGTCGGCGACAACGGCGAAGCCCTGCGCGAGGCGCTCCATACGGCGCTCGTGCGCCATCTCGCCGACGGCACCCCCATCGAGTTCGAGACCCGCGAGAGCGGCGGCGGCCATTACGTCGGCGTGACGGCCACGTTCACCGCGGAGAGCCGGGCGCAACTCGTCGCCGTGTATTCGGAACTGCGCGAATGCGAGGCCGTGCGCTTCCTCCTGTGACCCAAAGAACTAACCGCAGAGATCGCAGAGCAAATCAGGATGGCATTCATTTCACCTCTCTGCGTACTCTGCGATCTCTGCGGTGAAAAAATGCATGAGACACACGTCAGATGAAGGTTGAGATTCGACGGTTGGGGCGGGTACCGTTCGAACCGACGTGGCGCAAGATGCAGGCGTTCACCGATGCGCGCACCGCCGAAACGGAAGACGAGATTTGGTTGCTCGAACACGATCCGGTCTTCACCCTCGGGCTCGCGGGCAAACTCGAACACGTCCTCGCGCCGGGCGACATCCCGGTGATTCGCATCGACCGCGGCGGCCAGGTCACCTACCACGGGCCCGGGCAACTGGTAGTCTACCCACTGCTGAACATGCGCCGGCATCGCATGGGCCCGCGCGCACTGGTCAGCGCGCTGGAGAACGCGACGATCGCGGCGCTTGCCGAATGGGGCATAAGGGCCTATGCCAAACCGGAAGCTCCCGGCGTTTACATCGGCGCGAAGAAGATCGCCTCGATCGGCCTGCGCATCCGCCGCCACGCGAGTTACCACGGCATCGCCTTGAACGTGGCCATGGACCTCGAACCTTTCCACCGCATCAATCCCTGCGGCCACGCCGGCCTCGAAATGACCCAGGTCGCCGACCTCGGCGGCCCCGCCGACCTCGCCGCCGTCGCCGCCGCTTTCCTGCCGCATTTTCTCGACACGCTGAACGCAAGGTCGGCCGCCGCGGCCTAAAAAACCGCCGCGCCCGGAATCGCCGGCACTCGGCGGCGCGCAAAGCCGGCCGGTGCGCCATGATTCGGCCCACATTATGATCGACTCGACCTCAACCGTAAAAACTTTTTTCGGAGACGGGTGCCGGAGCCGTTGCCCGGCCCCCGCGTCGTGCGCGATCGCGGGCGCCGAACATCCGGCCCCGCGCCGGCTCGACGGGGGCGAAACGCAGGAAACCGATATCCTTTTCCATGTCCACGTAAACGGCTTCCATCCCACCGCTCTTGAAGTAGGATTCGTGCCAGAAGCCGGTTCCACCGGAGTTTTTCAGGAACCGCTGCCACCAGAGGCGATGTGGTTCGGAACGCGCCCAGCGCTCGAGGGACTCGAAATCGAGCCAGTACTGGCGCATTCCCAGATGCGGCGGGAAGAGTGAAAACAGGATGTTTTCGTGAAGAAGCAGGCCATCCGGCCCAGCTTGCCTTGCGCGTTCTATTTTCGGGCCGAAGCCGAACAGGGTTCGGAGGCCGGTCAGTGCATTGACGCGCATGCCGAGATAAATGACCACGAGGTCGGGAAAAACGGAGAGGTCGACCGTGCGCCGATCGACCGTGCTCCTCTTCCGCCTCTTTACCTTTGATTTCATGAGTGATTCTCCGAATTCGACTACGTTTCGCCCCGCGTGAGCGCGAGGGGCGAGGGGCGGTTTGATTAACTCAAACTGCCGCGATTAGCCCAGGTTTGGCAACCAATGTTTCCATTGGAAACATACTATACTCGTCAATGTTTCCTGTGTCAACATACTCTGCTAACATAAGCGTATGACCGTCCCCCGAACGCATTACCACCACGGCGATCTGCGCCGCGCGCTGATCGAAGACGGCACCGCCCTGCTGCGCGAGCAGGGAATCGAAGGGCTGACCCTGCGGGCGGTCGCCCGGCGCGCGGGCGTCAGCCACTCGGCGTTGTACCGGCACTTCCCCGACAAGGCCGCCCTGCTCGCCGCCATCGCAACGGAAGGATTCGAGGCCCTGGTCACCGCACTGGACAAAGTGGCCGCGCACCATCCCGACGATCCGGCAACCCAACTGACGGAAGCGGGCGTCGCCTACGTGCTGCTGGCCCTGCACTGGCCGCAACGGGCGCAACTCATGTTCGACGGCCCCCTCGATCCGGATACGTCGGGCGAGGCCCTGCGCTCGGCGAGCGACAAGGCCTTCGCTGCCCTGGTTCGCATCATTGACCTGGGACAACGAGCGGGCATCTACGCGCCGGGCGATCCCCGCGAACTCGCCCTTTCCGCCTGGGCGCTCGTACACGGCCTCGCCATGCTAATGATCGCGGGCTGCATCGAAGAAACCGATTCGGAAGAACGGGCGGTCAAATTGACCCGCGGTGCCTGCCGGACCTACCAAGCGGGCCTGCTGCTGGCCGGCGCCGACAAGCCGAGCCCCGGTTGAAGCACTGCCGGAGCAACGGATGCGCCATTCCAACGCATGGCCGGTCTCAGCTTTCGTCTTCGAACGGGAACGGGCGCGACGGGATCGTACGGAGTGGACGATGGAGGTCGCCGGGCCCCGTGCGGGATGAACCCCCCGGGGGCGTCCATCACGCGCAGACAGCCCTTCATCGGCCCTATTCGGCGATCCCCTACGCGTGCGACCAGCCGGCAATGGCGTGGGTGCCGCGCACGAGCCTCGCCCTGATGCCGGCCCTGCTCTCCATGTTCGCGCCCCTCATCGGCGCCGTCGTGCCGCGGGGATTTCCGGCGTGGCAGGCTATTCTCGGAATCGGTCTTGTGGCCGCGGGCACCGCCATTCATCGACCAACCAAGGAGGAACAGTCATGAAATACATTCGTCTGGGCTCGACCGGCCTCAAGGTGTCACGCATCTGCCTCGGCATGATGAGTTACGGCGATCCGGCGCGGCGCGCGTGGTTCCTGCCCGAAGACGAGGCCGAACCGATCGTGCGCAGCGCCGTCGAGGCGGGCGTCAACTTTTTCGACACGGCCGACATGTATTCCAGGGGCGTGAGCGAGAAGATCACCGGCCGCCTGCTCAGGAAATTCTTCGGCAACCGCGACGACTACGTTCTTGCCACCAAGGTGTATTTCCCGATGGGACCCGGTTCGAACGACCGCGGCCTGTCGCGTAAGCACATCATGAGCGCAATCGATGCTTCGCTGCAACGGTTGAACGCGGACTACGTGGATCTGTACCAGATTCACCGCTTCGATTATGACACGCCGGTCGAGGAAACCATGACGGCGCTCGGGGACGTGGTGCGCGCAGGCAAGGCGCGCTACATCGGCGCATCGAGCATGTACGCCTGGCAGTTCGCAAAGATGCAGGAGATCGCCGACCGTGCGGGTAATCCGCGCTTCGTCGCCATGCAAAACCACTACAACCTGGTGTATCGCGAGGAGGAACGCGAGATGATTCCGCTGTGCCTCGACCAGGGCGTCGGCTGTATTCCATGGAGCCCGCTCGCGCGCGGCCTGCTTGCGGGCAACCGCGAGCGCGGCGGCGAGCAGCGTACCGTACGCGCCGGCAGCGACGCGTACGCGGATTCGATGTACACCGATGCCGACTTCGACGTGGTTGACGCGGTACGTAAAATTGCCGCCGAGCGCAACCTCTCACCCGCCCGGATCGCACTGGCCTGGCTCCTCGCGCAACCTGCCGTGAGCGCACCGATCGTCGGCGCAACGAAGCTCAAGCACTTGGAAGAAGCCGTCGCCGCGGTGGACGTGCGCCTGAGCGAAGATGAAATCACCCGCCTGGAGGCGCCCTACCGCCCGCACGCGGTGCTCGGGCATGCTTGAGCCGCCAAAGAATGCGCCGGGCGCAGGCGTTGTCAAGACGATGCGCAACAATCATGGTGCCTGCTCCTCGCCGAGGATGGCGTTGGCGGCGGCAAGGCGTTCGGAGGTGCCGATATCGGCCCAACTGCCGCGATAATGCTCGCCGGCAACACACCCGGCGGCAACGGCGTTTTTCATGAGTGGCAAGAGCGACTTGCGTTCGATTCGCTCGCCCGCGAAAAACTCGGGCCGGTACAGGCCGATGCCGGAATAGGTCAGCAGCCTGCCGCCGGCTTCGCGCACTCGATCCCCGGCAAGGGCAAAATCGCCGCCCCCGGTATCGGGCGTGTCGACCAGCACAAAATAGGCGAGATCGCCAGCGGGCAACTGCGGTGTGGGAAAGGCATAGTCGCAAAGAACGTCGGTGTTCACGACCCAGAACGGTTCGCGCCC
>CAZKOE010000070.1:0-11735 GCA_964554305.1 uncultured Gammaproteobacteria bacterium
GCCGGCGAGGCCGCACTCGACAGATTGGTTGCTATTGTCTGGCTGACGAAGCTGTGGCCAGCGCTTACTGCGGCGGGTGCACTCACTGCCAAACCGAAGTTTCTCGCGCCATAGAAGTAAGCCTGGCCCTGCATGGGAACATCGGGGTTGACAGTCACACCATAGGCGCCAACCAGGGCGGTGGAGGCGCTGAGCGCGGTCCCGATGCCATACCAGTTCTGCTTCACTCCGTCGCTGGCCAGAAGCTTCGCCGTTTGCGTCCAGGCTCCTGCGGAATTTGTGAACAGGTAAGCCGCGCCCTGGAAGGCGTTGTAGCCCATGCCTCCCACCAGCGCCCGATCGCCGGCAAGGGCTACCGAGATGCCGAACACTTCACCCTGCGTTCCATCGGAGGCCACCAGCTTGCCCGTCTGGCTCCAGCCACCGGCCGTCTTCGTGAACACGTACGCGGCACCGTAATGCGGCGTGCCGTTCACGGGGGCGCCGATGGCACCAACCAGCGCGGTGTCACCCTCCACGGCAACCGACCAGCCGAAGCCGGTCTGCTTCGCTCCGTCGTTGGCGGTGAGCATGGCCGTCTGGCTCCAGCTTCCGCCGGCTCCACTGAACACATAGGCGGCGCCCTCGGCGACGTTACCGTTGACCGTGGTCCCATTCGCGCCGACCACGACGGTGCTCCCGGAGACGGCAACGGCAAAGCCGAACGATTCGAACTGCGCAGGATTGGGGGAGACGAGTTTGGCCGTCTGGGTCCAGCCCCCGGCGGTCTTAGTGAACACGTAAACCGCGCCGGCAGAGCCGTAACCGTCAACGCTGGCATCGGGTGCGCCGACCACGGCGGTCGTGCCGGAGACGGCGACCGCATTGCCGAAGAAGGCCCCCGCCGCCCCGTCGCTCGCGGTCAACTTCGCCGTCTGAGCCCATTTGTCGCCCGACCTGCTGAACACATACGCCGCCCCCTGCGTGGCGTTGCCATTGACCGTGGCGCCACTGGCTCCGACGAGGACCGTTGTGCCATCAATGGCCACCCGGTAGCCGAAGGTGTCCTGAGCCGCCCCGCCGCTCGCGCTGAGCTTGGCGGCCTCGTTCCACTGACCGTCCGTCTCGGTGAACACATAGGCTTCGCCTTGGGCGATGTTCCCGTTGAGGGTCTCCCGCGGTGCGCCGATCACGGCCGTCGTCCCGGAGATCGCAACGGAATAGCCGAAGAAGCTTTGCGGCGTACCGTCGCTGGAGGTCACCTTCTGCTCGAAGCGCACAAGCGGGTCTGTGCTTAGCGGCAGCGCCCGAGCCCGGGCCACGGGGGACCCGCCACTCCGATCCTGCTGCTGGTGGGCATTCGGCGTCGCGGCAAACGCAGTGACGCCGCCCAAGGCCAACGGGAGCAGGCACAAGGACAAAACCGTTGCTTTCATGGATACCTTCCGATGCAAGGGTGCAGAGGAACGCGGACTGTCAGCTTTCCGGCGCCGGCGGGTCCATTCGGCCGCCGCGGCCAGGCCCAGCAAGGCGAGTAGGCCCAAGCCGCCGAAGCCGCCGCTGCCCTTCGGGCCTTGCGGCCCCGTGGGGCCGACGGGCCCGGTCGGGCCGGTGGGCCCGGTGTTGGCTTGAGTGGTAATCGTCACGCTGTTGTTGCTCGGATCGGTATCCGTTTCCTTCGAACTTACCGTAAAGGTACTCGTCACGGAATCCGCGTTGCCTGTCGCCTCGACAATCAGCTTCTCCACTTTGCTCGATGCCGCCGGGACGCTGCCGAAATCGCAAACGATGGTGGCCCCCGACGAGGTTGCGGCAGCCGGCGCCGCGCCGGATTCCGAAGACGGCGCACAACTGGCGGCGCCGGTGGCCGCAATATACTTCAAACCCTCCGGCAACTGGTAGATCAGCCGGGTTTGTGTCGCCAGCCGGTTACCGTCTGGCATGAGGTTTTGTATCGCCAGGGTATAGACAAGATTTTCTCCCTCATCAATCTTTCCGGCAGGTGTCACGCTACCCGAGATCGCCAAGTTGACCGACAGTGGATCGACTTGCGTTACGGCGCCAGCGGTTACGGGAGGCGTTGCATTGACAAGGCCTGCCTCGATACCGAGCGCAGCAAGCCCGGCGTTGCCGGGAGCCCTGAGCGTAACATTGGCTTTAGCCGTGCCGGCATTACCATTGATCTTCCCCAGATCACACGTAACAACGCCTGCCTTTTCATTGCAGTGGCCCTGCGTTGCGTTCGCGGAAATAAAGCTCGCCGCCGCAGGTACCGTCACGGTTACCGCTACCGCAGTAGCGGCGACGCTGGAGCTATTGGTTACAATCGCCTGGCTGACATAGGCGTGAGCAGCGCTGACCGCAACCGGGGCACTCACGGTCAAACCAAGATTGATATCGCGATAAAAATAAGCAGCGCTCTGGTATTTCTGACCAAGGCTTGAGAAAAAACCAGGCGCTCCGACGAGAATGTTATCCCCGCCAATGGCAAGCGCCGAGCCAAAAAGGTCTCCTTTCGCCCCGTCGCTGGGCATGAGTTTCCGAACTTGCGCCCAGTCGCCATTGGACTGCGTGAACACATAAACCGCCCCTAGACCGCCATGGATAACAGGATTGTGAGCACCAACAATAGCCGTTGTACCTAAAACATTAACCGTCAATCCAAACCAGTCATTCTTGATGGTGTCGAGGCCGACGAGTTTTTGCGTTTGAGACCAGGTGCCTCCGGACTTCGTGAACACGTATGCGGCCCCCTTTCGACCGGGCGTAATGATATCTTCGTGTGGCGCACCGATCAGAATAGTCTTGCCGCTGATAGCAACCGAGTTGCCGAAACGATCGCTTATTTTCCCGTCGTCGGCAACGAGCTTTTGGGCTTGACCCCATACTCCATCGGACTCGGTGAAAACATAAGCGGCACCGGGACCGGGGGAAGCAAAGGGACCCCCACTATACTGAATCGCCCCGATCACAGCGGTCTTTCCATCGAGTGCTACCGAAGTTCCGAATTGGTCCTGTGCCTTGCCGTCACTCGCTTCAAGTTCGGCAGCCAAAGCCCACGTACCATCGGAACCGGCAAACACGTAGGCGCTTCCTTGATTGGAATGGCCATCAATGGGAGTAAGAGACGCACCGATAAGCGCCGTGGTCCCATCCAATGCGACTGAACCGCCAAAATACTGACTGCCGTCTGCCATGAGTTCTTGTGTTTCCGACCAGGTTCCGTTGGCATAATTAAAAACGTAGACAGCCCCCTGATAGTTGTTGCCTGCCTTGACTGCTCCTACAAGGGCTACCGAACCATTCAGTGCGACTGAAGCGCCGAAAGAATTGCCGGCTTCCCCATTGCTCGCAATAAGTTTTTGCGTCTCGGTCCATGTGCCATTGGACCTACTGAATACATAAACGGCACCTTGGCCGGCATTGCCATTTACTGTTGCACCGGGAGCGCCCACGATAGCCGTCGAACCGGAGACTGCAACCGACGTTCCGAAAAAGTCATTTGCGCCAGGGGCGCTTACGGTGGCCTTTTGTGTAAGCCACCACATCCACGGATCAACGGTCAGCGGGTAAACGGCATCGGCGTCGTTCACCGTGATCCGCACGCGCTTGCCCGAGCCGGTGAGCGTCGCCGGCACCGTCTGGCCGTCCGCATCGGTCACGACGAGCCCGCCGTAGCTGAGCCTGCCCCAGGCCAGCCCCTCGCCGCGAGCCTTGACGCCGCGACTGGCGCTCAACTCCAAGCTGAGCTCTCCGCTTCCCGCAGGGCGCTTCGAGACGGTGAAGCCTTGCTCAAAACCCACCGGCAACACTCGCCACCATTCGGTCAGCACCCCGTGACGATAGCGCAGGCGCGTACCATCCATCTCGGGAGACACAGTTCCAACCGGGCGCAGGTCGTCCCCGCGTCCCCAAGCCCGCAAATGCAGCGCCAGCGGCGGCGCCCCCGGACCGCTGAAGTGCGCCCCATCGGCATCGAAGCAGGCCTTGAGCTTGGACTTCACCAAGGTCACACACCCCGATTCGTCGAGGCGATCGGCCGCCCCGGCGTGTCCGGCCAGGGCTCGATAGACAACCGGGCGCAGCGCCGGAGGCACGGCGGCTTGGGACCTGCCGCTTCGCGCGCCTTGCACGCCAGCGCCCGGCGTCGCCGCAAACGCCTGCGCGCCACCGAAGGCCAACGGCAACAGGCATAAAGACAGAACCACCGCTTTCATGGATGGCGTCCGATCAACCAGCACAGCAGCGTACAGACCGCAGCGCTTCCGCCGCCGCCGGGCCCATACACCCGCCGCTGCCAAACCCAGCAGGGCGAGCAGCCCGAAACCGCCGAAGCCTCCGCTCCCCCCGCTCCCCTTCGGGCCTTGCGGGCCCTCGGGTCCCGCGGGACCGCCCGGACCCGTCGGCCCGGCGTTGGGATCGGTCGCAATCGTTACCCGATTGTCACTCGGGTCAGCGTCCGGCTCCCTCGCACTCAACACGAAGGTGCTCGCCACCGAATCGGCCGCAGCCGTCGCCTGAACCGCGAGCAGGACAGCCTTGCTTCCACCCGGTTGGATGGTCCCAAAAGCGCAAACGATGGTGGCCCCCGACGAGGTTGCGGCAGCCGGAGCGGGGCTGGATTCCGAAGACGACGCACAACTGGCATCGCCGGTGGCGCCGATATATGTCAAACCCTCAGGCACCTGATACGTCAGCGTGGTGCGCGAAGCCGTTCCGAGACCGCCGCCCTGTTCGGCACGTACCGCGAGGTCATAGGACAACAGTTCGCCTTTTTTGACCGCACCGGTCGGATTTACGCTGCCGGAGATCGCGAGGTTGACCGGCTGCGCATCCCAATGCACCGTCAACGGCACGATCGGCGAGCCGTCCGGCGAGCCGATCACCTGCACATAGGCCTGCGAGGTCCCGTACTCCTCTTGACCCGTACCATCAATGGTGAGCGTGACTGCGGCCGAAGCACCGGCGGCCACGGTAGCGGCCTTCGGCGCAATACCCAACCACGGAATTTTCGAGACAGCACAGTTGCCGTAGCCGGGGAGCACTTCGCTATTCGCAACTCCGATATGGCCGGCTCCGAGACCGCCGATCAGGTAGAAACCGCAACTGCTGCCACCGCGGAACACGGGCGTGTTGGCGTTCGGCAAGTCCGACCAACGATTGCTGGTCGGATCATAGGCATAGCCTTCGTTGGTGAGCTGACCCGCCACGTTTACGCCACTCGCGATCAGCAGCTTGTCTCGAGAGGCGACGTAGCCGGCACCAAACAACCCATCCGGCATATCGGCTATCGGCGACCAACTGTCGGCCACCGGATCATACACGTACCCGTCCGCGTATGTCCCCGAGGGGCCGGAACCTCCTGCGCAATACAGCTTGCCAGCAATCGCACCGCAGGCCGCAAACGTGACTCCATGCGGATAGGGCGCGGCCGCACTCCAGCTGTCCGTCGCAGGATCGTAGACTTCCACGGTAGCGGTCGGGGCGCTGCATGGACCGTTGTTGCAGCCGCCGACGACATAGAGTTTGCCGTCAAGCACCGCACTGGCAACGCCGCCGGCCACGGGTTGCGGATCGTCCGCCCCGGTACTCCAACTGTCACGGACCGGATCGTAAATCGCGAGCGTTGCCGTCGGAGCGCCACCTTGAGCGTAGCCGCCCACCACGTAAAGCCTGCCGTTGATGAACCGGCCCGTGGGGTCTTCGCGCGTGTCGGGCGCGGATGCGATGGCCCGCCATTCGTCCGTGCTCGGGTTGTAGACGAAGCCTGCTCCCGTATCGGCCGAACCATCGTAGCCGTAGATCGAATAGACCAACCCCGTGAGGTAATCGGTTGCCGCCATGTTGTTTTGAATGGCCGCCGGCAGATCGGTTATGTTGTTCCAGGAACCGGCCTGCGAACCATTTGACGCGGCAATGCGAGGCTCGGCGGGCGACGCCAGTAAATCGCCCGGTTCGGCATGGGCTCGAATCCACATCATGCTTTTGGTGGCCCAGCTCGGGTGATTGAGTTCGACCCGCTGCAGAGGCACCGAAATGGCATGGCTGCTTGGCGGAGGTGCATTGAACTGACGGATGGTGAACGCGCCGCGGCCATCGCCGGCGTTTTTGATCGTCAGCGTTGCAGTCTTCTGCTTGTTCACCATCACGTGGACGTCGAAACTGCCTGGTTGCGCAGTAAAGTCTGGTGCCTTGAGCGAGAAATTCTGCGTCAGAACCTGGTTGTCGGGAACGGTGACATTAACCGTTGCCGTCTCATACTTGATCTGGCTGGCAGTCAACGTCTGCTTGCCCTGGGGCACGAAGAAAAGATATCCACCCACCGGGAAGTCCGGATCAGCCGTGTTTCGGATCGTTGTCGTGCTCTCACCCCGACCGTCGCTCACCGTGGCATGAACCAGGCCTTCGCCGGTACCGGCCCTGGACACCTGGCCGAACATCAAGCTGCCCGCCACCGGTCGACAACTGCCGGGAGCACGGGCGACCAGCGTTATGTTGCTGATGGCAGCGAAGAAGTCGTGGCCGCTTATGAGATTGTAGTAGCGCCAGCGGAACCGTACGCTGCCCGTGGCCGGCAGATACGCGCCAAGCGCCTGGTGCACTGCCGCCCCGGAGCCGTCGAGGCTGCCGTGGTCGCGATGCCAATGAGAAATCGTGGTCCAGGTCTTGCCTCCGTCCCTGCTGATTCCCAGATCCAAGGCGCTCCCGTCAAATTGGACGAAGTTCGCCCTGTAGTTCAACACCGCGGATGCACCGAGCCTACTCACCGGCACCGGCGGCGAGACCAGCCGTACATCATAGGGCCCTGAGCCGGCACCGGCCGCTCCGCTATCGGCAACCAGCACCGGGCCGGCCTCGCCTGTAAGCTCGTTGCTTCCCGTAGCTGCCGGGTCAAGGTTCCAGCCGACCCGGCTATTGGTGCTCGTGCGACTCCAACCCGGCGGAAAAACACCGTTACCAAACGGATTGCTTATGACGCCGTTATCACCGGCGGAATATCCCGGCGCCGTACAAGCGCTGGTGACGTCCAGGGCAAAGTTTTGCGTCGCATTCCCCGTCAAATCGAGCGCCGCGCTGCCCTGCTCGTAGCCCGGCAGAGCGGCATCGACGGTGAACACGTAATGACTGCCTTCAGGCAACTTGACGCTGAAGCTGCCATCCGTCGGGTTGGTCCAAATACTGGCAACCCCGCCCTTGACCGGCGTGGTGACTTTGAGGTGGGCATACAGGCCATACCCATGACCGTCACCGTCGGTTACTCGTCCGCTGATCGTCGCCATCGACGCCGGCTGCAGCACAAAACTTTGCGTCGTGACGTCCCCGTCGGTAATGGTGATGGATTTGGTCTGCTTTTGATAACCGTAGGCGCTCGCCGTTGCGGTCGCTGCAGAGGTCGGCAGCGTGAGTGAATAGCTGCCATCCGCGCGCGTGATCGTGTTGTAATCCCCGGAGCTCACCAGCGCACGCGCGATGCTTGCCCCGCTCACCGCATCGGTCACTGCGCCCGTAAGCGTGCCCTGGGGGCCATGGTGGCCGATGTGCGAGAGAAGATTCTTCACATCGGGACTGCCCCAGCTGGTGGGATGATCCCAGTCCGGTCCCGCTTGGAAAGCACCGTTGTTGCCTTGTGTCACATCATGGAAATCGCTCGCATAATGGCTGTTCGCGTCGGCGTAGATCAGCTCGTTCGACTGACCCAACGGGCCGCCGTTCTCGGCTACCGCAATCGCGAACATGCCCGCAAACTGAGGCGCGACGGCGCTGGTGCCCGCATTGAGAGTCCACTGCCCGCCATTCACGACGAGCATTGGTTTGGTGCAGCTCGCCGTTGCCGCCATGTCCGAGTTCATGCGCATATCAATACTGGTTGGCACGCCGGGGCCCTTCTGCCAATCGGGCTTCGCGAAGAGCCGGCTTACCGCGCCGCCGGTCACGAGCGGCCCGCGGCCGAAGCAGTGGGGGTCGTTCCAGACGACTTCGCTGCCGTAATCCCCGGCCAGATCGCTGATATTGAGCTGCGTGCCGTTGGCGGCCGTAATGTAGAGACTGGAAGAAGGATAGTTGGCCACGTTATCCAGGCCGGTGCCGTCGCCGGAGCCGTTATCCCCCGCCGCGGCGAACATGGAAATACCCTCTGCCGCCGCCTGCATGAAAATCTGATCGTTGGAGATATCTATGCTTCCACCATTGATTTCCGGCGAACCCCAGCTTGTGGTCATCACCTGATTCTTTGCCGTACCATCGGGATTGGTATCGTTGACGAACTGATTGAACATGTCGGTGAAAGTGGACAAATGTCGATCGGCCGCCACATAAACATTCTGGGTGATACCCGGCCCCATCGCACCGCTGTACTCGACATCCAGCAGCGTCTCGCCCATGCCACTGGCGTCACCCTTGTCTCCATCCACCGGGATCACGTTGATCGTGTGGTCCGGCAGCCCGAAAGCCGCCCAGAAATCGTGGGGGTCGCTCAGACTCGACAGACCGGAGCTGACGGCCGTCAAAATCGCCACATTGACGTCCTGACCATAGCTGCTGTCGGTGATGTCGGGGTAATCGTAGGCACGGGCAATCTGCAATGGATTCAAATTCGTAAGCGATGCGGGCGGCGCTTGGCGTGGGCTCAGGCCCTGCGCGCCCACCAAGGGGCGCTGGAAGCTGTGCGGGCGCATCAGCACACCGCGATTGAGTCCGACGATATTCGCCACGAGAGGCGCAATCGCGCGCGGTAGCTGGGGACGGTCTTCGGTACTGTAGAAACGACGTCCATCGAGCCTGTAGTCGTTGATTTTGATCTGAAACGCGTGATCGTACTGACCGGCCGTCGCCCGGGTGTGGATCAATAGCCGATTGGGAGAAACGTCCTTTACCTGAATGCCATACTTGCGAAGGAAGACCTCCACCGCTTTTATCTGTGCCCTTGTCGGTCCGTATTGGCTGGTGAATTCAGCGGGTGTGAGCCACTCGTGATAGACCGGGCTCGCCGGGTTCTGCACCCGATCGAGAAAGATCTTGAGCTTCGACCTGTGGCGCAGTCTCAAACCGACGGTCAGATCTATCGTCTCGTTCTTCGCATGCAGCCCGATCCAGGTTGCACGTGAAAGCAGTTTGAGCGAAGTTTGCGGCGCCATCATCACCGATTGACTTTGCGCTTCGTCGGCGCCGGCAACCACGATGTCGTGAGGGGTGAGCCCGGACGGTTGGCGTTGTGCTTTCGCCGAGCCGGAATCAAAAGCGGCAGAAGACGTCGGCAAAAATGCCGCTCCGACAATAATCACGCATGCGAGCAGACAAATGCTGATGCCAAACAAGTTACGGTTCATGGGCCACCACCTCGCAAAAATACGCCAAAAGCTGCAAACCGGTCAGTCCCGGAAGAAAGGGCAGAAATTCGGGCAGCATTGTTGCAGAAAAATGTGGAGTCGTCCAGAGAATTGAGCGACCTAGTTAGGAAATGTCCTAATACGGACATTACGCGTGATCTCGTTTGCCGCGAACCTCGCAGCGGTTATTCTTTTGTCTCGAGCCCGACGTCCGGAATACCACCCTCCGCCACCAGCCGCAAAGCAGCCAACCAGCCCAACTGAAAACGGGTGCGCGCATTCAGGGTTTGCATGAGATCGGCGACATGACGCCGCAAGGTGCGCGACGTAACCCCCAAGTCGTAGGCAATCTTTTTGTCGTTGAGCCCCGAAGCCATCAACGAAATCAGCCCGGTGACACGCTCGTCGCGCCACCCGCCAGCGTTGCCCGCCCCAAGCTTGTCTGCCTCCAGCAGGGAAACGGGCGATGCCGCCTTCCAGAGCAACTCGAATGTCGTGTACAGGGCATCGAGCAGTGCAGATGCACGCACCAGCAGCGACGGCCCTCGAGGAATGCTTACATTCAGCGGAACAAAGGCAACACGCCGGTCGGCCGCCACCATTTTCAATGGCAAATTGGACGCCACGCGGATGTTTTCTCCACTTTTGATATCGCTGCGAAGCAGTTCCACGGCCTTGGGCATGGCGAGAAAGTCGACATCCACGATATTGCGGTACACCACTCCCCTGTTCTGTGCCTGTCTTTGTTCACGATGATAGTCCGCGAGGGGGCCCTCCAGTCGATCAACGCGCAGGGGCGGCCGCGTCAATGTAATGATTTCATTTTCAGCCGTAGCGTTAATCTGCCTGAGAATCCGCCGTTCAGATTCCACGCTCGTGATCATCTCGACCACGTGTTCGTCGCCATCGGACCGACTGGCGCTTGCTTCTTCCTGGATTTCCTGCATGACACGGCCGGCATCATGCAAATCCCGTTGATGTTGCAAAATCAGCGTACCCAGGGCCATGTCCGGCGCAGCGGCGATATACCTCCGTGACCGTTCCGGCGTATGCGTCGCCAGCCCCTTGTCTTGTATGGAAATAAGTAGCCGCTGAGTTTTGGCCGGCGAAAAAGACAACGCCCGCGCCGCTTCCGAGGCAGTTGCCCCCCGATGCTTTACCAACCACCGATAAAGCTGCTCCTCCGAGGCACTGATCCCCAGACTCTCGAGCGGCCTCGTCCCCGCACGCCGCATTTCTCCGTCACCTGTCCTGATTCGACCTGACTTGGTCATTACGAACGAAAATGCAAACCGGTATTGTAAGTGAACCGCATGGGTCCATGAACCCTCGCTGCGCCGTCGGAGGTGAACTCTCGACGCCACCGCAACCGTCCGATCCGGCGGGTGCTGGCTTGGAGCGCGACAGTTTCCACCAGCCTTGCGCGGTGGTAGCTCGATTCACTGACCGTGTCTGTCGCGAACGCTCCTGCCGCGGGCCCGGAAGGCCGAAGCATGAAGCAATCAGTTCGTCGTACTGCCGCCGTGCCCATCTGCCACCAGGGTATTCGTGTAAAACTTGCCCAGTACGCCGTGCATGGTCTTCAGCGCCTTCGGATTGATGTAGATCGGGTGGCCCGAATAAAAATAGGCGAACGTGATGTGCTTGCGCAGATCCGGACTCAACGTGACGTGGACGAGATCGTATTCGGTCGCATGGAATGGCGTGGCCAGGTCGAAATAGCCATTCTCCGAGAGCACGCGCAGGTAGGGATTCATGCGCATGGCCGCGGCCAGATCGGGGGCAACGTCAGGGAGCGGCAATTTCCGGAAACTGCCCGGGGGCCGGTGCTTCCAATCCCAGGTTTTGAACGCCTTGAAGTTCAACCCAACGTAGCTCCGATTGTTTTTCCACTTCAGCACGTGGTGGACGTACCACAGGAAACCCTGGTTGAGGGCAGGCGAAATCTGGTTCGACGGATCGAATGCGGGTCTCGCGAGGATGGCGTTGGCATCGGCGGCCGCATAGCGCCCATCGTAACGCCCAATGTGCTTGCGTTCCGGCAACATCAGTTCCTTGCGGAATTCCGCGCTGCTTACGCGCAGATTGGCGCGCTTGAGGTACGCGACCGGGAGACCGGTGAACCGGTGAAACTTTTGCGCCATCGCGTCCAGTTTGTCCTTGGGCAGTGCGTTGCCCTGCCTCAGCGCCCGGGCAAACGACCCGTCGGCGAACACGCGTACCGTTTGCACGAAATCCGGCAGACTCGCGGGCTTCTTGCCCGGCAATTTGTCGTGGTACCAGGCAATGGCCGCGAAGGTTGGCAGGGTAAAGATGTATTTGTTGTCGGAGCCCGGCGCCCAATCGAAATAGTTCAGGATGGACGATTGCAGGACGACGCCGTTCAGCGCGATGCCCTGCTGCTGGAGATAGTAAGTCAGCGCCGCCGAG
>CAZKOE010000071.1:0-11600 GCA_964554305.1 uncultured Gammaproteobacteria bacterium
TTCCATGATCATCGCCAATTTCGTGGGCAATGGTATTGGCGCGGTGGTGGCGGGCACGTTGATCGCGCATCTGCCCATCGTCTGGGCGGCGCCGCTTCTGGGAGTCATGTCGTTGCCCCCCATGATCATCTATCCGTTTGTCCCCGTCACGAAGCCGGAAGTCCGGCTGGTCCGTGCCCGCTTTCGCAAGTTTTTTCGCGACCTCATGCAATCGTTCAAGCAGCGTGACGTGTTGCTGGCACGCGCGCTGTTCAATGGCGCGGACTGACCGGAGCGTTCGGCGTTGACGCGCTGGCCACGATTGGTTCGTGCCTGCTGCTCGCCTTGGTCCTGAAATGGCAGTTCCCGAAGGTGCGCGCGCGTTCTGAGGCGTCGTAGTTTTTCGCACAAGCAACGGGCTATCGTCATCAACGAGCCGATCCATAACATTTCGGCGTTGAAGGTCGCGGGTTCGGCGGCCCTTGCGTCGGAAGGCGATGCCTCGAGACAAACGGCGATTCCTTAAGATGAGCAGTTCATAGCAACGGAAAGGCGGGTTCCCGGGCATGGATCACCTGAAGGCACTGAGAGAGACGGTCGGGACGGCGCAGGTGCTGGGCGGTGCGAACGCCGATCCGTACGCCGTGGATTGGCGCGAGCGCTATCGCGGACGGCCGTTCGCCGTGGTGCGGCCGGGTTCGACCGGCGAAGTCGCGGCCGTCGTGCGTCTTTGCGCGCAGGCGGGCATTCCGGTGATTCCGCAGGGCGGCAATACGGGGCTCTGCGGCGGGGCGACGCCGGACGATTCGGGCCGCGCCGTGATTCTTTCGCTGCGGCGCCTGAACCGGATTCGCGGCATTGACACCGACAACGACACGATGGAAGTCGAGGCCGGCTGCGTGCTGCAGGCCGTGCAGGAGGCCGCGCGCGAGGCCGGCCGGCTCTTTCCGTTGAGCCTCGGCTCCGAAGGGAGTTGCACGATCGGCGGCAATCTCGCGACGAACGCCGGCGGCACCGAAGTGCTGCGCTACGGCAACATGCGCGAACTGGCGCTGGGCCTCGAGGTCGTGACGGCGGAAGGCGAAGTCTGGCATGGCCTGCGTGGGCTGCGCAAAGACAACACGGGCTACGACCTGCGCGATCTCTTCATCGGGAGCGAAGGCACGCTCGGCGTCATCACAGCGGCGACGTTGAAGCTTTATCCGCTGCCGGCGGCGCAGTGCACGGCGTTTCTGGCGCTTGATTCGCTGGAGGCCGCGGTTGCCGTGCTGGGCCGTGCGCGGGCCGGTTTCGGGCCGGCGCTGACGGGCTTCGAGTTGATGGCGCGCTATTGCCTCGATGCCGTGGTGCGCTGCTTCCCGCAGCAGCGCCTGCCCTTCGCCGGCGCTTCGGCGGAGACGCCCTGGTTCGTCCTGCTGGAGTTGTCGGACAGCGAGTCGGAAACGCACGCGCGCGAACGTCTCGAAGCCGTCCTCGGCGCCACCATCGAGGCCGGCTGCGCGAAGGACGCGGTGATCGCCGAATCGCTGGCACAAAGCCGTGCGCTCTGGCATCTGCGCGAAAGCATACCGCTCGCGGAGAAGGAGTTGGGCAAGAGCATCAAGCACGACATCTCGGTGCCGGTGTCGCGAATGGTCGAATTCGTGGAGGGGACGAACGCGGCGCTGCAAGGGGCGTTTCCCGGGATCCGGAACGTGATCTTCGGCCACTTGGGCGATGGCAATCTGCATTACAACGTGGCGTGCGGCGCGGACTGGACGGAAGAGGGATTGCTGGCGCACCAGAATGATGTCTTCGAACTGGTACACGATCGCGTACATGCCGTGGGCGGCTCGATCAGCGCCGAGCATGGGGTAGGCCAGCTCAAGCGCGATCTGCTCCCGCGTTACAAGGACGCGACGGAAATGGCGTTGATGCATCGCATCAAATCGGTGCTCGATCCGCAAAACATCATGAATCCCGGCAAGGTGCTGGATTGAGTGGCGGACGGATATTCCGTTTCTACGCTTCCAGACAGAGAGAGCCTGAGCGCCGGCAACAATCCGATGATTTTATGCCGGGTGTAAGAGTTGTTTATCGTGCTTACAGTCTTATCGGTTCGTGATGCGCTCGAAGTCCGAGGCGTCGTGGCGTTCGCGCAGCACGTTGGGGCTGTCGTCCGTCTGGTTGACGATGATGCCGCGCTTGACGGCAGGGCGGGACGCAATATTCTCGGCCCAGCGCTTGACGTGATGGTAGTCGGCCGCCGCAAGAAATTTGGCTGCGTGGTAAAGGTCGCCCAACACAAGCTTTCCGTACCAGCCCCAGATGGCGATGTCGGCGATGCTGTAGTTGCTGCCCGTGATGTATTCGTTATCCGCCAGGCGCCTGTCCAGCACGTCGAGTTGACGCTTCGTTTCCATGGCGAAGCGATCGATCGCGTATTCGATCTTGCTCGGCGCGTAGTTGTAGAAATGGCCGAAGCCGCCGCCGACGTAAGGCGCGCTCCCGACCTGCCAGAAAAGCCAGGAGAGGCACTCGGCGCGCTCCGCCTTGGCGGTGGACAGGAACTCGCCGCATTTCTCGGCAAGGTATACGAGGATCGCGCCGGACTCGAAAATCCGTATCGGCGTATTTCCGCTGCGGTCCACCATGGCCGGAATTTTCGAGTTCGGATTGATCTCGACGAAATCGCTGCCGAACTGGTCGCCTTCGCCGATCCGGATCAGCCAGGCATCGTATTCGGCTTCCGCGTGGCCGAGTTCGAGCAATTCTTCCAGCATGATCGTCGCCTTGACGCCGTTTGGCGTGCCCTGGGAGTAGAGTTGCAGAGGGTGTTTGCCGACCGGCAGCTTTTTTTCGTGCGTGGCGCCGGCGACCGGGCGATTGATGCCGGCAAATTTTCCGCCGTTGGGCTGTTTCCATTCCCAGACTTCGGGCGGCGTGTATTCGCTGGATTGGTTCATGCTGTCGTCTCCTCGTTCCTTCGTGTGTGAAGTTCGACCCGTGGGGAGTCGAGCTTCTTGCTTGACCAGCGGGCCGCAAGCCGAATTCCGTGATCCGGTTCGGCGCTCGTCGAAGATCGTGTCGGCGGCGTCAAACGGCGGCGAGCCGCGCAGGCATCGTGGCTGCGGCGCGGCCGAGCCTTGACGGCGCTCGTCGCTTTCGGTTCTTGTTTCATTTTATCGCCGTCTCGCCATTCGGCGGACTGCGGTTACTCGCGTTGCCGTGTGGGCACCGATCCAGCTTGCGGATTCGCGTCTCGCCGCGAGGATCTGGAGCTCCGGATTTCGGGCAACGTTCGGCAAATCGCGTGGCGTTCGGGAACGGTGTGTTACTTCGGCAGCGGCGCGATGATCTCATCGAGATAATCCGGCGCGCCCTTGATGCGCACGAGGTGCGGGTACTTGGGGCCGCCGTAGTAGGGAACCGGCACGGTCTTGTAATGATCCTGATATTTCAGCAGCAGTTTGATCGGCGTCTTGTTCTTCTCGGCCGCCTCGATTGCCTGCTTGAGCACATCGCCGGAATAGGCTTCTCCATTGACCGCGACCAGCGTTTCGCCGGAGCCGATGCCGGCCTTGAATGCCGGGCCGTTCCAGAGCACGTCGTTGATTTTGCCGTCCTTGCCGATCGATAGCCCGATTGAAAGCGCGGAATCATTCCAGTGGTGTTTCTTCATCGCCCGTTTTTCGAGTTCGTTCGGTTTGTTGGTATAGACCAATTTCCAGCCCGACGCCGCGATGCCGCCGAGCGGCGGTTTGTGCTGGTCGAGACGCTTGCGCAGGAAGCCGGCCCAGTCGTATTTCACGACCTTGTTCAGCGCGTTGACGATGTCGTCGAACGTGTAGGTGTGGGTGACGAAGCTGCCGTTGTCTACGCCGTAGAATTCGCTCGCGAAGGTATTCAACGATTTGCGGTCGTGCGTCAGCGAGCGGATCTTGCAGTCGACGGCCAGCCAGATCAGCGCGCCGCCGGTGTAGTATTGTTCGCCCATCTGCCAACTGCGGTAGGGCCGCGGCCGGCGATGCGCGATCATCTCGTCGTTGGTCGTGTCCTGGATGTTGCGCCAGGCAAAGCCGGGGAGGCCGCGCGCGAAGTGCGCCGCGATCCCGGCCAGCATATTGCGGAACTGTTTGGGCGAGACCATGCCGGAGCGCACCGGGAGCACGTCGCCCCAGTACTGGGTTTCACCTTCGTACACCCAGAGCAGGGAGTCGCCCATCGGCACGTTGAAGTTCGGCGTCCACAGATCGGCCGGCCGCATGAATTTTCCGTTCCAGGAATGCGTGTACTCGTGGGCGAAGAGGTTGCCGCGGAACGGGCGGGGAGGTTTTCCGTTTTTCCCGGGCTTCCAACTCGTGAAATAATCCGCATCTACGCCGTCTTCGCTGGACTGGTGATGCTCCAGGCCGTTGTGGGCGAAAATATCCGATACCGAGACCAGAAAGTCGTAGTGGTCGTAATGGTGCGAATCGAACAGCCGGTATTCCTGCTGGACGAGTGCGCGCAGCATCTTCAATTCCTGCGGCTTGATTTTGAGGTCATGCGGTGATTGGGCGAAGAGGTTCATGCGCACCGGAATCCTGGCGCCGGGATCGAGGTTCAGTTGTTTGTAATATTGGCCCGCGTAGATGGGCGAATCGATCAGTGTGTTGTAGGTGGTCGGTTTGAAGGTGTAAGTGTTGGCCTCGTGCGATTTCACTTCGAGCGCGGTCGCGAACTTCCAGCCCTTGGGGAGGGTCACGGTGGGCGCAAAGGTGATGTCCTGCGAGTAGTAGCCGGCCGGGTACAGGGACATGTTGTTCCATTTGAGGTCGAGCATCCGGTCCGTCATGAGGATGGATCCCTGGTCTCGGTTGCGCGCCGCCAGCCACTGGAACGCGAGCTGGAGTTCCGATACGCCCTGCGGCACGTCCACCTGGAAGGTGTAGGCGTCGTACTTGTTTCGCAGCCAGGAGATCCGCCTGCCGTTGGCGGTGATGACAAGCCCGGCGAACTTGTCGAGCGAGTTCGGGTTGAAGGCGTGATCGCCCGGTATCCATTTCGGGAACAGCAGCGTCATTTTGCCCGGCTTGACGGGAATGGTTTCCTTTACGCGGAATATGCCGTGCGCCGTGTCGGTGGCGTTGACGTCGATGGCGATGGTACCGGGATAGGGAATGTCCCTGGGCGGTGGGATATGCGCGTCGGCGGCATCGGCCAGGGCCACCCTGGAGAAGGAAACGGCCAGCAGGATCGCGGACAATGCCGCGAAGAGTTGCAGGGGGCGAGCGTGATGACGGTACGATCTGGATGAAGGCATGTTCGGGTTTCGCACGCGGACTGAGTTCGTAACGTTACCACAACACCGCCTTACAGGCGCTTTCGGCGTTCTTTGTCCGGTAGTCGGGCAAACGTTGTTCGGCGGATATACGAAATTTATTCCGGGATGCGGGCCGGGTGCCGTTCTGCCGGTAGCAAGGATGGGAGAAGACGGTCAGCGGCCGGCTTCGGCGAGGATGACCCTGGCTTCTTCGCCGATGTGACGGACGCAGGTCGCCATGATATCGCGGCGGGTGCGGAAACTGAGCACGCAGACGCGTCCGAGGTAACGGTCGCCGACCTGCGCGCCGGTAAGCATCACCTTACCCCGTTGTGTGACGCGTTCCATCAGCGCACGGGTCGCCGCGTTCCGGGCGTCGAGTGTGGCGAGTGCCTCGTTTTCGAGGTGGAAGGCAAAGAGCGAAAGTTCGGGCGGCGCGTCCATGATGATGCCGGGAATTTTTGCGATTTCTTCGGCGGCACGCACGGCCAGTTCGCGTTTTTCGGCGAGTGCGGCACGAAAGCGCGCGGCGCCGTAATACTTCAGGGTCAACCAGATGCGCAAACCCGGGAAGCCCCGCGACAGGTCGGGGCCGTATTGCGCGGGATCGTAGAACTCGTTCTGGTTTTCGGGGAGGTAGCCGGCCGTCGAGGAATGGAGCGTCCTGAGTGCTTCGCCATCGCGTACCAGTAACGCGCCGGTGCCGAAGGGCAGGAACAGACCCTTGTGGGGATCGAGGGTAAGCGAGTCGGCGCGGGGCAGGCCGTGAAGCAGAGGCCGGAGTTCGGGCACCATGTGGAAGAAACCTCCGTAGGCACCGTCCACGTGATGCCACATACCTTCGCGCGCGGCGAGATCGGCCACGGCATCCATGGGATCGACGGCGCCGGTGTTGGTGGTGCCGGCGGTCGAGAACACCATGAACGGCTTGAGCCCTGCCCTGCGGTCGGCCGCGACGGCGCGCTCGAGAGCGTCCACGCGCAGGCGGAAGGCCTCGTCCACCTCGATCACGCGGACGCGATCGTGGGCGATGCCGGCAAGTTTTGCCGCCTTGGCGATGCAATGGTGCGATTGCGAAGAAACATAGAGGGTGCCGGCGCGGATATCGGTGCCGAGGAGTCTTTCGCGGGCGCAGGCAATGGCGTTGAACGTGGCCATCGAGCCCCCGGTGGTGAAAAGCCCCCGTGTCTCCGGCGGGAACTGCATCCAGTCGCGCAGCCAGTCGAGCGCATTGGCTTCCAGTTGCACGAGCGCCGGCGCCGCCTTCCAGATGCCGGTGTAGCGGTTGGCGGCATCGCTGATGAAATCGGCCAGGGCCGCCGTGTACACACCGCCGGCCGGAATGTAGGCGAGGTAGCCGGGCCCGACGGTCGTGAACGAGCGTGGGATCCATTCGTCGAACAGGGGATCGAGCAGGGCTTCGAGCGGCGCCCCGTATTCCGGCGCTGCCTCGCGCATACCACGGCAAAGGTTTTCGATGCCGGTGTAGTCGCCGACGCTCGGTTGATCCGGCAGGGCTTCGATGTGCGCCGTCACGCGCCGCAACACCTTGTTGCCCATCGCCTGCATTTCCGCCGGCGAAAGCTCGAGGTCCGCCAAGTCTTCTTTCACACCGCTGTCTGCCATGTATAGCTTCTGTGCGCTTCGAGTAATAACAATTATCCCACCGTCGGCACCGCCGTTCCGGATCGCCCTCTCTATTCAAGAAAAAGGGGGTTCAACATGGGGTCCGGGCTCAGTCCGGGCGGGACGCGCGGGATAAGAGCAAATAAATCGAGAATGACCGGATTGCGCAGCGGATTGGTTCAGTCCGCCAGCGTTTGCGAGGCGAGCCTGTGCAGGCCTGCTCGAAGATTTCCGGCGGCTGGCCGCCGGAGATCGGTTGGCCATTGTCGACGATGGTGGCTGGTACGGAGTGGATGCCGGCCTGATAGTGGAACTCCTGCCCGCGCCCTTCGTCGGCGTATTGGCCAGTTCTCCGGGCATGGCGAGAGTTTCGTCGAACGGGCGCATGCTTAAATCGAGCCGCGACATGTTGCGCAATGCCCGTTGGCGGAGTGCCATCTCGGCGGGGTCGCCGGCGTTGCGCCGCGGGGTATGTTGGCGCGGGTGCTTCCGCCAGCGTAGTGAAACAGGAAGGGCCGAAGCCCGCATTTCGCGGCGGCGCGGTAATCGCCGGCGGCGGGAGTGATCATGGCCGAACTATAGAATGAATCGGGCGAAGCTCGTAAATGAGGTTATTTTGTTGTGAAGAAGGAAGGTTTGAACCGGTCTTTGTCGGGTGCTGATCCGGAGGGTCTCGTCGAGTATTCCGTGGTCTTCACCGATCGCTCGCTGAATCACATGTCGTGGAAGTTTCAACGGGTCATGCGGGATATTTCCGCCACGTTGAAGGAGGTTTATGTTGCGCATTCGTTGGCGGTGGTGCCGGGCGGCGGTACTTGCGGTATGGAGGCCGTGGCGCGCCAGTTTGCCACCGGCCGGAAGTGTCTGGTCATCCGCAACGGTTGGTTCAGCTACCGCTGGAGCCAGATTTTCGAATCCGGGCGCATTCCTGCAGCGACGACGGTACTCAAGGCTCGCCCGGTGGAAGGCGGAACCCAACCGACCTTTGCGCCGCCGCCGATCGAGGAGGTCGCCGCCGCGATCGGGCGGGAGCGGCCCGATCTGGTGTTTGCCCCGCATGTGGAAACCGCCTCGGGAATCATTCTGCCCCGAGATTATCTGGTGCAGGTCGCGCGGGCGGTTCATGCGGCGGGCGGCCTGTTCGTGCTCGATTGCATCGCGAGCGGCGGCATCTGGGTGGACATGCGGGCAACCGGCGTGGATGTTCTTCTGAGCGCGCCGCAAAAAGGCTGGAGTTCCAGCCCCTGCGCGGGCCTGGTGATGTTCTCCGCGGCCGCCGCGGCAAGGCTGGAGATTACTCGAAGCACAAGCTTTGCCCTGGACCTTAAACAATGGCGCGCCGTCATGGCCGCCTATGAAGCGGGCGGTCATGCCTACTACGCGACGTTACCGACGGACGCACTGAAAACCTTCCGCGACAACATGCTGGAGACTCGCGCCATGGGTTTCGGCCATGCGCGCGACGCGCAGCGGCGCCTGGGCGACAGGGTGCGCGAGTTACTGTGCCGAAAGGGTTTCAAGAGTGTCGCCGCCGAGGGCTTCGGCGCGCCGAGCGTGGTCGTGAGTTACACGGACGACGAGGCGATCCATGACGGGAGTGCCTTTGCCGCCCGCAACATGCAGATCGCGGCCGGCGTTCCGCTGGCCTGTGACGAACCGGAGGGGTTCAGCACGTTTCGCCTCGGGCTGTTCGGGCTTGACAAGCTCAAGGATGTGGACGGCGTCGTCGCGAGGCTGGAGGAGACGCTCGACGCCATTCGGAGCTGATGGTTGCCTTTGTTTCCGGGAGGGTTAAAGCCGGGACGAGAGTTCGTTACGTCCCGATTGGTGCGTTTGCGGCTGTCTCGGTTATCGTCGTAATTCGATCGGTTCGGGACGGAACCCCGGTGCAGCGAGTAGAATAGGCGCAGGCAACTGCGTATCATTCAAAGGATTGCGACGTGCTTCCGAGTTTCCGCATTTTTTCGGCAGCGCAGTCGCAACACCTTCGGCCTGAACGACGGCCCGCCGGGACGGCCGGCTGACCTTGTTTCGCCGCCATGAATCCGATGCGGCGATAGCCCCCGCAGCGGCGGTGGTGGATCGCGACAGGCCGCGTGCGCCAACGTGGAAGCGTCCCGGACCCACGCGTTACAGCCTGCTCGTCGGCGTGAGTTCCGTGCATGTGTTGAACGACATGATGCAATCGGTGATCGTCGCGATCTACCCGCTGCTCAAGGGCAGCTTCCACTTGACTTTCTTCCAGATCGGTGCGATCACGCTGACCTTCCAGTTGACGGCCTCGCTGCTGCAGCCGGTGGTCGGGGTGGTGACCGACAAGCACCCGCTGCCGTATTCGCTGCCGGCGGGCATGTGCTTCACGCTGGGCGGCCTGCTGTTGCTCTCGGTGGCGCCCTCGTATCCGATCCTTCTGGTGGCCGTCGCGATGATCGGCTGCGGCTCCTCGGTATTTCACCCGGAGTCCTCGCGCGTCGCGCGCATGGCCTCGGGCGGGCGCTACGGCTTTGCGCAGTCGGTGTTCCAGATCGGCGGCAATCTCGGCCAGGCGCTGGGGCCGATTCTCGCCGCAGCGATCGTGCTGAAATACGGTCGCTCGCATGTCGGCTGGTTCGCCCTGCTCGCGCTGCTGGCGATCGTGATCCTGTTGCAGGTCAGCCGCTGGTACCGCCGTCACGTGGACGAGCGCGTGACGAAACGCCTGCCGACGGACAAGCCGCTGTTTTCTTCCAAAGTCGTGCGGCGCACGATCTTCGTGTTGCTGGTATTGATGTTCTCCAAGTTTTTCTATCTCGCGAGCATCAGCAGTTACTACGAGTTCTACCTCATCCACAAATTCGGCGTGTCGGCGCACATGGCCGCGATTTTGCTGGGCGTTTTCCTGTTCGCCGTTGCCGGCGGCACGCTGGTTGGCGGCCCGCTCGGCGACCGGATCGGCCGCAAGCGGGTGATCTGGTTTTCGATCCTCGGCTGCGCGCCGTTCACCCTCGCATTGCCTTGGGTCGGCCTCGGCTGGACGGTGGGCCTGAGTATCGTGATCGGCTTGATCCTGGCCTCGGCGTTTCCGGCGATCATCGTGTACGCGCAGGACATGCTGAGCCACCGCGTCGGCATGATCTCGGGCATGTTCTACGGCTTCAGCTTCGGCCTCGGCGGCATCGGCGCCGCCGTGCTGGGCGCCGTCGCCGAGCATTTCGGCATCGGCCTCGTCTACCAGGTTTGCGCGTTTCTGCCGTTGCTGGGGCTGCTCGCCGTGTTTCTGCCCGACGTGCGCCCGCCCGGACGGAGTCCGGCACCTGTTGTTTCCGGCCTTTGATGGATTCTTGTTCTGCGCGTCGCAGTCAACTTGACGAATTGACTGTTTTGCTGTATTCTTAGACTGAGTCTAAACTTGAATATTTGCGTTGACTTGCGTCATGGCGACAGGCCACCGGGCAATGGGGAGCTTTGATGCGAACTGTCTCCGTAACGTGGTCTGGAGGCGGGCTTTTGGCCTGCACTTGGCATCGGCAAGTCATTTCCCGAGTTTTTTGTCACCCTGACTGCATTTGAAAGGAGAAATGAAACCATGAATCCCAACCTCATGAGCAAACTGGGCCCTTTGACGCCGATCGCCGGCCAATGGGAAGGCGACGTCGGCGTGGACCTGTCCTATCACAACAAGGACGATGAGACGGTGGAAACCGGCTATTTCGAGAAGGCCTGGTTCAAGCCGATTCCCACCCAGGAAAACGGCCAACAGGCGCTGAACGGACTGACCTATCAGATGACCGCCTGGCGCCATGGTGAAGAGGGCATGGATCCGTTTCATGACGAGGTCGGCTATCTCCTGTGGGAGAAACCAACCGGACAAATCCTGCGGGTCGTCGTGTTCGGGCGGGGGATTGCCATCCTCGCCGGCGGCGATGCAAAACCTGAAGACAAGGCACTGCACTTCAAGGCGACGCCGGGTGATCCCAACTACGGCATCCTCCAGAACAAGTATCTGTCGGAGCGGGCCGAACTCAGGGGGTTCGAAGGCACGTTCACCTTCAACGACGACGGTACCTTCAGCTACGAATCCGACCTGATCCTGAAGCTGGCGGCTACCGGCGGCGACGAAATGCACCACACGGACAGGAATACGCTGCACCGGGTCAAGCGCTACCATCCCGGCATCGCGGAAGCCTGACGGCATTGTTTTTCCGGGGCGGTCCGGGTTGCGGTTCCCCGGATCGCTCCGAGGATTCCGGGCGGCCGTTCGTCGGGGATGGGGCACAGCCTTCCCGCATTCAAACTCCTTGCGCGAAGCCGCCTTTTCTGCGGACTGCGCCCGGTTTCATCGGCATTGTGGAGCGTTCTTCCTAGCCGAGCGGGCGGCAACGTTCGTGCAACCAGTCGCGGTCGGCTTCGTCGTCCAGCAAGGGTAAAAGTTCGCGCTCGACGCGGGCGTGGTAGGCGTCGAGCCACTCGCGCTCGCCGGGCTCCAGCAGATCGGGTGCGATGGCCCGGGTGTCGATCGGGCACAGAGTCAGGGTCTCGAATTCGAAGAAGCGGCCGAACTCGGTCTCCATCCCTTCACGAACCACGGCCAGATTCTCGTGACGGATGCCGTGGCGGCCGGGCTTGTAGAGACCCGGCTCGATGGAACTGATCATGCCCGGCTCCAGCGCCACCTGCGCGGCCGCCGGATGCGGCGGCCGCACGCTCTGCGGGCCTTCATGGACGTTGAGAA
>CAZKOE010000072.1:0-7162 GCA_964554305.1 uncultured Gammaproteobacteria bacterium
AGGCGGTGTTATATGAAAGCATAACACCTTTTCCGTAAAAGTCAAGCGCATCAGCTCGTCCAATGCGAAAAGGCCGCGGCGGCGATCCCCGCCAGAGCCAGGAAGCCCGTCAGCAGTTCGCCGAGGAGCCGCACGGAAAGGCTTGGTTGCGAGGTCCCCGGTACGACTTGAGGACTCGCACCGGTGCCGCCGGATTCTGCCCTCGCCGAGATCGGATCGGGTTTCGGCAGAGGAGAGAAATGGCGGGTTTCCAGCCGGACGGGCGGCTCCTCGGAGAGGAGAAGCGGGCGGGCTTGCGCCGTCGGCGCCGCCCTTCCCGGCCGCGAGACATGGGTTCGGGCCAGTTCGCGCGCGATGTCCGAGCCGATGCGCCGGGTACCGGCGGCGATCGCCCGGTTGACGGTCCGGCGGTGGATGGCGGGCGCGGCCGCCGCGACCATCCGGTCCAGGCGGATCTCCGCGTTTTGTGCATGAGAAGCGGGAAGAGGGGTCGAGGCCGCGGTATTCAGGCCGGCGGCAAGGATCAGGGCGGGTATCAGGATCATGACAGTGTTTCCTGTGAAGTACTGTTATGGTTAAGTATAACACTAAATTTCAAAAAGTCAAGCTGATTCTGAGGCTGGGCAGTGGAGTGGAGTGCCGGCATCCTGGCGGCAGAGCAAAGAGTCGGCCGGAAGCCGGAGCCCGGCGGAGAGGATTCCGTCGTTCGGTCTGCCGGAACTTATAATGTCCGGCAGGCCGCGCGCAGAAGGTGTGCGGCTTTTCCACGCATTCGCTTTCTGGAGAATCCCATGACACAACCGCTACGCATCGCCATCACCGGCGCGGCCGGCAACATCGGCTACGCCCTCGCCTTTCGCATCGCCGCCGGCGACATGCTGGGGCCGGAGCAGCCGGTCAGCCTGCAATTGCTGGAAATCCCGCCGGCCGAGGCGGCGCTGAACGGCGTGGCGATGGAACTCGATGATTGTGCCTTTCCGCTGCTCGCGGAACTCAAGACGACGACGTCGGCCGAGGAGGCGTTCGCCGCCGCGGACGTCGCGCTACTGGTCGGCGCGAAGCCGCGCGGCGCGGGCATGGAACGCAAGGATCTCCTGCTCGCCAACGCCCAGATCTTCTCCGCCCAGGGCAAGGCGCTGAACGCCGCGGCGGCGCGCGACTGCAAGGTGCTCGTGGTCGGTAATCCCGCCAATACCAACGCCTTGATCGCGAGCGCGAACGCGCCCGATCTCGCGCCGGAGAACTTCGCCGCCATGATGCGGCTCGATCACAACCGCTCGCTGGCGCAGCTCGCCACGAAATGCGGTGGGCACGTCAACGATTTCAGGCAAATGACGGTTTGGGGCAACCACTCCTCGACCCAATTCCCGGACATCGCGCATGCGACCTTCAAGGGCAAGCCCGTGCCCGAAGTCGTGAACGATACCTGGTATCGCGACGAATTCATTCCGATCGTGCAGAAGCGCGGAGCAGCGATCATCAAGGCGCGCGGCGCTTCTTCGGCCGCCTCCGCGGCTTCCGCGGCCATTGACACCGTGCGTGACTGGGTTCGGGGCACGCCCGACGGCGACTGGGTGAGCATGGCGATCCCCGCCGACGGCAGTTACGGCATCGAGCCCGGCGTGTTCTACTCCTACCCCGTCACCTGTCGCGATGGCAAGGCCGAGATTGTGCAGGGGCTCGATTGCAGCGATTTCGCGCGCGAGCGCATGGCGGCGACGGACCAGGAACTGCGCGAGGAGCGTGCCGGCGTCGCCGACCTCCTCGGCTGAGCGTTTATTGCTTCACCGCAGAGGTCGCAGAGCGCGCAGCGAAGAAATGAGTGACACCTCTGTGATCTCCGTGCACTCTGTGGTGAATCCAAGTTTGGGCCGAAAAATGTTTAGACAACCACAGAGAGCACAGAGAGCACAGAGCAGGACAATTGAAGTTTCGTTCTCTGCGCTCTCTGCGCGCTCGGCGGTAAACGTCATCGGTATCGGAGGCGGGACTTTTGTTTCACCGCAGAGGTCGCAGAGCACGCAGAGAAGAAATGAGGTTGCCTCTGTGATCTCTGTGTACTCTGTGGTGAATCCGGATTCGAGCCGAGAGATGTTCAAACAACCACAGAGCGCACGAAGAGAAAGCAATCGAGCTTTGTTTCTCTGCGATCTCCGCGGTAAAACCAGGATTTATTTGCGTTTGGCGAGGTGAGGCGATGAACGCGACGTTTGCAGTGTTCACGGTGGCCGGCGTGCTGATCGGCGCAGGCTTGTTCGCCGTACTGAAATGGATCGGCCGCGGTTTGCTGGTTGTCGTGTTGGCACTGTTCGCCGCGATCGGATGTCTTCTCGGGCTCGCGTGGATGGCGCTTGCCTGGCTTGCGCGTGCGCTTGGCCTGCGTGCCATTCGCCGGCGCATGCTTGCCGCGCCCGTGCTCGGTTACTTCCGCAAGGTGCTCCCGCCGATCTCCGATACCGAGCGCGCGGCCCTCGAAGCGGGTGGCGTCTGGTGGGACCGCGAACTTTTCTCGGGGCGCCCCGATTGGCGCAGGCTTGCCGCATTGCCCGCGCCGGCGCTGAGCGAAGAAGAGCGAGCCTTTCTCGACGGGCCCTGCGAAGAGTTCTGCGCCATGCTCGACGAGTGGAAGATCTCCCACGTCTGGGCCGATCTTTCGCCGCAGATGTGGCAGTTCCTGCGCGAGAAGGGCTTCTTCGCGATGATCATCCCGAAGCGCTACGGCGGGCTCGAGTTCTCCAACTTCGGACACTCCGAGGTGTTGCTGAAGATCGCGAGCGCGAGCCCCACGGCGGGCTCGATCGTGTCGGTGCCGAACTCGCTTGGGCCGGGCGAGCTGCTCCTGAAGTACGGCACCGACGCGCAGCGCGATTACTATCTGCCGCGGCTCGCCGACGGGCGCGAGATCCCCTGCTTCGCGCTGACCTCGCCGACGGCGGGCTCTGACGCCACTTCGATCACCGATACTGGGATCGTCTGCCGTGGCGAGTGGGAAGGCAAGGAGGTCGTCGGCATCCGGCTCAACTGGGACAAGCGCTACATCACGCTGGCGCCGATCGCAACGCTCCTCGGGCTCGCCTTCAAGCTCTACGACCCCGAGCACCTGATGGGCGAGCACGACGAGTATGGCATCACCTGCGCCCTTGTGCCCACGAATCTGCCCGGCGTCACGATCGGCCGCCGGCATTTCCCGATCAACGTCCCGTTCCAGAACGGTCCCACGCAGGGCGAGAACGTCTTCATCCCGCTGGATCACATCATCGGCGGTCCGGAGCAGGCGGGCGAGGGCTGGCGCATGCTGGTCGAATGCCTCTCGGTCGGCCGCTCGATTTCATTGCCGACGAACGCCACCGGCTGCTCGAAACTCGCCGTCTATGCGACCGGTGCCTACGCCCGGCTGCGCAAGCAGTTCAACGTTCCGATTGCGGCCTTCGAAGGTGTCGAGGAGGTGCTCGCGCGCATGGCGTCCAATCTTTACACGGCCGATGCGACACGGCAAATGACACTGGCTGCACTCGACGCCGGCGAGGAGCCGGCCGTGCTCTCGGCGGTGGTGAAGTATCACGTGACCGAGCTTGCGCGAGCCGTCGCCAACGATGCGATGGACATCCACGGCGGCAAGGGCATCATGCTCGGGCCGAAGAATTACCTTGCGCGGGGCTGGCAGTCGGCGCCGATCGCGATCACCGTCGAGGGCGCGAACATCATGACGCGCTCGCTGATGATCTTCGGCCAAGGCGCGATCCGTGCGCATCCGTTCATCCTCGCGGAGATGAAGGCGGCTCAGGGCGGGGACCTGAGCGCATTCGACCAGAGCTTCTTCCGCCATGCGGGCTTTTTGCTTGCCAACGCCGGGCGCGCGGCCCTTCTCGCAGTGAGCGGCGGGCGGTTTGTCCGCGGCGTGCCGCGCGATTCCGCTTTTGCCGGACGCTACCGGACGCTGTCCCGCTACAGCGCCGCCTTCGCGTTCGCGGCCGACGCGGCGATGCTCATGCTTGGCGGTGCGCTCAAGCGGCGCGAGCGGCTTTCCGCCCGTCTCGGCGACTTGCTGAGTTTGCTCTACATGGCCTCGGCCGTGCTCAAGCGGCACGCCGAGAACGGCGAACCCGTGGGCGACGGCGCGCTCGTCGATCGTGCCCTGGACGAACTCGAACACCGCTTCGAAACAACCTTCACCGAGTTTCTCGCCAACTTCCCCAACCGTTTGATCGCCGCGCTGTTGCGGGCCATCGCACTACCGTTCGGGCGCCGGGCGCCACACCCTTCCGATGTTCTCGACGCCAAGGTCGCGGCGCTGGTGAGTACGCCTACCGAGGCGCGCGCGCGGTTGGTGGCGGGCATTTACGTTGCCGGCGACGGTCCGGTCGGGACGATGGCCGAGGCGCTCGAACTCGCACTCTGGGCAGAACCGCTCGAAAAGAAGATCGTTCATGCCGAGCGCGCCGGCGAACTCGAGGTCGAGCCGGGTGGGGGAGAAACGGCGCGCGCGCGCGCCGCGGCCGGTGCCGGGCTTCTCTCGCGCGAAGAGACCGAGCGGCTGGAACGCTTTTACACGCTCGTCGCCGGCATTCTCGCCGTGGACGATTTCGATCCGCGGGAATTGGCGGCCGCTCCGCTTTCGCCGAGCGAGAATGATCGCATGACCGAATGGCGGCACGAAGGGGGGTAGGCCGCTCGCCGGCGAGCCCATGAGTCGGAGTCGCTAGTGGATCCGTTTCTGCTTCGGGGGCTTGAATCGCTTCAGGCCTCCTCCATGCGAATCCGGTTGCGCCCGTCGTGTTTGGCGCGGTAGAGCGCGCGATCGGCTTCGGCGAGTAGTTGGGCGCGGCTTTTCCCCCCATCCCGGCTCACGGTTACACCGAAGCTCATGGTGAGTGCAAAACCGATCGTCAGCCTCTTCCAATCGTGCTCCTCGACGCGTGCGCGGAGTTTCTGGCACAGGCTCAACGCGGCTTCGCCGCCGGTTTCGGGAAGAACGATCACGAATTCCTCGCCGCCGTAGCGGGCGACGAGGTCGGTCGCACGCAGTTCTCCGCTCAGGAGGGTGGCGATCTCTTGCAGGGTCCTGTCGCCGATTTCGTGCCCGCACAGATCGTTGACTTTCTTGAAGCGGTCGATGTCGCCGATGACGACGGAAAGCGGGTGTCCGAAGCGGCGGGCGCGGTAGTGTTCCTGACGCAGGACTTCGTTCAGGTGCCGGCGGTTGGCGAGGCCGGTGAGCGTATCGCGCCGATTTTCCCGCTCCAGCCGTTCGAGCAGGATTTCCTTTTGTTCGATTGCCCTTCTGAGTGAATCGCCGGCCCGTTTCAACTCCAGGGTGCGGCTTGCCACCCGGCTCTCGAGTTCCTTGCGGGTGCTTTGCAGGTCTTCGAACAGGCGCGTGTTGACGATGGCGCCGGCGATCTCGTGCGCAAATCCTTCTATCAGGCGTAAATGTTCGGTCCGGAAGGCGTTGGGACGGTAATCCTGCACGCTCATGACACCCACCAGTTCACCACGGAAAACGATGGGCACGGCGATGAGGGCGATGGATGGACGCCCGGTGACGATGCGGTTGTGCAGGCTCGGGTGATCGCTCTTGCGGGCGTCGGTTATGAACACCGATTTGCGGCTGTGCATCACCCAGGCAAGCGCGCCCTCGCCGGGCTTGTGTCGCCGCGGCGGGTGGCGCGTTCCCGCGTCGTAGTTCAGGCGTATGTCGAGTTCGCCGGTCTCGGGGACATAGAGCCCGATCAGGAAGGCGGCGAATGACATCAATCCGGTCGTCTCGCGCAGGATGGCCTCGGCGAGTTCGTCGACGTCGGCGAGCGAGTCTACGGCCTGGTTCACGCGATTGATGGCCATCAGCTCCTTTGCTCGCCGGCGCTCGCGTTCGGTGATGCGCACGGAAAACTTGAGAAGCGCCGCGACGACGAGAATCAGTGCTATGTAAAGGGCGAAACCGGGGAGCAAAAGGACGCTGAAGGCGCGCGCCGTCGCCACCCCCGTCCAGGCAACGGCGAATTCGAGCAGTGCGCTCGGCCAGTGAATGGGCCGCCGCCGCGAGCCGGCGCTCATGCCCGGCCAGTTCAACAGGGCATAGAGCACCTCGTTCACGCCCTGCAGTGTGATGATCATCACGGCGAGACGCCCGAGATTGACGGGCCAGAAGTTGACGGGCCAGGAGTGTATGCCGGCGGGCCAGATGTTCGTGGCGGGCACCGCGCCACCGAGGGCGAGCCAGACGTGGCCGGCCGCCAGGGTCGCGAGCAGGTACATCCCGCCGTTGCCGAGGGCGTGCAGCGACCGCCGCCAGTGCGTTTCGCGGTAGGGATTGGTTATCAGAGTGGATGCCAGGGCTGTCGCGCCGGCGGCCCAGGCGGCCGGCGCGGGGCCGAACAGCAGGATGGAGGCCACCAGCGGGAGCCGGTCCAGGGAAATTCGACTTTCGGTGGTGGCACCGAGGGCCGTAGCCGGCACGCCGAGAAACATCAGGATAAACTGAAAACCGGCGAAAAAGACGAGGGGCCCCCAGTTTCCGGCGGGTGTGAAACCGCTGCCGCGCAGGGTGATGAGGGACGCGACCGCGAGTGCAAAATACAGCCCGGCGACGAGGGGGGAACTGCGTGGGCTGATGGACTCGGGCCGGGGGTGCTTGCCGCGGGCGCGGTTTCGTGTTGGAATAGACAGTCGGATCATACCGGTCGAAAGGGACTCATGTGTAACTTACGCCGTTTGGCGCTGCTTGTCGCTCTTCCCGCCGTTCCGCTGGCGCTTCTTGTCGGGTGCACGGCGCCGGTGCAGTACGAATATAATAACGCGCTCTACGGGCAGTGGCACACTTTTGCCTGGAAGGCGCCGCTGGCCAAGCCGGTGCGCAACCCCATCGTGGACAGCGGCATCCTCACGACCCGCGTTCAGAACGCGGTCATCTCGACCCTGACCCACCAGGGTTACCGTTACGTCGCGAATCCCGCGCAGGCTGACTTCCTGGTCACCTATCACACTTCTATCACCCGGCACCAGGAAAACTCCGGTGCGGCGGTCGGCATCGGCGTTGGTGGTTACGGTTATCCTTGGTGGGGAACGCCGTTCGGAACGGTCGTGGGGGGGCCCCCCCCCGACGAGGGCGGCGGGGGGTACCAGGTGGTAGGTGTGTTGGGACCGGCCCCGACCAAACCGCTCG
>CAZKOE010000072.1:7172-11533 GCA_964554305.1 uncultured Gammaproteobacteria bacterium
CGTCGTGAGCCAGCCCACCAAAGAGGTGCGCGAGGCTTCCCTGATTCTCGATGTGATCGACGCGCACGACAACAAGCTCGTCTGGCGCGGCTGGCTCACGAGTTCGATCAGCGAGAAAAACTACTCGCAACAGGCCGTGAGCAAGGCGGTCGAGCGCATCTTTTCGAAATTTCCGCCGCCGCCGAAATTTTGAACTCACGGCCCGGGCGAACCCGCTGACGCCCCGTGTACGCGGAGTACTTCGGGCTTTCCGAGCCGCCGTTCTCGATCGCGCCCGATCCGCGCTACCTCTACCCGAGCGCACAGCACCTGGAGGCGCTCGCGCACCTCGCCTACGGCGCGAGCGAGGGCGACGGCTTCATCCAGTTGACGGGCGAAGTCGGCACCGGCAAGACGACGCTCATCCGCCGGCTCCTCGCCGAGATGCCCGAAGGCGTCGAGATTGCCTTCGTGTTCAATCCGGAGGTCTCCCGGCGCGGCCTGTTGCTCGCGTTGCTTGCCGAACTCGGTTTGCCGAAACCGCCCGCGGGCGCGGAGCACAGCGATCTGGTCGCGCGGCTCTACCGCCATCTCCTGGGTGCGCACACACGCGGTCAGCGCGTGGTCGTGGTGATAGACGAGGCGCAGCGGCTGGGCCCGGAAGTGCTCGAGGAAGTACGCCTCCTGACGAACTTCGAGACCGATCGGCGCAAGCTTCTGAACGTCATTCTGGTCGGCCAGCCCGAGCTGCGTGAGACGCTTGCCCGGCCCGACCTGCGCCAGCTTGCCCAGCGGATCACCGGCCGCTATCATCTGGGACCGTTCGCGCTCGCCGACACCGACGCTTATATCCGCCACCGGCTGCGGTTGGCCGGCGCGCCGGGGCGGATCTTTCAACCGCATGCCGTGCGCGCCGTCCAGCGACATTCGCGCGGGGTTCCGCGCCTGATCAATCTCATTTGCGATCGCGCGCTTATGGCGGCCTACACACGGGGCCTGCGCGAAGTGGACGCGGCGGTGGTGCGCGATGCGGTGCGGGATATTGCCGGAGTCTCCGAATCGCACCGGGATCGCGGACTTCGCCCGGTCTGGCTGGCGACGGGGCTGGTTGCGGCCGGCGTGATCGGCGCCGGTATCGCGTGGTGGCTTGTCGCCGGAGGCGGTCGTCCCGCACGCGCCGGAACGCCGGTTGCCGCAGCCGCTACGGCGCCGAGCGCAAAACCCGCCGCCGTGTCGGCACGACCGATTCGGGCGAGGGGCCCCGTGGCCGCGCTTTCCGACCATGCCAAGGCGGAGACGCGAACCACTGCCCCGACCGGCACGATTTCATCCGGGGATACACTCCGGCACTGGCTGGCCGCGTTGCCCGCGAGCGCCGCCGACCCGGCCGCCGTTCTGCTGACCTTATGGAAGCTGCCGGATGCCGGCACAAAAGGGCTTTGCGGAATCGCCGCGCAGGCCGGTCTGGCCTGCCTGCGTGAACAGGGCAACCTGAACCTGCTGCGTGCCCTCGATCGCCCGGCCGTCGTGAATTTGCACCTGGACGACCGCAGTTTCCGGCTCGTGGTCACGGCGCTGTCCGCGAACCGGATCACGCTTGCCGCGGGTGCGGGGCATGAGCGCAGTTTCCCCATTGCCGCCTTTACCGCCCTGTGGTATGGACGGATGCATCTCCTGTGGCGGCCGCCCCACGGGGTTGGTGTGATGCGCCCGGGCATGACAGGCCCCGCCGTCGGCTGGCTGCGCCGCGCCTTGGGTCTTTCCGCCGACGGCAACTCCACGTATGATAAGGCGCTGGAGGCGGCGGTACGCGCATTTCAACGCCGTAACGCCCTCGTACCGGACGGCATTGCCGGGCCGGCAACCCTGATCGTGTTGCGCCGATCGCTCGGCCGGGTTCCCGGGCCGCGATTGCGGGACAGTTAAGGAGGCGAAGTGAGCATTTTGTCGGACGCGTGGCGGCGTGCGCATGACGCCGATGCACGGCTTGCGAAAACCCTGGGAGCGCCCGCCGTGACGCTGCGCCAGCGCCCGCCCTTGCTCCCGTGGCTGATTTGCGGATTGTTGGTCGCGCTGGTGGTGGGGCTTGGCGTTTATATCTGGCTCGACCAGAGCCGCCCGACGCCGACGCCGGTCCCGGTCGCGTCGGTGGTGGCATCGAACGCGGGCAGAACGGCGGAGGGCACTTCGCGGCACGTGGTGGCGGTACCCCCGGTTACGGCGGAAGTTGCTCATCCGTCGACCCGGTCGGCCGAGCACCGGAGCGAGGCGGCTGGAGCCCAAGCCGGTGTCGCAACTTCCTCGGCCGGCGCCATCGCCGCGGGGGAACGGCCACGACAAGTGTCGGCGGTGCGGGAAGCGGCTGCGGGTAGCGAGGCGGCATCGCCGTCTCCATCGCCTCCCGCCGTCCGGCGGGCGGCGGCCGCGCCGTCGCCGCCCCGGCCCATCGCGCTTGCCGCAGCCCCCGAGGCCGTTCGCACGGCGTTCCCGTCGCTCGACATCGGTGTTCACGTGTGGAATGCCGATCCGGCTTCGCGCTTCATCATGATCGGTGTGCAAAAATTTCACGCCGGCGACGAGATCGCCCCCGGCGTGCATTTGCTCAAGGTCACCCGCAATGGCGAAATCGTCGACTTTCGAGGCTACCGACTCATCCTGCCTTAACGAAGAAGTGAGCGAAGAAACGTGGGCAATGAGAGGCGGGAAGCAGTGCTTATTGTCTCGCTTGGTGGTGAGTGAAAACCCTTGCCCTCAGGCGAGGGCTGTCGATTTTCTCTTACCCGCTTTGCTCTCCTGCCTCATCCCGGCGGAGTGAAGCGGATGGTCTGGGTCACCGGCGTCGGCGTTGCGACCGGGCGGAAGCGCCACTGACGGACCGCCTGTTTGGCCGCGCGGTTGAAGATGTCCGGCGGTTTGGCCTCGATGATCCGGATGTGGTGGGTTTTGCCGTCCGTGCCGACGAGGAAGCGCACCGTGACGCTGCCGCCGATCCGCCGGCGGTAGGCGCGAGGCGGGTACTTGGGTGCCACGATGTGTACGGGATGGACCTTGATCCTGGCGGGTGCGGGTCGAGGCGGCGGGGGAGAAGCCGCCTGCACGGAGACCGGCGGTGGCGGAGGTGCGGGCGCCTGCCGTTGTTGCAACGGCGGATTGAAGACGATGGTCTGGCGCGCCGTGATGGCCACCGGCCGGCCGTTTACCATGGCGGGCTCGAAGCGCCATTGGCGCACCGCCTGCAGGGTGGCTTGGTCGAACACCTTGGTCGGCTGCGAAGAGATGATGTGAATGTCTTTCGTGCGCCCATCGGCTTCGATGGTGAAGCCGACGGTAACCGAACCGCGAAGCGCCTGGGCGAGGGCAGCCGGGGGATACGCCGGCGCGACGGCATGGATCGTTTCCGGCGGTGTGCGAATCGCGGGTTGCGATTGCGCCGTGGGCGGCGCCCGGGCCGGGAATGCCGCCGGATGGTTTCTGCCCCGGGTCGCCGGGGAAGGAAGCCGCGGCGGGAAGCCCGGCTGCATTCGGAGTTTGAGCGCGCCGCGTTGCACGGTCGTCTGTATCGGTGCGAGCGCTGCGGGGCTCGGCCGGGTCGGTGTGACGACTATCGTACCCAGGTCGGTGGTGGCCGCGGGCACCCGTTGCGCAAACGCTGTGACCGCAAAACCCGGCCCGGCCAGTGAACAGGCGGCCAGCGCAACGGTCACGCGGAGGCGGCGCGAAGATTTCGAACTCGATTGGCGCCTGGTTCCCATTTCCATCCAACAGCGAAGTACGCCGCTGCGTCGGTATTCTAGCGCGTCGTTCCGTGCCGGTTGCGGTTGCGTTTATTCGAGTACGGCCTGTTTAAGATCACGGCGGCTCCGTCTGGTGGCTCTCAGGAAGGCGGCCAGATGCCGAGGATGATCGCGATCGTGACGAGCACGAGCAGGCGGTGGCCCATGTCGAGGAGCCAGTCGCGGGCGAGGCGGCGCCGGAACAATCCGTCCATGAGCGAGGCGGAAACGACGAAGCCGAGCCAGACGAGCCCCGCCATGCCGAGGGCGAAGCCGAGGTCCCAGCGTTGCTCGAACAGGAGCAGGGCGGCCAGCGCGAAGGACTGCACGAAGCTTGCGAGCAAGGCCACCGCGTAGCGGCCGAGCCGTGTCGGCGAGGGGCGTTCGGCACGTTCGATCGCCTCGGGCGCGAAGCGCAGCCACAACGGACCGAAGGTGAACGGCGTGTACCACACCGCCCCCGCGATAAAACCCGCGATGCCCGCCACGATCGCGCCGAACACCTCGTATGCGCTCATGTCTTCAGTCCCGTGCCGCGCTTGAGCAGCCACAACGCCAGCGCAAAGAGTACCACCAGAAAGCCCGCCATGATGCCGTAGGCCTCGGCGA
>CAZKOE010000073.1:0-11423 GCA_964554305.1 uncultured Gammaproteobacteria bacterium
CGGTGAAGAAGCGCATCGTCTCGAAGCCGCCTTCGTGGCCGAGGCCGGAATCCTTGACGCCGCCCATCGGGGTGCGCAAATCGCGGAGCATCCAGCAGTTGACCCAGATGAGCCCGGCCTGCAGGCGCTCGGAAACCCGCAGGGCGCGGCCGAGGTTCTCCGTCCACAGGGAGGCCGCGAGACCGTAGCGGACATCGTTCACGAGTGCGAGTGCCTCATCCTCGCCGTCGAAGGGGATGAGCGTTGCGACCGGGCCGAAGATTTCCTCCTGGTTGGTCCGGCACTCGTTTGCGAGCCCTTCGATGACGGTCGGAGCGATATACCAGCCGCCGGCGAGTCGCCCCGGCAGCCGGGGTGCACCGCCGCCGCAAAGAATTCTGCCGCCCTCCTCGCGGGCGAGTTCGAGGTAGCCGAGGACCTTTTCGTGGTGTTCGCGCGAAACGATGGCACCGACGTCGGTGGCGGCATCGCGCGGATCGCCGATCTTGAGTTTTTTCGCGCCGGCGACGAAGGCCTCGCGGAAACGCTTGTAAAGCGGCCGTTCCACGAAAACGCGCGAGCCGCAGAGACAGATTTCGCCCTGGTTGGAGAAGGCTGCGCGCAGCGCACCGGCGACCGCGGCGTCGAAGTCGCAATCGGCAAAAACGAGGGTCGGGTTCTTGCCGCCGAGTTCGAGCGACAGTTTCTTGAACTTCGGTGCCGCGCGGCGGGCGATGTCGGCGCCGGTCGCGGTACCGCCCGTGAAGGAGATCGCCGGCACGTCCGGATGCTCGACAAGGGCGCGCCCGCAGTTTTCGCCCAGGCCGTGAACGATGTTCAGGACACCGGGCGGGAGGCCCGCATCGCGGGCGATTTCGCCGAGCCGGGTCGCGGTCGCCGGCGTCCACTCCGAAGGCTTGGCGACGACGGTGCAGCCGGCGGCGAGCGCGGGTACGAGTTTCCAGGTCAAAAGGTACAGCGGCAGATTCCACGGCGAGATGCAGCCGGCAACGCCGACGGGACTGCGCAGGGTGACGTTCAAAGCGCCGGGCGCCGGATGCGCCTCGCTCGCGAACTGGCTCGCGGCGGCGGCGTAAAAGCGGAAATTCAGAGCGGCGCGCGGGATGTCCACGCGGCGGGCGAGCGCTTCGGGTTTGCCCTGGTCGCGGCTTTCGAGGGCGACGAGTTCGTCCAGCCGGGCTTCGATGCCTTGCGCGATCTTTTCGAGGTATTGCCCGCGCGCGACGCCGTCGAGCGCTGCCCAGGCCGGAAAGGCCGCATGCGCCGCGGCGACCGCCGTTTCAATGTCCGCCGCGCCGGAATCGGGAATTTCGGCATGGGGTTCGCCGGTTGCGGGTTCGTAATCGGTCAGCCACTTGCCGGATTGTGCCGGCTCGAATCTGCCATTGATGAAATTTTCGAAGCGTTCCATGTTTCTGCCTTCACCCTGAGCCTCTCCCGTACGGAGAGGGAAAGTGGTCAAATGCCGTGCAGGCGCCCACCGTCCACCGGAAGCGAGACGCCCGTGATGTAGCCTGCCGCGGGTGAGGCGAGAAAGGCGACGGCGGCGGCGATTTCTGCCGGTTCCGCGAAACGCGCGGCGGGGATTTGCGCGCGGGTCGCGGTCTCGATCTCGGCCAGCGTCGTGCCGTCGCGCTCGGCACGGGCGGCGAACAGATGCTTGAGGCGGTCGGTTGCAGTGAATCCCGGAAGCACGTTGTTGACGGTGATGTTCTTGGCGGCCACTTCGCGCGCGAGCGTCTTGGCCCAACTGGCGCAGGCGCCGCGCAAGGTGTTGGAAACGCCGAGATTGGGGATCGGCTCGCGCACCGAGGTGGAAACAATGTTGATGATCCGTCCGTAGCCCGCCTCGCGCATGCCGGGGACGAACTTTTGCGCCAAAAGATGTGCCGCTATCAAGAGGCGCTCGAAGCCTTGTCGAAACGCCTCGGGTGCGGCCTCGAGAATAGGTCCGCCGGGTGGCCCGCCGGCATTGTTGACGAGGATGTGCACGGGCCGGTTGATGTTTTCGATGTGCTCCGGCAGACGCGCGGTGTCCTCGAGATCCGCAACAAATGCCGAGTGCCGGGCGCTGCCGACAACGGGCAGGGTCTCCCGGACCTCGGACAGCATTTCAGCATTGCGGGCAAGGAGCGTCACGCTCGCGCCGCTCGCGGCGAGTGTTTCGGCTACGGCGCGTCCGATGCCGCGGCTTGCGCCGCACACCAGTGCGTGGCGGCTGACTAGGGTTTGATCGGCCATGGGAGCGTTTGCAAAAAATTCCTTACCATCTTAAACAGAAGTGTGGGAAGAGAAACGAGAGTGGACGAAGGAAAACTCGCCCGGAAAGTTCGGATGCCGATGGGCTTTTCTTGTCTCGCGACTCACTTCTCTTCCCCCACTCCCCGTGTTGGCGTAGCCACGCGCGGGCAGGGGATGGCGTACCAACCGCCCTCGCCTTCGCCATCGAGGCGCATCGCCGTGAGCTTGCCGCCCCAGACACAGCCGGTGTCGAGCGGATAGATGTGCGGCGCCGTGACTGGCCCGAGCGTGGACCAGTGGCCGAAAAGGATGTGTTCGTCGGCATTGCGCCGATCCGGTGCGAGAAACCACGGCATCAGTTCCGGGGGCTGGGTACCGGGTGCACCGCTGTACCTGAAGTCGAAATCTCCCTCGGCGGTTACGTAGCGCAGCCGAGTGAAGACATTGACGATGGTGCGCAGGCGCTCGATCCCCTCGAGCGTGTCTGACCAGCGTGTAGGTTCGTTGCCGTACATGCCGGCGAGAAGCGCACCGGCATCGGGACCGGCGAGCGCCGTTTCCACTTCGGCTGCGAGCCGTTTCGCCTCGGCGAGCGTCCAGGCCGGAGCCAGGGCGGCGTGAACGAGTACGTAGCCCAGTTTCGGGTCGTGGTGGAGCAAGGGACGCGCGGCCAACCAGGCAACGAGATCGGGGCCGTCCTCGGCGTCCAGTACCGTCTGCAATGCGGGGGAGACGGGGCGTATGCCCCGCGCCATGGCGACGAAGTGCAGGTCGTGGTTGCCGAGAACCGAAATTGCGCCTTCGCCCAGGCCGCGCACGAAGCGCAACACCTCGAGTGATTGCGGGCCGCGATTCACGAGGTCACCCGCAAACCACAGCCGGTCCTCGGCGGGGTCGAAGCGCATGCGGTCGAGGAGCCGCTTCAGGGCGTCCGCACAACCCTGGATGTCACCAATGGCGAAGACGGCCATGGCGCTCAGATCACCGGGGGGTGATTGTCGATGTCCGACGGATTCAAGGCGGCTGCGGCGATCGGCCGGCCGTCAGTGCAGCAGGCCGGGGACGGCGAGTCGGAACATGGGAATTGGCGCATCGAAGGGTACGCCGTCGTCGCCGATCCACTGGTAGCTGCCCTGCATGGTGCCGACCGGCGTCGCGAGGATCGCGCCGGAAGAGTAGCGGAAGCCCCCGCCCGGCTCGAGGTAGGGCGTTTCTCCGATGACCCCGTCGCCGTGTACTTCACGTACCTCGCCTTCGGCGTCGGTGATGACCCAGTGCCGCGTGAGCAACCGCGCACCGATCTCGCCCGAGTTTTCCAGCGAGATGGTGTAGGCGAACACGTAGCGGTGCTCGTCCGGATCGGACTGGTGGGCGAGAAAATCGCTTGTAATCTGGATTTTGATTTCGCGTCGGTTTACCGTCACGGAAGTTCCGTGCTGCGTCAACCCGATCATTTTATCAGTCGGAGGGCGGTTTATTCTTCGTTCTTGAGGCGTACGACGAGGATATCGCAGCCCACCCGCTTCAAGAATGCGCGTTCGGTGCCGCCGCCGAAGAAAAAGATCCCCCGCCGCTCGTGTGCGCCGGTGACGAGAAGATCGGCACCGATGTCCTCGGCCAGGTGCGCGAGCTCGGTCGGGATATTGCCGACCACAATATGGCGCTCGGCGTTCCCCACGCCGGCGCGCGCCGCGAATTCGGCGAGCTGCTTCTCCGCGCCTTTTACGAGTTCCGGCTCGAGTTCCTCGATGGGGGCCAGCACGGCATCGCCCGCGGGGTCCGCCGGCAGGTATTCGACCGCGTGTGCGAGGCTCAGGCGGGCGCCAAGGGCCTGTGCCATGGCATGGGCGCGTTCGAGGAGCGCCTCGGTGTCGGTGCCGAGATCGAGCGCCGCAAGGATATGAGTGTAGATGGCCATGCGCTTTACCAGTAGGTCGAACCTCAATCGTGCCCTTTTGTGAGTGTGTTTGTCAATCGGTGGCCGCGGGGCGCGAGAGCAGCCGCGACAATTTCGCGTATTCCGCGGGTGAGATCGCTCCCGGCCGCGCGCCCGGGTCGAGCCCCGCCGCCCGCAGGCCGGCCGCGTCGGCGAATTCGCGCAAGGCGTTCCGGAGCGTCTTGCGCCGGGCCGCGAAACCCGCGCGGACCAGCCGGTCGAACAGTGCCCAGTCGCCCGGATCGAAGGGTGGCGAGACGTGTGGGACGAGCCTTGCCACCGCGGATTCGACCTTTGGGGGCGGCGTGAAGGCGCCCGCTCCGACCGCGAACAGCTTCTCGACCCGGCAGCGGGCGGCGAGCATGACGGTAAGCCGCCCGTAGGCGCGTGTGCCCGGTGCGGCGACCATGCGCTCGACCACCTCGCGCTGGAGCATCAGTGTGAGGTCGGTGAGATGCTTCGCCGCCCGGAGAAGACGGAACAGGAGCGGCGAGGAGATGTTGTAGGGAAGATTGCCCACGATGCGCAGCCGCGCGCCGGTGGCGAGTGCGTCGTAGTCGACGCCGAGCGCGTCGGCACGGAGGATTTCGACGCCGGCAAGCTCGGGATCCGCGGCGAGCGCGTCGGCGAGGCCGCGATCGAGCTCAATGACGATGAGCCTTGCGCCGCTTTGTGCCAAGGGTCGGGTGAGTGCGCCTCGCCCGGGGCCGATTTCAACGATGCGTTCGCCGCGCCGCGGCGAAACAGCCGCAAGGATGCGGGAGATTACCGCCGGATCGTGGAGAAAATGCTGGCCGAGTCGCTTGTTCGCCCGCGGGTTGCGTTCGGGCACCGCGGGTCTCATGGCGGGCCACGCAGGGGTCGCGGGACGCGCGGGCCTCTCGTTGACATGGTGGGGAGCGTTTTCGCCGCTGCGTTTCCTGATCTCCCTGGCTGTCATCGTTTCAGGCGTCTCTCGGCGATGTCGGCGGCGAGTTCGATTGCCGCCTCGAGGCTGCCGGGGTCCGCCCGCCCGCTGCCGGCAAGCTCGAGCGCCGTGCCGTGATCCACCGAAGTGCGCACGATCGGGAGCCCCAGCGTGACGTTGACGGCGCGGCCGAATCCGGCATGCTTGAGTACCGGGAGACCCTGGTCGTGGTACATGGCCAGTACGGCGTCGGCCCCGGCGAGCCGGCCGGGGACGAAGGCGGTATCGGCCGGGAGCGGGCCTTCCAGCGCCAGGCCGTTTGTGCGCTGCGCTTCGAGTACGGGGTCGATCGTCTCGATTTCCTCGCGCCCGAGGTGCCCGCCTTCACCCGCGTGCGGGTTGAGGCCGAGGACGAGGATGCGCGGGCGGGCGATGCCGAAGTCGCGGCGGAGCCCGGCGTCGAGCACCTCGATCACTCGGGTAAGGCGCTCGCGCGTGATCGCCTGCGGCACGTCGGCGAGGGGGAGGTGCGTTGTTGCGAGAGCGACCCGCAAGTCCTCGGCGACGAGCAGCATCACCGGCGTTGCGCCGCCGGCGCGTGCGGCGAGATACTCGGTGTGTCCGCTGAAGGCGGTGCCCGCCTCGTTGATCGCGCCCTTGTGGACCGGCGCGGTAACGAGCGCAGCGCAGGCGCCGCTCGCGCAGGCATCGAAGGCCGCATCGAGCGCCGCGAGCACGGCGGGAGCGTTGGCGGGGTCGAGCCGTCCCGCTGCGGCCGGGGCCGCAAGCGCTACTGGCGCGATAAGAAGCCGGCCCGGTTCCCCTGTTACCGGAGCCCGGTGCGGGTCGTAGTCGTCGAGTGCGAGCGGCAGGCCGAGCGCGTGGGCGCGCGCGGCGAGCAAATCGGGATCGGCGAAGGCGACGAGTTCCTGCGCGCGCGCGCGCTGGGCCGCGATTACGGCGAGGTCGGGGCCGATACCGGCCGGTTCGCCCACCGACAGCGCGAGCCGCAGCGTCATGGCGCGTGCTCGTCAGAAGTTGGCAGCGGCGGCGCCCGCGTTCGTGGCCTCCGTTCCGGCATCGGCGGGATCGAGAATGTGCACATAGCCCTGACCGCGGACGACTCGCTTGAACTGGGCGAGCTGGCTCGCGAGCTTGCGCTGGAAGATTGCCTGATAAGCCTGGTTTTCGCGCTCCGCCTCGGTGGCGTTGCCCTGGCGTTTGCCCGTTACTTCGATCAGATCCCATCCTTGGGGCAGCTTCACCGGCTGGCTGATCTGGTTGACCGGGAGGCTTTCGACGGTGGAAGCGAAGGGCGGCGGCGGCAAATCCTCTGCGCTTTTCCAGCCCAGGTCGCCGCCCGTGCCGGCGGAGTTCGGATCGCCGGAGTAGGCCTTGGCGGCGGCGGCGAAGGTTGTTTTACCCGCCAGAATCTCGGTGCGGAGTTTTCCCGCCAGCGCCTTGGATTGGGCGAGAGTGCGAATCGGGTTGGGCCTGATCAGGATGTGTCTGACGTGGTATTGCGTCCCGTGTTGGCCCTGCGGGGCGCGCACGGCAAGCAGTTTCACGATGTGATAGCCGCCGGGGCCGGCAATCGGCGCCGTGATCCCGCCCGGTTTCAATTTGGGGACGGGGCCGGCGAGAAGCGTCGGCAGATTGGCCGCCTGGATCCAGCCGATGACGCCGCCCTTGAGTGCATGCGGACCGTCCGAATTTGCGGCCGCGAGGGCGGCGAAGTTCGCACCCGCCTGTAGTTGTTGTACCAGCGCTTCGGCCTTCTGCTTGGTCTTTTTGACGTCGGCGGGCGTCGCGTCGCTCGGAAAGGCGATAAGGATCTGTGCGAGCTGGTACTGGGTGTTGCCGGCCTGGGAGTCGGCCTCGCGTTCCATGTAGTCGTCGATCTCGGCGGGGGTGACCTGGATTTGCGACGCGACCGCCTGCTGGATCAATTGGTGAACGGTGAGCTGGTTCTTGATTTGCCGGCGGAAGGCGAGGTAATCCTGCCCCTGTGCGGCGAGGGCCTTGGGCAACCCGGCGAGGGTGAGCCCGTGACGTTTCGCGATGGCCGACAGCGCCGAATTGACCTGATCCGCGCTTACCTGGACGCCTCGCTGGCCGGCCGCCTGCAGCAGGAGTTTCTGGGTGATCAGGCGTTCGAGAATCTGGTGCCGGAAGGCCTTTTCCGGGGGCAGGGGCGTGCCCTGTTGCTGGAGCGAGGCGGAGACGCGGGCCATCCGCTGCTCCAGTGCGCTCTCCAGAATGGGCTGATCGTTTGCGACCGCGATCACGCGATCCAGCGGCTGACCCGGCAGCGCTGCGGCTTGTCGCGCCGGCGCTGTGCTCGCCGCTGGCGGTGCGGCGGCGAACGCCGTTCCCGCAAAGGCGGCCAGCATCACCGTGGCGAGCGGGAGCCCGCTAATAAGTTTCATTCGAGTCTTCATCACCCGGGATTTCACCGTAGCCGTTAATGTCATCATGGAAAAAATCGCCCAAACGTTTGCCGAGGCCACCGAGGCCCTTGAGCCCCAGCTCCAGGAAAATGGCGGAGTTGCCCTGTCCGTCAAGGGTCACGAAACGCCGAACCGCGAGCCGCACCAGCCAGCAGCAGGTCTCATATTGTAGGCCCGCCATGGTCTCGATGGTTTGATGGTCGAGGATGGAATAGTTCCAGCGCCCGAGTACGCTCCAGTGCGAGCCGATCGGGAGCGAAAAGGACACGTTGGTCTGGTTGAGTTCGCCGCGGCGGTAGAGATAGCCCAGGTTGAGCACGGTGTAGAGACCGGGGTGGTACTGGAATTCGAGATAGCCCTGGTCGAAGTCGTGGCTGTAGGGGTTGAAATCGGCGACCAGACGGGTGGTGATATGGTGGCCGAGACTGGCCGTGAACTCGCCGACATAGTCCGATCGCGCGCTCGTTTGCGGCGCCTCGCCGGGCAGGGTGACGTTGCGGTCGCGGAAGTAGAAGGCCTGGCCGATGCCGAGCGTGAATAACTGTTCGCCGGTCCGGTTGTCCAGGAAACGCGTCGTGAGCCCGAGCGAAATCTGGTTGGCGTCGCCCAGGCGATCGGGGCCCGTGAAACGATTTTCGGCGAACAGCTTTCCCATGTTGAGCGGGGGCAGATAGGTGTCGAAAATGGGGATGTTGCTCTGGTCGCGGTAGGGTACGTAAAGATAGTAGGCGCGCGGTTCCAGCGTCTGGGTCAGCCAGCCGTCCTTGCCGATCCGGCGCTCGAAGCGCAGCCCCGAGTCGAGGGAGAAGATCGGCGTCGAGCGATCGATGTTCTGGCCGGGAGCGCCGCCGAAGGCGTCGAGGCGGTAGTTGGCCTGATCGTAGGCGAGTCGCGGGGTCAGGAACCAGCTGCCGTGATCGAGATTCCAGGCGAGGGACGGGCGCAGATCGTTTCTCAATGCGCCCCGGCGCTCGGGGGCCTCGAAGCGGGTGAAATCGTCGCCGACGGAAGGCACCAGTCCATTGCGGTAGTCCGGCCAGGAAAAAGCAAGGCCGATTTCCGGAAGTTTGCGGAACGGTCGCTCGGTGGGCGTGATCGCGGAGTCGAGCGGCGCCTGGTCCACGACCTGGATGAAGGCCTCGCCCGAGGGTACCTGGTAGATCGCCTTCACGCGCCGCGTCTGATAGGTCTGCGCGACGCGGCGCAGGCTCGTGCCGAAATCGTCGAGGTAGTTCGAGTCGGAAATGTATTCGAGATCGCTTTCCAGCCGCCAGTGGCTCGAGAACTGGCTGGTATCGTCGAGCTGGAACAGGCTGCGCTCGCGGTCGGCCTCGCGGTCATGCGGCATGTATTCGAAATGGAATTTTCCGAGTGTGCCGGGGAGCAGCCAGCGATAGGTGCCCATCGCCATCACGCCGCGACGGGAGACGATCCGCGGGGTGAATATCAGGTCCATGTTCGGCGCGATGTTGAAGTAGTAGGGTACGGCGATATCCAGCCCGCCGGTCGAATTCTGGCTCAGGGTCGGTGCGAGGAAGCCGGATTTGCGGCGGTCGCTCAGCGGGAACGAGAGGTAGGGCGTCCACAGAAAGGGGACACCCATGAAACTGATCCAGGCGTCGTGGGCGTAGCCGATTTCGGTGTCGTGGTTGAGCACCACCTTTTTGGCGTGCAGGCGCCAGGCAACGTGCTTCGGCGGGCAGGTGGTGTAGGTAAGCCCGAAAAGATCGGTCTTGTCCGAGGCATGAGTGTCTATGCGTTCTGCCTTGCCGCGGCCGTGGCGGGCCGGAAGCTGGTAGCGATCGTCGTAAAACGTGCCGTGATCCGTTGCGAATTCGTAGCGCCCTTTCTCGGCTTCGACGCTCATCCGCGGGCTGGCGTAGCGCAGGTTGCCGTGACCGGTCATGATGTTCGCGACCCGGTCGTAGTCGAGAAGGTCGGCCCAGAACCGCTCGTGTCCGCGGGTTGCGACCACGTTGCCCGAAAGTTGCGTGACGCCGCCGTGCCTGGCGCGCACGCGATCGGCGTTCACCAGCGTGGGAAACGGTGCCGTACCGGTGACGCTCGCGGGAGGGGGCGCGAGCATCGGATTGGGCGGGCACAGGGCGAATTCGCCCGAGCGGACCGGCGGCGCCTGCGCCATCGCGCTCGCACCCGCGAGTAGCGACAGGCAGAGGCAAAGGCGGAGACCACGCGGCATGGATTATGTTTTCCGGTTCGAGACCACTTGCAATGGCGGGTAAGATCGCACAATGACTAACGGAACGGCAACCACCGCCGGGAGAGACGGTCGCCTGGAGGCGCTTGGCTCCTGGGCGGCCACCACCCTTGCACTCGACTCGGTCGCGCTTGCGCCGGCTTCGGCCGATGCGAGCTTTCGCCGTTATTTCCGCATTGAATCGGCAGACGGCAAAAGCCTGATTGCCATGGATGCTCCGCCGGGGCGTGAAAACCTTGCCGATTTTACGCGGATCGCCCGTTCTCTCGCCGCACTCGGCCTCAATGTGCCGCGCATCGTTGCCGAGAATCGATCGCGCGGCTTCGCGCTGCTCGGCGATCTGGGCCGCGAGACCTATCTCATGCGGCTGCGGGCGGGCGGCGATCCCGCGCCGCTGTATTCGGCGGCAATCGGGGCGTTGATCAAGCTGCAGGCCTGGCGCGAACCCGATCTTCCCGCCTACGATCCGGCCCTCTTCGACGTTGAAATCCGGCTGTTCGAAGATTGGTTGCTCGATCGGCATCTCGGACTGGCGCCGAGTGCGGGCGAGCGCCGATTGATCGCGCGCGTACGCGAGCGGCTGACGGCGCTCGCGTGCGCCCAGCCGCGGGTTGCCGTGCACCGCGATTATCATTCGCGCAATCTCATGGTGTGCGCTCCCCTGCCCGGCATTCTCGATTTTCAGGACGCGGTGCGTGGCCCCGTCACCTACGATCTCGTCTCGCTGCTCAAGGATTGCTACATCGCCTGGCCGCGGGAACGGCGGCTTGCCTGGCTGCGCGAGTACCGCGCCGGGGCGGCCGCGGCGGGGATCCCCGCGGGCACGGATGAAGCCGAGTTCGTGGCCTGGTTCGAGACGATGGGGATGCAGCGGCATCTGAAGGCCGCCGGGATTTTTGCGCGGCTCTGTCACCGCGATGGCAAACCCGATTATCTCGGGGACATCCCGCGCACGCTCGACTATGTTGCCGCGGCCGCGGCGACGATTCCGGAATTTGCCGATTTCGGCGACTTTGTCGCCACCCGTGTCGTGCCGGCCCTGCGAGGAAGGAGTGGCGGCTGCCGTGATTGTATGTGGCCCGAGCAAGATCGCGGTCGGGATCGCCGCCCCCACATCGGATGAGGCGTATCGAATGCGTGCGATGATGCTCGCGGCAGGCCGCGGTGAGCGCCTGCGCCCGCTGACCGACACGACGCCGAAGGCGCTCATCGAAGTGCGGGGCAAGCCGCTCGCGGTGCGTGCGATCGAACGGTTGCGCGCGGCCGGAATTACCGACCTCGTCGTCAATCTAGGTTGGCTCGGCGACAAAATCCGGGCCGCGCTCGGCGACGGGAGTGCCTTCGGGGTTGCGATCCGTTATTCCGACGAGGGCGAGAACACGCTGGAGACGGCGGGGGGTATCGTGAACGCGCCGCCGGCCCCCGACGGCGTGCAGGTCCCCCCGGAGGCCATCGCGGTGCCGGCCCTGCGCGCGCGCATCGGCGCCATGGCCGATCGCCTGCATGCCAGCCCGTCGGCGGCCATGACGGTGGTCGGCGTGACCGGTACCAACGGCAAGACGTCCACCGTGCAGATGCTCGCCCAGGCGTGGAGCCTGCGCGGGCTGCGCGCGTGCAGCTTCGGCACCCTGGGCGCGGGACTGCACGGCCAGGTCGAGCCCACCGGGTTCA
>CAZKOE010000074.1:0-7484 GCA_964554305.1 uncultured Gammaproteobacteria bacterium
TCGTCACCGCGCCCACCGGATTGGTCTTTGTGAGAAGGTCGCCCGCCGCATCGTAGGTGAAGTTTGTGGTGTCGCCCGCCGGGTTCGTGGTGCTGGCGGTCTTTCCCGCCACCGTCATGGTCTTGCTGCTGGTGCGACTCCCTTGGGAGACACTGGTGTTCAATCCCGCGTATTGGGTCTTTACGCTGTCGGCATAGCCCAACGGCGGGCTCGCGGCGGTGGGGGCGGCGCCAGTGTTGCATTGGCTCTGATTGGCCGCGCTCACGGTTCTGGTGATCCGACCGCGCGCATCGAATTGGTGCCAGACCCAGCAGGCGGCGGCGGAGGCGAAGTGGGGCTTGCTCGCCGCGTACTTGCGACCGAGCACATCGTACCAGGAACTTGAGACCACGGTTCCATTCAGAGCATTATGCGAGGCGTACACGGTGCGCGCGTGCTCATCGTACTCGACGGTTGTCGTCGGCGCCCCCGCCACTGCCGTGGTGACGTAATAAATGGCCCGGCCATCGGCGCAATTCATTGTGCAAGGGAGACGGGTAATGATGGAAGACTGATCGGAATAGGGGCCACTCGTGCCGGATTTGCGCCCGAAACCGTCGTAGCTGGTGGTCGTGATGCTCCCGTTCGGGCCCTTGGTCTGGGTTTTCTCGCCCTTCGCGTTCCACCAGTATTGGGTGGAATTGTTCATCGGATCGGTTACTTTGGTCAGGAACCTGCCATTGGTATCGTAGAGGTTCGTTGTTTTGCGTGTCGCGAAGCTCGGACCACTCGTGGTCACGGTATGGTGATTGCCGAAGGCATCGAAGCCGAAGGTTTTTGTCCAGTTCACACTCGCTACGTTCGGCTCGAAATGCTGCGTTTTGAGCGTACCGCCACCGAGATTGCCGCAGGGTATATAGCTGAAAGTGGAGTTGCGAGTGACCGTACCGTGGGGCAGCGCCGGCTTTTCCGTCTGTGTAACCGTCGCATTCGTCAGGCGCCCGATGCACCAGTTGCTCGGCGTATTGGCGTAGCTGCTCTCGGTATCGGAGCTGTACTTGATACTCCCGGATGGATTCTGGGTAGTCGTCACGACCGAGGTTGCATTGCCCCAGCCGCCATAGACCTTGTGGGTTTTGATCTCCTTGTAAGCGGTCGTGCCATCGGACTTGTAATCGGTCTTGACGCTGTCGGTGACGTAGGGGAAAGGCGGTGAGCTTGCGCCGCTGACGGCGGCACTGGCTACTTTCGCGGGCGTATTCGCCGTCGTGCTCGTCATGTTCCCGTTCGCATCCCAGGCCACCGCCCCGATCACCATGCCCGTATAGGGAAAGGCCGTCTCGTAGCTCGTGCGCGTCTTGTAGCCCAGATTGTTCGTGGTCTCCAGTTCGGCAAAGCCGAGAAAACCCCGGCCGGTGCGATCGAGCCGGGCCGTGTAGTAGTGATAGGAGGTCGTGAGCGTCGTGTCGGACGTTTCGTGAGTGGAAATTTTGCTTACGACATAAACGGGGCCATCAAAGCTGCGCACCGCCCCCGCATCCGCGCCCGACGCGCAGGTATCGCACTGGATCGCCCCGCTCGGGCTGTAGTGCGTCGCATCCAGATTCACGTGATACCAAGACAGCGGCACATAGTCAACCGTGAGGGCGGCGCCCAGCCCGTTTGTGATCCCGGTCAACTCCCCGCCATGCGTGCTCGTTGCATACCCGTTGTGAAGCCGCGTGATGAAATGCGGCGAACTCCCACCCGCAATGTAGAGCACGCCCCCTGCGCCCTTGCCGGAGTAGTCGAAGGGGTACATTCGGCCCGAGGGTACAGAGATTCCCGTCGCTATTTTGTCGACGTAGGTGTACGCACCATCGGAACCCGCCCAGGCGATGACATGCCAGGTTCCATCCTCGCTCGGCCACATGAGGTCCGCGCGGCTGTCGCCGTTGTAGTCGAGCACCGCCGAGTGCACGTTGGCCGCCGGGGCGTGGCCCTTGGTAGGCGTCCAGGAGTCCTGGAGGCTAAAAAGTCCACCCACGTTCATGTAGACCTCGAACTCACCGTTGCTCTGCGCGTTGTATTGAACGATATCGTCCAGACCATCACCATTGAAATCGAGGAAGTGTATCCGCCCGCCCTCGGGGGCTACCCACCAGCGGAGCTTTTGTGTCGTCCTGTCCCAGGTGAAAATCCCCTCGCTGTTGGCGCAAGCATCGGTGCTGATGCAGCCTGTAGAGCCGACATATAATCCGACTTGCCCGCGGCGAAAGCGAATTGGCGTGAGTGGCTGGTTCGGAGCAATCGTGTAACCGGTCTCGACCGGGGAGCTCAGGGTGCCTCCGTTATTCTTGACGTAATACAGTCGGCGCGCGTGGACGAAAAACACCCAGGGGTAGCCGTCGCCCGCGACATCGACCGCCACCGGCGTCGGCGTGGTGCCGCCGAGAAAGTCAAGCGTCTGGCCACTGTTTTCAAGCTTTCCGGTGCTCGTATTCCATTCGGCAAGCTCCATCTCGGTGCCGTTGATCGGAAAGAGCAGGTCGGAGTGCCCGTCACCGTTCGCATCGAACACGAGCGCCTGGCCCGTCGGCGCCACCACGGGAAGGTTCGTATTGACCGCGGTCCGCCCGGCCGAAGTGACATACCACCAGTTACCGTTCTCGGGATAAATCACGTCGGTGCGCCCGTCTCCGTCGAAATCCCCGAAATAGAGATGCGCCATTTGATTGTCCGGGGTAATCTGGAGCGTCGTACCGCTGAGTCCGGGATGAACTGTCGCATAATCGAAGGTCGTGGGCTTGAAGCAGGCGCCCGCCGCATCGCACTGGGCAGCCGAAGTTAGACGCGGTGCACCGGCACTCGGTTCGGTATAGGCGAATTTGTACGTCCACAGGGTTGAAAATGCCGTGCCGGTTCCCAGGGACTTGACCGTAATGCTTGAAAGTACGGATTTGTAGATATGCACGAGCTGCGCCATGTACACCGCGTTCTGGTTCGCGAGCGGAATTGACTTATAGGAGAACAGGAGTTTGCCGACGATCGTGCCCGCGTTGTTGCCATAGTCAATTTCGCTCAACTGATAGCTGCCACCACCCTGGATCTGTGTGTAATGGTAAGTGATGAAATTGCCCCACCGGTCGGTCACCTTGTCCAAAAGCCAAACCGCGACGGTATCGCTCCAGTCCGCACCGCCCTGGATTCGTGAATCTGTCGTCGCACCGTACTCACGTGTGAGTCCACTTTTGGTCTGGACGGTAAAGGACTGCGGGCCATCGCCCTGGGTTCCACTCGATACAATCTTCTGGAAACTCGCGACCGGCGTGTGGTACTTGGTACCGCTCGCCCCATAAGACTGGCCCGGATAAGCGATCAGATGCGCATTGCCCAGGCAGAAGCGGCTGTCGTTATCCATAACGACGGGGCCCGAGTAACCATCGGTCGCGACCGTTGGCGAACAACGGCTGATCGCGGACAACCCCGAAAGCGACCAGCCCAGTCCCAGCTGGGTTTGTCCCGTACTCGAACTGTAGGCGATTGCGAGCTTGGGTTGCATTCCGTTCACGCCGGGCGCCACCGCGATCGGAATGCGGTAAGTGGCCGCACCCATGCGGCTCACCGAGAACTTCCCCGGCAACGTCCCGACCGCCGGGTTCCCGCTCGCGTTTGCGCCCGCTCCCCCGACCGCCATCGCTTGCGCGGCAGGCGCGGCAGCATCATTGCCCGCATTCGCGAAAAGCCCTGCTGGTGGTGACTTGACTACGCTCATACCGACGAGCCGGCCTTCGGTGTTGAAACTCGCCCGTTCGTAGGCAAGCCCCGGCTCTTCGGGCACCATGAGGAGCGATCCGCCTTTGCTCGATGCAGCCGCGGGCTCGGCCACCAGCCGATAACTTTCGCCCGACCAGTCCCGCCCGTCCTTCTCAGTTGCCCACTGGGCGGCAATCGCCTTGAATTGCCCCTGGGCATCGGCGAGGAGCACCGTGACCTTGCCGCCCGGCGCCTTCGGCTGTAGCAGAATATCCGCGCGCCCATCACCGTTGATATCTACAGCGATTACGTTCGTGTCCGCGGGCAGCCAGTCGAGCCCCAGGTAGCCGGACTTCCAGCTTTGGACAATGCGCCCCGGCTGCTCGCTCTGGTTCAGGGCAACAATATCATTCGCCAACCCATCGCGGCCCCGAAGCAGAAGCTCACTCTCGCCGGTCCCCGCGAAATCACCCGCTGTCAGCGCAACCAGGTCGTTCGACCAATTCAATCCCAGCGCGCCATTGGTCCACTCGGAGGCCAGCGTCGTGAAACGGCCAGTCGGGCCGGACAGCGCTATCGCATCCTTGGCCATACCCGTATTGGCCTGAAACAGAAGGCCATCGCGCCCGTCGCCATTGAAATCGCCAACGACCACGACATGCTTCGCCTGCGAAACATCGAGCCCACCAATCGTGGTAAAAGCCCCTTGCGGAGAACGCGAGAATTTGCCCTTGGGGCCTGCCAGCATGACTGCACTCGCGAGCCCCGGCGCGGCCTGCATGAACAGATCGTCGCGGCCGTTACCGGTGAAGTCTCCGACGTAGAGTCGATGCGCGTCCGCGTTCCAGCGTTCGCCCGCATGCGGATCGCCCCAGATCGCGGGCTTTGTGAAGGCTCCAGTGGGCAACGACAACAGCAGCGCACTGTCCTTGGCGCCCGTCAATGGCTGCAGCAGCAAATCCGCCAAACCGTCGCCGTTGAAGTCGCCCGCAATGACCCGATGCCTCGCATAACCGCCGGCCGCCACGCCCGCGTAAGCCGGCAAGCCGCCGATCAGGGCCCCAAGAGCCAACGCTGCACAACGCGAAACGAAAGATGTCCTCAGCCGCTCATCCCTCCAAACCGGGTAGCTCACGAGGGGCGGCTCGGTGTATTCAGTGGGTCCCTCTTTATACACTCAAAATTTTGGCTTGTCAAGGAAAAATGCGAAAACCACGGACTTTCGAATGCGGAGGCGTTCGGTCCGGTTCCTCGCTGCGCGGCTCCACGCCAAACCTGAACAGGTACTGGAAGCACCGAGCCGCGACAGGATACGCAATTCAACCACCGCAGTACATGCCGCCGTTGACGTGGAGCGTCTGGCCGGTGACGTAGGCACCGGCATCCGAGGCGAGATAGAGCACGGCGCCGGCCACGTCCGCGCCGGTGCCGAGCCGGCCTGCCGGAATCTGTTTTTTCAATCCTTCGCGCTGCGCTTCGGGCAACGCGGCGGTCATGTCGGTAACGATGAAGCCCGGCGCGACGGTATTGACCGTGATGCCGCGGGCTGCGACTTCGCGAGCAAGCGCGCGGGTGAAACCCTCGACGCCGGCCTTGGCGGCGGCGTAGTTGGCCTGGCCTGGATTGCCGAGTGCGGCGATGACCGAGCCGATGTTGATGATGCGGCCCCAGCGGCGCTTGACCATCGGGCGCAAGGCGAGTCGGGTGAGCCTGAAGACGCCGGTGAGATCGGTGGCGAGAACGGCGTCCCACTCCTCCGGCTTCATGCGCAGGAGCAGGCTGTCGCGGTTGATGCCGGCATTGTTGACAAGGATGTCGGGCATGCACTCGGCGAGCGTTTCTCCCAGGGCCGCGACGGATTCAGGGTCGGCGACGTCGAGCATCTGCCCCTCGCCCGCAAGCCCTGCCTCGGCAAAACTCGCCGCGATCGCCTGGACGCCGGGCGAACCGGTTGCCGTCCCCGTGACCCGGGCTCCGGCGCCCGCAAGCGCAAGCAGGATATCGCGGCCGATCCCCCGGCTGGCGCCGGTTACCAGCGCCGTTTTTCCTTCCAGTAATTTCGAATCGTTCATTTGACGGCTCCCAGGGCGATATTCAATTCATCCGGACTGCTGACCGTGGCCCACTCAATCGTGCGCCGGTCCGTGCGCCGGCCGAGCCCGGTGAGGACGCCGCCCGGACCGAACTCGAAAACGCGGTTCACGCCGTAATCGTCGCGCAGGCTGATGACCGTTTCCGTCCAGCGCACCGGCTGCGTCAACTGGCGGACCAGGGCGTCGCGAATGGCCCGGGGATCGCCCGGCGCCGCAACGTCGGCATTGTTCACAACCGGAATTCCCGGCGCCCGCACGTCGATCGCGACCAGTTCCGCAGCCAGCCGCTCGGCGGCCGGCTGCATCAGGAGGCTGTGCGAGGGAACGCTCACCGCGAGCGGCACGACCCGTTTGGCCCCCGCCTCGCCGGCCAACTGTCCGGCCTTCTCGACCGCCTGTCGATCGCCGGAAATGACGGTCTGGACGGGGGAGTTGAGGTTCGCGGGCGCGACCACTCCGAGACCGCTGGCGTCGGAGCAAACCCTGCCGACGGATTCGGCGTCGAGGCCGATGATGGCCGCCATACCCCCGGTCCCGGCCGGCACCGCCGCCTGCATGAAGCGCCCGCGTTCGCGGACAAGCCGCAGCGCGTCGGCAAAACCGATCGCGCCCGCCGCAACGAGCGCCGTGTATTCGCCGAGGCTGTGGCCCGCAAACGCCGCCGGTTCGACGCCACCCTCCTGCCGCCACAATCGCCATACGGCAATGCCGGCCGCAAGCAGCGCCGGCTGCGTGTTTTCGGTGCGATCGAGTTCCTCGCCGGGACCTTCGCGAATCAGTCCGGCGAGATCGAAATCCAGCACTTCCGAGGCCTCGGCGAAGGTGGCACCGATGACTTCGTGCGCGGCGGCCAATGCGTCGAGCATGCCTACGCTCTGGGAACCCTGTCCCGGAAATACAACGGCGAACGGCATTTCTTTCTCCCGTGTGTATGTGAAAACTGCCCGATTTTTCGTCATTTCGCACGAGCGCCGGTGCGATCCGGAACCCAATGCAACGCATCCCGGCCCGCTTTTGCGCACTGCTGTCCGGAGAAAATCGGAAGCATACCTTTTCCTCGTCATACCCGCGGAGGTGGGTATCCAGTTCATGATGCATCCCGCTCGCAGAGCGGGATTCGCTCCCATACCGGGCTCCCGCCTCCGCGGAAGCGACGGTAATTCCAAATTCGAGTCTAATTTTCTGGTTCACGGTGAAAGCGGCTCTATTACTGCGTTTCCGAACACAATGCCGATTTTCCCCGGACAATAGTGCGCTTTCGCTGGAATGGCGGCAACAACTACTCAAACAGCAAACTTGTTGCGATTATTGTACGCGGGTCCGCCAGCCACGCAGCCGCGACACGAACCAGGGCGCGAGCAGGATCACGCCGCAAACGGCGCCCGAGATGGCCCCCATCAAATGCGCCGCCGTCAGTATCGGCTCGTGCATGATGGCTTCGGAACTCGGGAGCGGGCCGGCCGCCTGTTCCCAGGCCAGTTTGCCACCGAGAAGGATCAGCAGCGGCCAGCCCTCCCAGTCGCGCGCCGCGATCAGGAGCAGTGCGCCGGCTGCCCAGTAGGTGTGCGCAACCGCCGAGATCCCGACGTACCAGACCACCCTCGGCTCCGCGAGCCACAAACCGAGCCCGACCCCCCAGGAGCCGGCGATGGTCACGGCCATCCAGCGCCAGCCGGA
>CAZKOE010000074.1:7584-11308 GCA_964554305.1 uncultured Gammaproteobacteria bacterium
CGAGCCCGACCCCCCAGGAGCCGGCGATGGTCACGGCCATCCAGCGCCAGCCGGAAAGCCGGCGGCCTGTCAAAATCCACAGCAGGACGAGACCCGCCATGTCGAGGCTCACGTGAGTCCAGCCCAGGTGCACGAAATTGCCGGTGAACAGCCGCCACCACGCCCCCCCTGCAATGGCGGCATGGTCGTAGCGCAATGCATCGCGCAGGGGCGTTCCCCCGAAAACGAGCCCGATGCAGACGGCCATGACCAGCCACAGCGGCCAGGCCCGGGCGAGCAGCGGCAAAAGCGCGCGGGCGCGGGTCACGGCCGGCTTCCGGCGCGGAACGCCATCGATCCGCCGCGGTCACAATCATTTGGAGCCGCATCACGACTCGCGTTAGGGATTAAACTTGTGTTCCGGCGCATTCTTCTTCCTGAGGTTCCAATCGCATGCAGATGATTCAAGCCAAGTCGCTACGCCGCCCGAGCGGCGGTTTCACACTGATCGAAGTCATGATCGTGGTGGTCATTCTCGCGATCCTGGCCGCCATCGTCGTCCCGCGGGTCATGAGCGCACCGGGGCGCGCGCGTACCACCCGGGCCAAGGCCGATATCCAATCCATTTCCTCGGCACTGAACATGTACAAGCTGGACAACTATACCTATCCGACGACCCAGCAGGGGCTGAAGGCCCTCGTGACCAAGCCCGACACGCCTCCGATCCCGCCCAACTGGCACCAGTATCTTTCCAAGGTGCCTGAAGACCCCTGGGGTCACCCCTACCATTATCTTTTTCCCGGCACCCACAGCGAGCCCTTCGACGTGTGGACCGAGGGCCCGCCGGGCAACAACGGGGACCAGAGCAAGGTGATCGGCAACTGGACCACGGGCAATGGCAACAGTTCGAACGGCAACAACGGGAATGGTTGAACGAACGGGCGAACGTGGGCCTCCGCGCGCCGCGGGGTTCACGCTGATCGAGATCCTCGCGGTCATCGTCATTATCGGCATTGTAACGGCGATCGCGGTGATTTCGGCCCGCGCGCTTGGCGGGCGCTCCGACCAGGCCCAAGCGGCGACGCGGCTCGCGGGATTGATCGAACTCGCAAGCGAAAACGCGCGCATGGAAAACCTCCAGTACGGTCTCAAGGTAAAGCCTCATCACTATGAGTTCATGGTATTTAACGGCCGCGGTTCCTGGTTGCCCCTGACAAAGGATCCCACGCTTGCCGGCCGCGATCTGCCCGTCGGTCTCACGGCCGACGTGCACACCGAGAACCCTGTGGCGATCCCGGTCGTCACCACCGCACCCGATGCGGCCAGCGCGGAAACGGGCGAAGGCGCTCCCGACGAGGGCACGGCGCTCACCCCGCAAATCGCGATTCTTTCCACCGGGGAGATCACGCCGTTCACCCTGCGCCTCAGCTCGAACAACGGCAAGGTCTGGGAGCTGCGTGGTACCGCCAACGGACGGGTGCACGTTGTTCCGCCCGGCAGCGTCAATGGTCCCAACACCATCCTTTACAACCACTGACGGCCGCCCCCGCCCGCGGCTGAATCCCGGCTCGACCCTGACTGCGGTCACGCCGGCATCCCGCCTGTCTCACGCCGCCCGGAACAATGGAACGAACCGCGGTTTCACCCTGATCGAGGTGCTGGTCGCCCTGGCGGTCATCGCCATTGGGCTTCTCGCGGTGCTGTCGGTTGCCGCGCGCGGCACGCGAGTTTCGGCTGAACTGCAGCAGCGCAATTTCGCGAGCTGGGTCGCACAAAACGAACTCGCCCGCATGCATCTTGCCGACCAGTGGCCGGATCTTGGCGAATCCAACGACACGGTGAGCTTCGCCACGCGCAAATGGCGCTGGGATGCAACGGTCGCGAAGACGTCCGACCCCGATCTGCGCCGGGTAACGATTACCGTGGCGCTCGCGGATTCGCCCGACAAGATCATCACGCGAATGCTCGGTTTCATCGGCAAACCGCCGTCCAAACCGGTGGCCGTGCCGATCGCGGGAATGCCGAGCGGCGGTTCGGGCACACAACCGCAACCGGGGAAGGGATCATGAAGGCGGGAGCGATGCGGAAGGAAAAGGCGCGCGGCTTCACGCTGATCGAGATTCTCGTCGCGGTGACGATCCTCGCGATCCTCTCGGTCGCCGCCTATTCCGGCATCAACACACTCATCAAGGAGCGCGAAATCACCCACAAGCACAACGAAAACTTCCGCACGTTGCAGCTTGCGATGGCGATCATCGGCCGCGACCTCAAGCAGGCGAGCCCGCGCCCGATACGCCTCACCTCGGGTGAGCTCGCTCCCGCCATGGCAGGAGGCGCGAACGATATCCCCGTGCTCGCCTTCACCCGCGGCGGGCGGCCGAATCCGCTCATGGAGCCGCGCAGCGACCTGGAACGGATCGCCTACAAGGTCGAGAACGGCAAGCTCGAACGATTGATCTTTCCCGTTCTTGATCGTATGACCCTGCCGACGCCCGCACAGCAGACGCTGTTGACGGGCGTGCGCTCGATCACTCTTGCCTTCATGGACGAATCGCACCAGTCGCACGCCAACTGGCCGCCGCTCAATGCCGAGCCCGGAACTTACGTGCGCCGCGAACCGATCGCGATCCAGATCACGCTCGACACGCAACGCTGGGGCGAAATCCGGCGCCTCATTCCGATCACGCCATGAAATCCGCCGCGCGCAAATCGGGAAAAGGAAAGCAGCGCGGCGTCGCGCTGCTCATTGCGCTTCTGATTGTCGCCCTCGGCGCGAGCCTGTCGAGTGCAATGCTCTGGGAGCGCAACCTCGCCACCAACCGCAGCGCCCTTCTGCTTGCCCAGAGCCAGGCCTGGCAATACGACATCGGCGCCGAAGCCTGGGCGGAGCAGATCATCCGCCGCTCGGCCAACAAGAACGACACGCTGGATTCACCCTGGGCAACCAAGCTGCCGCCGCTGCCGATCCAGGGCGGGGCGCTCACCGGCGGCATCCAGGACTTGGAGGGCCTGCTCAACCTCAACAACCTCATCGGCAAGAACGGCAAGGTCGACAAGGTGGCCCTCGCCGCGCTCCAACGCCTGCTGGAAGCGCTCCAGATTCCGCCGCAAATCGCCAATGCCATTGCCGACTGGGAGGACCCCGACGACAAGGTGCGCAGCCCGGGAGGCGCGGAATCGGGCTATTACGCCTCGCTCGATCCCCTCTATGCGCCGGCCAACGCGCCGTTCGCTTCAGTTGCCGGTCTGCGCCTGGTCAAGGGCATCACCCCGCAAATCTACGCTCGTCTCTCGCCCTTCGTCTCGGCATTGCCGGTGGCGACGCCGATCAACATCAATACCGCGCCGGCCGCGGTCATCGCCGCCATCGTGCCCGGCATCACCCTCGCGCGTGCCAGGGAGCTTGTCAGCATGCGCAGCAAGGACGGTTACGGCAGCATCGCCGCCTTCCAGCAAATCGCCCGCCGTAAGATACAATTCCCGCTCACCCTGAAGTCGTCGTTTTTCCTGCTTTCCGTCACCACCAGTATCGGCAACACGCGACTCAGCCTGTACAGCGTCATCTACCGCGACGGCAGCGGACTGACCCGCACGATCGAACGCAGCCTCACGCCCATCCGATGAAAATACCCTTTCGATGAAAAAGCTGATTTTCACCTGGTCGCCCGCGAACGATACCTGCGACTGGCAGCGGCTCGACACGAACGGCAATCGCGAAGGCGCACCCGCACGCGACGTGCCGCTG
>CAZKOE010000075.1:0-11047 GCA_964554305.1 uncultured Gammaproteobacteria bacterium
CCACGGAAAGCTATCCCAGCCACCCCGAAAATCTGCATCGGGTCGCCCACGAACTCGCTGTTACCACCATCCTCGAGGGCAGCGTACAGAAGATCGGCAATAGCGTCCTGATCAATGTGCAGTTGATAGATGCCGACACGGGCGGCCACCTTTGGGCGCGTGCCTATACCCGTGAACTCGACAATGTTTTCAACGTGGAAAGCAGTGTCGCCCGGCAGGTGGCCGCCGCGCTGAAACTGAAGCTCCTGCCCGGCGAGAAGAAACGGCTCGCGCGACTGCCCACGCGCAACCCCCAGGCCTACGACCTGTTTCTGCGTGCCAACGACCTGGCCACGCAGGTCGAACGGCGCAAGGCCGCAAGTCCACTCGCGACGGCCACCCGATCGGAAGCGCTGTATCGCCGGGCGATCGCCAGGGACCCCGATTTCGCCTTGGCCCGAGCCCGGCTCTCCATTCTCGACAGCTTCATGTATTGGTACGATCTCGATCATACGGCGAAACGCCTCGCCATGGCGACCAGCGCCGCCGAGGAGGCCGCGAAATCCGGCATCCCGCAGGCGCATATCGCCCTGGGCTATGTCTATTACTGGGGTCACCGAAACTACGGCAAGGCCATCGTCGAATTCCGCGCGGCGTTGAAAACCCTTCCCAACAGCACCGAGGCCATCGGCGCCATCGGCTTTATCCACCGCCGTCAGGGAAGATGGACCGACGCCCTGGACGAACTCCAGCACGCGGAAGTACTCGATCCGCGGAATCCCTTGTGGTACAACGAACGTGGGGTGACGCTCACCCAACTCAGACGATACCGGGAGGCGCAGGAAGAATTCGATCACGCCTTCAGCGTCTCGGAAAACTATTACCGAGCCTTGGGTTACAAGGCCCTGGTGCAGTTACTGATTGGGGAACTCTCCGCCGCACAGGCAACCCTGCAGCGAATCCCGCCAGGCATCAATCCACGGGGCATGCCCTCCGCGGTTCGCTTCGAATATGCCTTGCTAGCCCGCAAACCCGACCGGGCCCTGCAAGTACTGGGCGGTATTTCCAATCTCTGGATCATCGCGCCGCTGGCGGCCGGTAGGGCACCGGTCAGCTTGTTGCGAGCACGCGCCTGGGCCTTGAAAGGAAACGCCGACAAGGCAAAACTCGCCTACCAGAACGCGCGCTCGTTGCTGCTGGGAAAGCTGCGCGCCCAACCCAACGATCCCAACTTGCTGAGCCTCCTGGGCATAGCCGAAGCCGCGCTCGGGGAAAAAGCCCTGGCGATCAAGCATGCAACCCGAGCCACTCTGCTACTCCCGGTCAAGAAAGACGCGCTGCAAGGCCCCGCTCATGTCATGAGTCTGGCCGAGGTTTATGCCCTGTCGGGCAAGACACGGCTTGCCGTCAATTTGTTGCGCAGACTTCTGGACATGCCGACCGGACTGAATCTGTCCCCTGCCCTGCTTCGGCTCGCCCCCATCTGGGATCCGATCCGCCACGATCCAGCCTTTCAAACACTGCTCAAGCAAGATTCCCCGAAAGCGTTACACGCCAATTCAACCCATACCGCGCCGGTTACATCCGGTACGGCGCCCGCTGCTGCTTCACCATGAAGAAGCGGGGGTGACCGAGCCGCTGGCCACCCCCGCATGACCGCTTAGGGCGCGGTCGACCCATCTTCCCGTAACCCGAATTCAGCTCTCCCGACGGCGTTCCTTCCGGCCAACGGCGGCCAGGGCAATACCGAGAAGCGCAGCGAGCGCAAGCCAGTCCAGCGCGCCTCCCCCACCATCGCTACCGCTGCCACCGGTACCGCCGTTATCGGCCTGGACCGTAACCGTCGCCATCACCACGTCATTACTGCCATCCGGGTCCTCGGCACTGGTTATCGCCTGCGCCGTCACCGTCGCCGATCCGGCTGCGATGCCGAAGATCGCCGCCGTTATCCCGACCTTGCCCCCGGCGGCAATCTCTCCGATCGCGCAACTGAGCCCGTTGGTTCCGGCAAGCGTGCAAGCGCCCCGATCGCTCGTCGCACTCTGGAGCTTCAGGTTCGCCCCCGCCGTCAGCTTCAACACTACATCGGTCGCCGGGTCGGGGCCGGCGTTGCCAATGCTCAGGTGGAGCGTGCCCGAGGTTCCCATGGGAATTGTCGCGTTCTCCGCCTTTATGCTCACGTCCGCCGTGCCGATCACCGTCGTCGCGATGACGAGCGTGCTCTTGTCGGAATCATTGGGCTCGCGTGCCGTAACCTCGAAGTGGCTCGTGAGCTTGCCCGCTTGCTCGGCCCTGACCGTGATCGTCACCGTCTTGGCAGCCCCTTGATCCAGGGTGCCCAAATCGCAGGCCAGAACACCCGGTGTGCCGCCGGCCGACGCCGAGGGCGCGACACACGAAACTCCATCGCCACCGCTGACGCTCACGAAGGCCACACCTTGCGGCAATGAATAGGTCAGTTTCGTCTCGGTCGCAGTGCCGTGGTTATCCTGTTGCGCATTCTTGACCGTGAGCGTGTAGACGAGGTTGTCGCCTTTGCGGATGGACGTCGGGCTCGCGCTGCCGCTCACCATCAGGCTGACCGGCTGCGGATCCCAATGAACAGTGATCGGAATTGTCGGCGCCGGATATGGCGTATTTCCCACCAGCTTCAAGTACGCCTGCGTGGAAGTAAATGGCTTCTGGCCCGTGCCGTCGAAAGTCACTTCAACGGATGCGGAACCACCGTGGGCAACGGTGCCAAGTTTTGGCGCCAATGTCAGCCAGGAGATGCCCTTGAAGGAACACCAGCCCGTTTCGCCGGATTCAACCTCTCTCACAATGCGATTGCGGTTGAGTGCATCACTAACCCACAGATGCCCGGCACAATCGTGGCCGAATCCGACTCCCGGGTTCCATCGGGCTATCCCAGGATGAATGTCGAAGGATCGAAGCAACGCATAATGGTTCTTGACATCCAAGACATAAAAATTGTGCAGAGAACCTGCTTGGGAGTCAAAGGGCGCAAGCACAAACAGATGCCCTGTTGCCGGATTGTACGTCAGCCCATTGATCGGTTTACCAAAGTTGAACGAATCCAGCAAAGTCCCCGAGCTATCGAAGTGGTAAACGGTTCCGCTGCTAAAATCAGCTGCGTACCAGGTGTTGGTCACGGGATTGAAGGCCAAGCCGGTTTCACGCTGTGGGCTCGGCACTTCGATACGTTCCCCGGTGACAACCTGCGTTTGTGGATCAATTTCATAGATGAAGGAAGACTGCCCGCGGGGCGGCTCGGCGGTCAACTGCCAAAACCTGCCGGTGATCCCGTCGAATGCCATATCCGACGAGTAAAGGCCATGCACGCTGGTAATTTTTATCGCATCGCCGGTGTTGGTTCCATCGAACAGGAAACGATGCGCCTTGCCGTCGCCTCCGTTACCTACCGAACTGCCCAACCACAGGTCGCCCGCATCATGATTGACCACCAGTCCTTCAAAGGAGATGCCGGCGGGGAATTCGTAAATCTCATCGCCCTGCTGGCTTCCAGCGCTCGAACCTTCGCGGAGCGAGGCAATCTTCTCTTCCGAGCTTTGGCGACAATCAGATTGTCCTTGTGGGCAGTTGAACCGCTCGGGGAAATAGGCGCCGTAAGAGTAACGCGGCGTCGGCGCGAACGGTCCCATCGCCTGCGGATGAGTTGCCGGCACCGGTGTATTGATGGCGAGCAGGGTGTAATGTGTGTCGGCCGAGCCTGAATTGCCCAGCGTCAACGCCTCCTGCTTCTGTTCGTTTACGACGACGTGGACATCCAGATTCCGCGGATCGGCGCTCAGCATGCCAGCCCCCAGCGCAAAATCCTTGGCCGTCACTTTGTTGTTGGCGGCTTCAACCTGCGCCTGACCGGGCGTATACTCGCCGGCGCTTACCGTCAGGGCCCGATCGCCCGGAGGCGCAAACAGGACATAGGTTCCGGTCGCAAGGCCGCCGGATTGAGAGGTTGGCGCCAAAAGTGGGGCTTGATCTTGCTTGTCGTCCGTTACCGAACCACCCGTAATGCCGGCTCCTGTGTTGGCATCGGTGACTTGACCGACAATCAGCCCACCCGGAAGCGGTTGACAGGCGCCGATGGCGACATCGTCAATCTGGGCCGACAAATCGTTCCCGCCGGCAAGATCGTAATAGCGCCAGCGCAGGCGAATGGACGATGCGCCGGCCGGAATGAAAGCGCCGATGTCCGCCTTGACTTTTTCGCCCGGCCCGCGATACGGCGTGCCATGCGTCTTGGTCCAGTGCAACACGTTTTGCCAGGCCGCGCCATCCACGCTGATATCGAGATCGAAAGCATCCTGGAAGCTATGATCGTAGTTCGCCTTGTAAACCGCCACCGGATCGGCGGGCAAGCTCGTGACCGCAAGCGGCGGGGTCACCAGCGAAGCGTCGAAATGACCGTTGTATCCGTCAAATATCCACGCCTTGCTGCTGCTCACGTCGGCGGCGGTACCGGTGCCCCCGGTGATATTGCGGTCCTGCCAGTAACCGTTGGTATTCCAGATCACCGGTGATCCCGTGACATCGTTGACAATGGTCCAGCCTTGCGGCGGCCAATTACCGTTGAAGTCCTCGCCGAAACCACCCAATTGAAAGCTGTAACCGGGCGCCGTGCAAGCTGCGCCCACCGTGAGCGCAAAGTTCTCCGTTGCATTCCCGGAAAGCGTCAATGTAGCCGCAGCGGGCCTATATCCATCGAGTACGGTTTTGACGGCGAGCACATACTCGAACCCCTTGGGGAGCTTGACGCTGTAGCTGCCGTCGGCGGGATTCGTCCACACCTCGACGACCTGTCCGATACCGGGCACGGTAACGCCGATCCTGGCGTAAAGCCCATAGCCGTGACCGGAACCATCCGTTACCTTGCCGGAGAGCGTCGCACTCGGCGCCTCTGCAAGGGAAAAGTTCTGCGTCGTGGTGCCGCCGTCCGTAACGGTTACGGACACCGCCTTGTCCGCATAGCCAAAACTTCCCGACGTGGCCGTATAGTCGCCTGCCGGCAACTCGATCCGGTAGTTGCCGCTCTCGTCGGTACGCGCCAGTGCGCCACCCGGCTCAAGCGTAACGCTTGCGTCCTTCACGGGATTGCCGCCGGCGGCATCGGTTACCGTTCCGGTCAGAACTCCCTTCGGTACCGGCGTGCAGGCATCGAACTTGAACGCACTGATATGGCTGGACCAGTTTTTCCCGTTCGCGATCCCGGAATAATACTCATCGGTATACCAAAAAGTACAATCGTCGTCTGGATCGAGCGCCATCGAGGAGTACCCGCCCCAGGCCTGTTGAAAGGTATTGACCTGGGCGCCGCTGCCCGCGGCCAGCATGGTTTCCGGAAGCGTCATCGTCCCCGCCGGATCGCCCGCCAATCGCCCGGTATAGGCCACGGAAGGCGAAACATCGGGACCCGAAAGGCTGTACCCGAGCGCCATGTCGCCCGTGCGATCCATCGCGATCGAGCCCAGCCAGCGGCTGGCGCCGTCGGTCGGGTCGAAGGTGCCGGATTGCTTGAGTGACCAATCCTCCGCTCCGGGCGCCGAGGTATCGAGTTCATACCAGCGCACGGCCGCGGGCGGATTGTCATCCTTGTTGGCGGTAACGGTCTGATTCACCACCAGCGCTTCGTGATCGCCGAAGTTGCGATACGCAAGTCGGTACATCAGCCGATCCGATATGGACTCCACCGGCTCGCCGGGCGTAGGCTCCGGGATACAGGCTGAGTCGCCGCCGCAGAGAAGGTCGTTGAAAGGCGGCACTTCGATCAAAGTCGGACCCGTCAACGTCGTCGCGTGCGGGTCATTCCAGTCCACGTGCATTGCCCACAACGCCAGGGCGTACGGCGCATCGGCACCGTACAGATTGGGGCTGATGTAGTTCATGAACAACCCCGGTGCACCGGCGGGCGGCGGCGTGAAGCCGTCGAGATCGGCCGGCAACTCCGAGTAGACCGCCTGGGTCTTGCCGACGATCACCATCGTGGCGTCCTTGCCCGCCAGCATGGCCGCGCGATCCAGGGCGCCGAAAGCCGCCACCGCGAATTGACCGGAGCCACCGTCGAAGGCATTGAAGGCGAAGTAATAGGCATTCGACCACACGCCCATCTTGACGCCATCGGAAATCGAACCGGGCGGAAGAGTGCCGTCGAATTCATAGCGGTAATATTCGCCGGTCGGATCGTCGGTTCGGGAAATCGCCACGCACCAGGTCGAGGTGCCCTGCACCAGAGCGGAAATGATCCAGCGCTGCGCGAGCTGATCGTAAAGCACCACCGGATGGAGCAACTGCGTAAACTGTCCGCCGCTGCAGTCCGTGCCGAAGCCTGTCCACAGGGTGCCAAGGCTTGTCGGCCCCATCACCAGCGAGCCATCGCTTTTGTCGTAAACCGCGAAATCCGAATTCACGGTTTCCACCACATAGTTCAGGCCGACCGCCGCATTGGCATCGGGTCGCGCATAAGTGGGGAAAAAGCCGGTCTCATCGAAGGTGGAATAACCCAGTCCGTCGAAACCGATCACCGCCGTGGTTTCGCTTTCCGCTTGCGCCGCCGCCCCCTTGCGCTGGGCGCGCGAATCGTGCACCCGGGCAAGCGGATTCATGGCCGCCGGCTTGCGGTGCGCAGGAAGCACCGTATGCGATCCGGGCGCCTTGAGACGGCCTTCCTTCACCAGTTTGTGCCGCAGACGTTCAAGCTGCTCCCGGGAATAATCCGCATTGCCCACGATGAGTTGCATGATCGGTGGCAAATCCCAACGCGTGTCGCGCAGCGGCGGGGAAACGTCGTGCGCCGCCGCCCGAACTACCCTGGTCGAGGAACTCGGCGCCTGAGCGAACGAAATCCCGAAAAAGGCCAACAGAAGAAAAGCAACCCCAACCATCCCGCGCTTGTGTCTCATGGCGAACGAACCTCCGGCAATAAGAAAATCGGTGCGCGGCTCTCCGCGCGGCACATGTAAAATAGCCCAGACGACGGAAAATAGCGCTTAAATGCGGCTGTAATTTTCTGGATTTTTCTTGACAGACAATGCACGGTGACTCTCAGGCCTGCATGAATCACCAAAAAATCAACGACTTATACGAATTCGGGCCATTCAAACTGAATCGAGCGCGCCGCCGGCTCATGCGCGGCGACGAAACGATTCCTCTCCCGAGAATCGCCCTGGATCTCCTCGCGCTGCTGGTAGAGGACGCGGGACATTTGATGGCCCGGGAAACACTGATCGAGGCGCTCTGGCCCACCACCATCGTCGAGGAGAACAGCCTGAGCTGGTATGTGAGCGTGCTCCGAAAGACGCTCGGCGACGAGGGCAAGATGCCCCGCTACATCGAGACCGTGCGCGGGCGCGGTTACCGCTTCATCGCCCCGGTCATAAACGAGGCTGAAATCCGAGCGTCCTCGCCACTATCGCCCGCACTGCGCCGAAAACGCACACGGCTCGCCGCCGGTGCCGTGCTCGCCGTTGCCCTCATCGCCGCGGGATTCTTCCTCTGGTACGGCTTTTTCCACAGGCCGGCCGCCGGCTCCGCGGCCGCCGCCCCCACCCGCTCGATCGCCGTGCTACCCTTCGAGAACCTCTCCGCCAACCCTGCCAACGCCTACTTCGCCGCCGGCATCCAGGACACCATCCTCACCAAACTCTCGGGCATTGCCGATCTGCACGTCATCTCGCGCACCTCCACCGAGCGCTACCCGAGCCACCCGCACGATCTGCGCCGCATCGCCCGCGAGCTTGGCGTCGCCAGCGTACTCGAGGGCAGCGTGCAAAAATCAGGCAATCAGGTACTCATCAACGTCCAGTTGATAGACGCAGCCACCGACAATCACATCTGGGCCCAAGCCTACACCCGCACCCTGGACAACGTATTTGCCGTCGAGAGCGACGTCGCCGAGCAGGTCGCCGCCGCCCTCAAGGCCAAGCTCCTGCCCGCGGAGAAAAAGCGCGTCGCCGCCTCGCCTACCCGCAATCCCCAAGCCTATGATTTGTTCCTGCGTGCCGAATACCTCGCCTCGCATATCGAGCGGGGAAGCGCCAACGCCTCGCAGAGCAAGGCCAGACGGGCCGCAAACCTCTACCGGGAAGCGATCGCGCGCGATCCGACATTCGCCCTGGCGCGGGCCCGGCTGTCATATCTGGAAAGTTATTTGTACTGGTTCGGCCTCTACCGATTCGACGCGGAATCCGGATCACAGCATCTGACCGAAGCGCAGGAGGAAGCCCAAAAAGCCCTTGCCTCCGGCATTCCGCAGGCCCATCTGGCGATGGGATACGTGTATTACTGGGGATATCGCGACTACGCCAAGGCCCTGAAGCAATTCCAACGGGCGCTCGATGCCCTGCCCAACAATGCGGAGGTGATCGGCTCGATTGCCCTCATCCGCCGGCGCCAGGGGCAATGGCAAGCAGCTCTTTCCGGATTACAACGGTCCGCATCCCTGGACCCCCGCAACCCGCGTTGGTACTACGAGTTGGGTGCGACCCTGGCCGCCATGCGCGACTATCCCGAAGCCCGGGAACAATTCGGTCACGCGCTGGGCATTGACCCCAAAAATCACCGCGCCTCCGCGTACCAGGCGCTGGTGTGGCTGCTCTCCGGAAAACCGGACAAGGCTCGCCAGAGCCTGCACGGGGCGATTCCCCAGGAGGCCGATTTGCGCGGCTTTGTGGCCGTGCTGCGTTTCGAGGCGGCCAGACTGAGCCGTGATCCAAGGCGTGCCTTGAACATTTTGTCCGGGATTTCCACGCCCTGGGTAGAGGCGGCTTTCGCAACCGGCAACGTGCCCACGGCCGAGCTGAAAGCTCAGGCCTGGCGGCTCAAGGGCGATACCGCCAAGGCCCGGCGCAATGACGAGCAGGCGCGCAGCATCCTCCAGAAAGCATTACGAAAAAATCCCGACGATACCAATCTGTCAAGCGATCTGGGCCTGGTCGAGGCCAATCTGGGAAACGGCGCGAAGGCAATCCGCACCGCGTGCTACGCCGTGGAAAAGTTACCTGTCTCCGAGGACGCGTTGACGGGGCCTTCCCACCTGGTCAAACTGGCGGCAACTTATGCCCGGCTGGGCAAAAGCAAAGCCGCCATAAAACTGCTCGATCGGGTACTGTCCATTCCGGCCGGGCTGTTCATTTCGGTGCCACTGCTCAAGCTCGATCCCATGTGGGATCCACTCCGTCACGATCCCGCGTTTCAAGCGCTGTTGAACAAGCATGAAAAGGGAAGACACCCCGCGGCCAATACCCAATCGGGAGCAAGCTCCCTCCCACATCACCAACCCGCACCGCCAGTTAAAAACCTTGCAGGAGCGAGCTTGCTCGCGATAACCTAGCACCCCGCCACCCCCCGATCGGGAGCAAGCTCCCTCCCACACCAGACCAACCCACGGCGCCAGCCGATCAACATCTGTCACCGGCGACCGACGTAAGCTATACTGCCCCTTTGACGGCAACATCTCCGCGGACGTCAAGCACGCGTGAACAATCTCCCGACCTGGGCAGTTTTCGTGATCCTTGCCGCCCTGATTCTCACCTCCGGGTTCTTCTCGGCCTCGGAAACGTCGCTCATGCGGCTCGGCCGTTTCCGCCTGCGCCATCTCGCGCGCACGGGACATCGCGGCGCGCGCATCGCGGAGTATTTGCTCAGGCGCCCCGATCGCATTCTCGGCGTCATTCTCGTCGGCAACAATTTCCTCAACATTGCCGCCTCCGTCGTCGCGACGGTGCTCGCGTTCCGCTTCGGCGGTGGCGACGCCGTGGGCATCGCCACGGGGCTTCTCACCTTCGCCATCCTGATCTTCGCCGAACTCGCACCCAAGACCCTCGCGGCGCTGCGCCCGGAACCCACCGCCTTCACGGCGAGCTACGTGCTGGTGGTGCTGCAAAAGCTGCTTTACCCGATCGTGTGGATACTGAATGCCATCTCCAACGGCCTGCTGTGGCTGCTCGGTTTGCGCCTGAACAAACTCGATGCGGCGGGCATTACCCCCGAGGAATTCCGTACCCTGGTGACCGAATCGGGCAGTCTGCGCCTGCGCCGGCAACAGATGCTTCTCGGCGTGCTGGAGCTGGAGGAAGCCACGGTCGAAGACGTCATGGTGCCACGCAGCCGCGTCGAGGGCATAGATATCGCCGAGCCGCCGGAAACGGTTCTGGCACAACTGCACGCGAGCCGCTACACGCATCTCCCCCTGTACAGAGAAAGCATCGACGACCTCGTCGGCATCCTTCATCTGCGCGACCTGTTGCCAACGCTCGCCACGGAACGCCTCGATGCCAGAACACTGGTTGCGCTCGCGCGCGAACCTCACTTCGTGCCCGAAAGCACTCCTCTGGCCCGAGTACTGGTAAACTTTCAGGGCGATCAGGCCGACTGCGCATTGGTCGTGGACGAATACGGCGACATTCTGGGGCTCTTGACGCTGGAGGATATGCTGTCGGTGATCGCCGGCGGCATCCGCGGCGCGGGCGGCGAGAATCTCGGCGAGATCGTGCGCGAAAGCGACGGCGCACTGCTCGTGCCGGGGCATATCGGCATCCGCGCGCTCAACCGGCGTCTGGGGTGGCGCCTTCCGACCGGAGGACCGCGCACGGTCAACGGGCTGGTACTGGAGCGACTGCAAACGTTACCGCAAGAAGGCGCGCACCTGACGCTCGGCGGACATGATGCGGTCATCGTGGAAACCAACCAAAGCGGAGTCGCCATGCTTCGCTTCGAGCCCAAGGCTTCACGGGACAAAACACATGAGTGAAAACAGGCATGAACAAGGCAAAAGGCTCGTCACCGGTATCAAGACGACGGGCACGCCGCATCTCGGAAACCTCGCCGGCGCGATTCTTCCCGCTGTCGAGGCGAGCCGCAGGCCCGACGTACGCGCGTTTTATTTTCTTGCCGACTATCACGCGCTGATCGGAGTCTGGAATCCGGCCAAACTGCGCCGCTCGACGCATGAAATCGCCGCCGCCTGGCTCGCCTTCGGGCTCGATCCCGAACAGGCATTTTTCTACCGCCAATCGGATATCCCGGAAATTTTCGAGCTGACCTGGATGCTCTC
>CAZKOE010000076.1:0-6632 GCA_964554305.1 uncultured Gammaproteobacteria bacterium
GAGGCTTTGGGTGCGGGGCCATCGGCGGTCTGTTCTCTGTGGCACTTTCCGTGGGCTCGCGCCCCCCAAGCGTTACCTGGCGCCCTGATCCGTGGAGCCCGGACTTTCCTCCATGCCTCGCAGCACGGCGATCGCCTGGCCGGCTCCCGGCACCAATTTTAATTCATGCCATACGGCCCGGATGAGGCGCTTGTCTAATCCCCGGCACTCGTCGCATCATTGCCAAACACGCGGCCCGATGATCAAAAGCCGCTGCCGGGTTGTTTCAGAAATTCCAATTCTTCATCGGTTGATTGGCGATCAAGGGCGGCGTTGCGGTGCGGGTAGCGGCCGAAGCGATTGAGGATGGCGAGGTGTTTGCGCTCGAATTTGAGATTGTCCTCCAGGCCCGGTTGCGCGAACAACTCTAATGCCTCACCGTGGATCGCAAGGGACTCGCTGTGCATGTAAGGCATGTAGAAAAAGACCTTTTGTGCAGGCGAAAAATCCTTGTCCGCGCCCGCTTGAATCGCTTCCTGGGCCAGCACCAGTGCCATGCCGTCGCAGGCGAAGGCACGTGGATCGCGGCGATAGAGATTGCGGGAAAACTGATCGAGCACGATAATTTCAGCCAGCCGCCCTTGCGTTGACCCGCGCCAACGGAACAGTTCGCCTCGCGCCGCCGCCGAATGCGTGCTCGAGAAGCGCTCGCGAATAGCATCGTCCAGTTTTGCGTCCTTCTCGAAATGCTGCTCGGGCGTCAGTTCCTTGAACCAGAAATGCAGAACGTCCGTGTAATTCATCGTGACCCCCGATTCGGGGCGATTAAATATTCGCGGTCGCAAGGCCGCCATCCACACGCATGACCGTGCCGGTTGTGAAGGTGGACGCATCCGAGGCGAGATAGAGCAGCGCGCCGTCCAATTCTTCGTAACGGCCGGTGCGCTCCATCGGGACACGGTCGGCGATGATTGCCCGCCCCGCAGCACTGTCGAGGAAGGCACGATTGAGATCAGTGGGAAACCAGCCGGGCGCTATCGCGTTGACGCGGATGTCCCGGTCGGCAAACTCGATCGCAAGCGACCGGGTCAGTTGCTCCACGCCCGCCTTCGAAGCGGGATAGGCGTGATCGGAACCCTTGGCCGACCGGAATCCAAAGACCGAGGAGATATTGATGATGCTTCCAGCCGCACCACGCCCAGTCATCTGTTCGAGGACGGCCTGGCACATAAGCCAGACGCCCTTGAGATTGGTTGCGAGCACGGCATCCCAATCCTCGGCGTCGAACTCGAACGTATCCTTGAACACGCAGGTGCCGGCATCATTCACGAGGACATCCACCGGACCGAGGCTTTCGGCGACGACGGCGACGAGCTCTCGCACCGCATCGGCGTGAGATACGTCAGCGGGGAATGCCTGCGCATCAAAACCGGCGTTGCGCAATTCGATTGCTGCCGCTTCAAGTCGTTCGCGTCCGCGCGCCACCATCGCCACGCGCGCACCAGCCGCGGCAAGAGTGGCCGCGAAATGACGCCCGAGGCCGGTCGAAGCACCCGTCACCAACGCCGTTTTTCCTATTAGGGAAAACAAACCCTTGCTCACTTGCCTCAACTGCGCTACCAATCTAACTCTTGCAGTCTACCTCTAGCAAGGGTGTGCTTGCCTCCTTGAATACAACATCGGGGTAATGTCGACCAACCCCGAGACCGGCTTGCAGGGATATCTCATCTCCAAAATCCTTTCTCAAACCACAAGTACAATGGGGGTGGCCGAGCCGCTGGCCACCCCCATCGGTTCCCTCCTGAAGAGGGGAACGCTTTATCCCTTCAGGTAGCGGCGTCTTGCCATTCCGGCGCCCGTCAGTGCGACCCCCAGTAGTGCAACAAGAACAAGCCAATCAAAGCTACCGCTGCCCTTATCGCCTTTGGGACCCTGGGGACCTTTGGGACCGGACGGGCCCGCGGGTCCCTGCGGACCGGTCGGACCCACGCTGGGATTGGTATTCAGCGTCAGCGTATTGTTACTGGGATCGCTATCTGGTTCTTGTGCGCTCGCCTTGAAGGTGGCTCCGATTGAGCTTGCGGCCGCTGTCGCTTGCACGGTGATGGTCACCGCTTTGCCTGCGTTAGAAGCAATAACGCCAAGATCGCAAGACACCGCGGCCGGGCCCACCACCGAAGCAGCGATCGAACCACCGGCAAAGAGGCCCGCCGCCTGGGCACCCCCTTTGGCAGGCACCGGCGCACAACTCGCGCCGATCGCAGCCAAGTAGTTCACGCCCTTGGGGATCTCGTAGACGAGCCGGGTCCCGGTGGCCGGGCCTTGTGCATCGGACAGATTCTGCACCGTAATTGTGTAAGCGAGGTTGTCGCCCGCATCCACTGTACCAGTCGGGCCCACACTGCCCGAAACATCGAGATTCACCGGTAGCAGGGTAATCTGCGTGGTCGCGCCTGCGGTCAGAGGCGGAGTCGTGCGAACGATGCTGGCTGTATTGCGAATCGCATCTCCAAGCTTTCCGGTCGCCTTGAGGGTGACATTGGCGGTAGCCATGCCGGCATTTCCATTGATCTGACCAAAGTCACAAGTCACAACGCCTGTGGCCTCGCTGCAATCGCCTCGCGTAGCCGATGCTGAGACAAAACTTGCTGCCGCGGGTACGGCAATCGAAGCGATCACTGCTGGCGAAGCAACGCTTGAACTGTTGGTCACGATTGTCTGACTACTGTACTGCGTACCTGGAGTCACCGATCGTGGTGCATTCACAGCAAGAGTCAAGCTGGAACGTCCATAGAAGTAGGCCGCGCCCTGTTCAGCGTTTTTGCCAATACTCTCGTTCCATGCGCCAATGAGAATCGTACTTCCATCAAGCACCGCCGCTCCAAAATTGATTTTTGCGGTGGCATCGCTCGCAAGAAATTTCCTCGTTTGTGACCACGTTCCGTTGGAGCGTGTAAACAGGTAAGCCGACCCTTCGCTATCATTGGGCCCAATAGTCGCGTAAGGCGCTCCAATAACTGCCTCATCGCCATCGACGGCCACATAGAGGCCAAAATAGTCAGATTTCTTGCCGTCGCTAGCCGTCAATTCCTGAACCTGAGTCCAACTTCCACTGGCATCGGAGAATACAAATGCTGCACCATTGCCGGGACCGCCGGAGTATTTCCTGGCATAGGATCCTACCAGTGCTGTATCCCCGTCCAGGGAAACAGCGGTACCGAAAAAGTCTCCTAGATAAGAATTGTCCGGTTGCAAAATAGCAACTTGGGTCCAGCCGCTATCACTATTTTCAAATACATAGGCTGCACCGTGGTACGTACCGTCTCCGGGCACACCACTAGCCCCCACCAAAGCCTTGTTCCCGGATATGTCAACTGAATAGCCAAAGTCATCAAATGCACCACCGTCGCTGGCCAACAATTCTGCAACTTGACTCCAGCTGCTTCCGCTATTGGAAAAAATATAGGCTGCGCCTTGTAAAAGGTGCCTTGCCGGCGCACCAACGATAATGGATTTGTCCGATACCCCAATGGACCAACCGAAATTGTTACTTGCGCCTCCGTCATCGCTTATCAGTTTTTGTGCTTGTGTCCAACCGTTGTTACCAAGCTTAAAAACGTAGACAGCGCCCTGACCCGCATTGCTGCCGATCGTGGCATAAGGAGCACCGATAAACGCCGTACTGCCAGAAATAGCAACCGCACTGCCAAAACCGTCGGACGCGGCGCCATCGTCTGCAATCAATTTCGCCGTCTGGACCCAAACTCCGTTCTTGCGGGAAAATACATAAACTACCCCTTGCCCGGCATGGCTGTTCACGGTCGCATCGGGTGCTCCCACGAGTGCGGTATCACCATCCACCGCGACTTTGATGCCAAACGTGTCGCCCGCGGCCCCATGCCGGGCGATGACCTTCTGCTCCAGCCATGTCGCCGTATTGCCGGCTGCAAGCGCTTCTATCGGGGAAGCGAGAACGAGTCCGCTGAATACGAACAACCCCAACGTAATCCCCGCCCCGAAACCCTTGAACCGCCGCAAACCGGCAAGGCTCGCTATGAATACGGCTTTTGCCTTCCACTCACCTGTCATGTCAACCTCCTGATCAAATATTCGACTACAAACCACTATTACGACCGCACTGCGAATCAGTCAGAACGGCCGTTCCGGGACAATCGTGCCTTTCTCCTGCTGAATACCAGCATCAAGACCATCAGAGACAGAAAGCTGCACAACACAGACCAACCGATCGCACCGCCGCCACCGCCGCTCGAACTATGCGATTGAGCCTTGACGGTGATGGAAATGGTGGCAACATTGGAATCGAGCTGTCCATCGCTGGCCTTGAACGTAAAGGAGTCCGTGCCGGTATAACCGGAAGCCGGTGAGTAAGTGAAGGCACCACTCGAAGCATCATCAAGAGACACCTCACCGTGTTTCGGTTGAGCGACCAGCTCGTAGGTCAACGGATCGCCATCGGGATCCGTCGCCTTCAATTGACCGCTGACGGATTGACCTTCCTTTGTGCTGATTTGAGCATCGCTCGCAACGGGAGGGGAATCAGGTGCTTCCTCCCAGGCGATCGTCACTGGGACCACAAGGGTACCCTGCCGATACGGCATGTCGGTACGCAGCAGCACCGCTGCTTTGCTTACCGTGCCCGCCTCTTGCTCCGAACCGACAAAGGAAAGCGTGATTTCGGCCGTAGCCCCAGGTGCTATCGTCCCGACAGCCGGGGCCTCGCTCAACCACGAGACGTCCCTGAAATCACACCAGCCGGTCTCGCCGGAGCGTACCTCATAGACCTTTGCGTGCTTCAGGTCCGTAACCCATAGATTCCCGTTGCAATCGTGTCCCAAGCCCGCGCCAGCGCCGCCATTCAGACCCGATATGTCGAAGCTGCCGAGAACTTGGTAATTATTCCGGGAATCGAGCACAAAAACATCGTGCGCGCCCAGAGTCGTCAAAGCGAAAAGGTGCCCGCTCGATGGATTGTAGGTCAGACCGATAATCTTAATCCCGACGGTTTTCGCATCAATTAGCTTGCCCGCGCTGTCAAAGTGATAAATCGTGTTGTTGTTGAAGTCGCCTGCAAACCAGCTGTCGGTGGCGGGATCGTAAGCCAACCCGAATTCGTAGGAGTTGGTGGTCGGACAGATTTCATGGTTGACCGAAACGGCTTCCGACGGATCGAGCGCGAACAGGCAGAAATGATTGCCGATAACGCCGATTTGCCACAGCAATCCAGTGTTATAATCGTAAGCCATGTCCGCCATCACGCCCCCGGGGGAGAAAGCCGATACATCCATGATTCTGCCGGTGGCAGTTCCATCGCTCTTGAACTCGTGATCCAGGCCGTCACCGCCGCTATCGTTGGCCGCAATCGAGCCCACCCACAACAAGCCGCTTTCGCGGTCGACGCCCAAACCGTACACACCGGAGAGACCGGGATCGAAAGAACTCACGATCGAGCCCGGCGCACTGCCTGCCGCCCGCGCGCCGACAAAGAGCCGCGGGCTAGCCGGACAAAAAGAGTAACCACCGCCACAAGTGCTCAGGGAAATCCGCGGCTGGCCATCAAGCCGCCGTAAAGGCTGGCTCCCAAGGGAACCGGCGTGGGCCGCGGTCGAAACGGGCGGCGGCATGGCGCTCTCAAGCAATTTGAAGTGCAAAGCCACATTACCGGTGTTCTTCAGGGTCAGTTTCGCCGTCCCCCGCTCGTCTACGGCCGCTGACACCGAAACAGCTGCGGGGGAGGCAATCAACCGCCCGGCATCCAGTTTGAAGTTTCTGGAAACCGTCGCATTGTTAGCAACATTGACATGGCTTGTGGAATCTGCGTAATGCCAATCGCCCGCCGTTAAGCTGCGTTCGCCCACGGAAGCGAACAGGGTATAGAACCCCGGCGGCAAATTGGCGTCTGCCGGGTTCTCGATCGTCTTGACCGTACCCCCCAGATCGTCTGCAATGGTTGCTCCGATCAGGGGTTTTCCGGTCACTGCGTCCTTTACCTGACCGGAAATCAAACCGCCGGCCATAGGCTCGCACTGACCGATTCGGACATCGTCTATTTGTGCATACCAGTTCCACGGCAGCGCATCCGAATCGTGATATCTCCACCGCAGCATTACGTCGCCCGATGCCGGCAGGAACGAGGATAAATTCACAATTGCATTGCAACCATGAGCGACGTAGGGACCGCTACTGCCGCTGCAATTGGCAACGGAGGAAACCGGGCTCCAGTTCGCCCCGCCGTCGGCACTGATGCCGACGTCCAGTGCATCCCCCGAGGCTTTGAGATATTGGTAACGAAACTTGAGTACAGCGCTTGACGGCAGGCTGTTCACGGGAATCGGGGGAGTGATCAGACGGGTATCGTAAGGCCCCTGATTCGAGCCGGCCTTGTCGCTGTTGGCCTCGGCGGTGTTACCGCTGCCGCCGGTATAGTTGCCGTCGCCGTAGGCGTTGCTCGATTTCCACACGACCTTCTTGTTTGCAACCGGTGTCTTGACGCTCCAGCCATCCGGCGGGAAGCCGCCATTGAAATCGGCACCGAAGCCCTTGACGAAATGGTAACCGGGAGCGGCGCAAGCGACGGTAACCGCAAGGGAGAAATTGCGGGTCTCGCTCCCGGAAAGATCATGTATCGAAACGGT
>CAZKOE010000076.1:6642-10940 GCA_964554305.1 uncultured Gammaproteobacteria bacterium
TCTGATTGCCGTAACCTGGGGCGACGGCACTGGCCTCAAGCGAATAATCGAAGCCTCCGGGCAGGGAAACCTCGTAGGCACCAGTGACGGGATCGGTCCATATCTCGGCAACCTTGCCAAAACCAGGAGTCGTAACCTCGATTTCGGAGTAAAGGCCATAGCCATGCCCCGAGCCGTCAACGACGTTTCCGGACACCTTGTGCAAAGGCGCTGTTGCCAATTGGATATTCAGGTCCGTGTCGTTGCCATTGGTAATCGTCGCGGAAAGCGTTTGCGGGCGATAACCGAACTTGCTCACTTTGACCGTGTAACTGCCCGCAGGGAGAATCATTGAATAATCACCGTCCGCATCCGTGGTTCGGAAATAATGACCCGGATCGAGAACGATTTCGGCGCCGTCCACGGGCTGCCCGTTCGATGCATCTATAACCGTCCCTTCGAGTTTTCCGGAGGGGCCCGTCTGGCCCAAGTGCGAAAGCAGACTTTGCGCCCTGGGACTGCCCCAGCCCGTGGGATGGTCCCAATTCGGGCCCGCTTCATAAGCACCGTTGCTTCCCGTCGTCACATCGCGAAAATCGCTTTGATAATGCCCGGCGTTCACGTCGTCGTATATGGCGGAATTCGATTGCCCGATTCGGCCCTGCTGCGACACGCCGATCGTGAACAATCCGCCAAACTGCGGCGCCACCGCGCTTGTCCCCCAGGCCAAGTACCACGCACCCTGATAGCGGAGGAGATAAGGCCAATCCGGTCCCGCATTCATTGCCATATCCGAATTCATTCGCCAATCCGAATCGGGCACGCCGGGGCCAACCTGCCATGCCGGGCGTTCGATGATTTGACTGATTGCACCCCCAGTGTCCTTCCAGGCGGTTTCGGAAACGTAATGGCCTTGCTTGTCCGCTCGCAGCTCGGTGCCATTGGCCGCGGTCACGTACGCACTTACCGCAGGATAATCCGCCATGTTGTTCTGGCCCGTGCCATCTCCCGAACCATTGTCGCCGGCTGCGGCAAACATCGAAATGCCCTGGGCGGCGGCCTGCATGAATATCTCTTCATCGGTTGCCGTGGGTCCGGAAGTTTCCGGGCCACCCCAGCTTGTGGTCGCGACCTGGGCATCGTTATCCACCACCATCTGGTTGTACATGTCGGTGAACGTCGTAAATTTGGGATTGGCCGCCACATACACGTTCAGTATGGCGCCGGGGCCCATGGCGCCTCCCCACTCCATGTCGAGAAGCGTTTCTCCCATCCCGTCGGTGGCGCCTTCGTCACCGTCCACGGGAATGATGTTGACGACATGGTCGGGTAATCCGTAGCTGTCCCAGAAGTACCGGTAATCCGGGATCGAGGCAAGACCGGAACTGTCGGCGGTCAGGATGGCAAGCGTGACCCCCTGTCCATTGCTTGCATCGGCGATATCCGGCCAATCATAGGCCGTTGCTATCTGTCTGGGATTGTAATAGCCAGACGTCGCCGGCGGAGGTGCCGCACGTGGTTGCGCCCTTTCTGCCGATTTCAGCGGACGCATATAATGCGAAGGATGCATACGAACAGCATTATTCAACCCAATGATGTTCTGTACCACATCAGCAACTGATCGTGGTAATTTAGGCCTGTCTTCGGTACTGAAAAACCGCCGTCCATTCATACGGTAATCTTCGATTCTCACCCCGAAAGCATGACTATATTCGACCGTGGATGCCCGCGTATAAATCAGGATTCGGTTGGGCGAAACGCCTTTTACGTCTATACCTTGCGACTCCAGAAATCCGACCACAGACCTCACTTGTTTTTTTGTAGGCCCGTATTTTTCGGTGAATTGTTGCGGAGTTAGAAAGTGATGGAAGTCGGGACTGTGGGGATCTTGTACATTTCTGAGAAACTGCTTGAGTCCCTCCAGATTACGTAGCCTCAGGCTCACTGTAAGCTCAATCGGGGCATTTCTCGCGTGAGGTCCTATCCTGACGGCTTTTCGTTCAAGCAGGTCGATATCAGTTTGAAAGTGCATGGGCACAAGTTTGTCTGAAGACGCGTTTTGTCGTGCCAGAATGGCAACACCACGTTGCGAGAACCCAACCGATGAATTTACACCGAGGCTGGTACCGTCAGCCATCGCTGCCGGGACAAGCAAAGCAAATACCGTGAGCACCCGGATTAGCGAACGAATACTCATCGCCCACCCTCGCTCTGCATTGAGAAACAAAGATCTGTACTGTTACGAAATTTCACCCCATCCATCGACACTACCTCGCATTGCTCAACTTGCTTTTTGCAAGTTTCACGCAACAGAAGAGGAAAGTCAATGAAATTATGTGACGAATTTACGCCATGTCGGAATTTCGTCAGTAGATAGATCGGCTATCCTTTGACATGCCCTCAGTTCTTGTCTCTTTCCATATCGCTTTTCGCGGCGACATATCCAGCACGCCACCCCGTCTGAAAACGTGTACGAGTACCCAAACCTTCCATGAGGGCCTTTACTCGTCTATCAAGTGTACGAGATGAAATTTCAAGCTGGCTTGCAATTACTTTGTCATTGAGCCCTGATGCCAATAGTGAGACAAGTTGTTCATAGTCCGCAAGCATATCGCAAACCTGACGCATCAAACGAAATCGGTGAGGATCGATCCCAAATAGCCTCAAATAAATCATATAAGGCACCAAGTAACGAACTTTCACGAACAAGCAGTGCCGGTCCGTCAAGGTACTGGAGATCAAGGGGTAACATTGCAATATGGCGATCGGCGCCGATAAACTTCATCGGAACCCTCTCGAATACACGAGACTCCTCACCCGCTTCAATGCAAACACGAATGCGCTTCACCGCATTCTCCTGAACCAGTGCGCTCCGATCGTAGATGCCCTTGAAGTGGACACCATTACTCAACATTTCCAGCTCAGTCGTGTTGATCGCTGAAGGAGCTATAACATAAGGGGGGCGGTCGAATGAAATGACTTCGGCTTTTGCTCCCCGCTGTATTTGGTCGAAAATCTTGGCCTGTGCTTCCCGGCCCGCAACTACTTCAACTAATCGATGTTCGGCACTGCGAGTTCCACGGGAACTTCGTGCCTTTTCACGAAGCCGCGAAGCCGTGAGCCTTATTTGCTGAAGTGCATCCTGCTGTTTGACAATCAATGCTTCCAACGCCACGTCCGGAGGGGTTGCGAAATAGCGTCGAGCACGATTAGCAGAGCGGGTTACCAAACCCTTGAGTTCAAGCGCAGTTAATTCGGATTCCAGTTTTCCTCTGGAAAATCCGCTTGAAATAATCAAGTCGGGCAGAGACAAACCCGGATGAGTTATCAACAATTCGTATATCTGCTCTCCGGCAGCTGAAATACCAACCGCTTTTAAGCTTCCCGGGTAGTGCTTCGCCTCAGATATCTCGATTGAATGATGGCGTTTAGGCATGCGCGAAAAAGAATCTTGCGAAAAACGCTACTACAAATTAGCATAAAGTGCCGGAGGTTAGCGTAGCTTTCCTGCTCAATTCACATTGATCACCCAAATTGGCAATCGAGCCGACAATAAATGACGACTTATATTGCGCTATTTTCGCAGTTCTCAATCCATTTATTTTCTAGCGCGTACGAAGGCCCTCAAAGCCCCTCTATTTCACTCTTGCATGAAGGTTCCAAAATTATAGCCCTTGGTAACCGATTCAGGCTACTTCAGTGGTGGATTGTTGCGCGACGAACTGGACGACCGCCGCGGGCGCGTTGTCGCCGGGACGATTGCCGGCCTTGATGACGCGAAGGTAGCCGCCCGGGCGCTCGCGATAGCGCGGTCCGAGTTCGCCAAAGAGCTTGGCGACCGCGGCTTCGTCGCGCAGACGCGAGAAGACGCGGCGGCGGCGGGCGACGTTGTCTTCCCGCGCAAAGGTCACCAGCGGTTCGACCACGCGGCGTAGTTCCTTGGCCTTGGGAAGCGTCGTGCGGATCTCCTCGTGGGCGATCAGGGATTTTGCGAGGTTGCGCATGAGCGCCGCGCGGTGGGCGCTCGTGCGCGAGAAGTGTTTTCCGCTTTTGCGATGGCGCATGTCTCGACTCCTTCGTTCAAGAGGCCTTGCGGCGCTCGGCGAGCGCCGGCGGTGGCCAGTCCTCGAGCGTCATGCCGAGGGAAAGATCGTGGCGGGCGAGCACGTCCTTGATCTCGGTGAGCGACTTGCGCCCGAGGTTCGGTGTCTTGAGGAGGTCCTCCTCGTTCTTTTGCACCAGATCGCCGATGTAGTCGATCTCCTCGGCGTGCAGCGCATTGGTGGAACGCACTGTGAATTCGAGATCATCCACCGAGG
>CAZKOE010000077.1:0-10830 GCA_964554305.1 uncultured Gammaproteobacteria bacterium
TGAGATGCATGGGGAAAGATGAGGCCCTAGCGTAGCGCATCGGCCCTGCCGCCACTTTCTGGCGCATGTCCGCCGCTCACGCGCGCCGGAACCAGAAGGCTTCTTCGCAAGCCCCGGATCGTGCCGCGTGTGCACCGCACAGCCTGCTGATGCTCAAGCGCCAGCGCTTCAACCGCGCGTCGGGCGCAACATGCACATGGCGGCATGGCCGCCCCGGCGTGTGAGCCTCCTTGGCCGCAACCCTGTCGAGCATTTTTGCACCCCGACCAACAACAGAACCAGCGCATGCGCGATTACCGACACGCTCGCGCGAAAATGAACCAACACCAGGGGTAAACGCGTTCCTCCAGTCCGCCAATGCCCAGAACGTCCAGCGGCCGTATCTCGGAGGGCTCGGTTCGCGATGCAGTCATATCCCTCGGCCCAATAGCGGAGCGACTATGCCGCCATACGCAAATTTTGGCGAATAGGGCGGGGGTGACCGAGCCGCTGGCCACCCCCGCATGACCGCTTCAGGGCGCGATCAACCCATCTTCAAAAATCTCAGCTCTCAGGCACGCCGCCGGCGGCGATATTTCGTGCCAGCAACCGAAAACGCGAGGCCCAGCAGCGCGGCCAGCGCAAGCCAGCCCAAGGCACCGCCACCCCCGCCATTGTTGTTGCCGCCTCCGCTGCTCGCCGCCTTCACCGTCACCGTCGCCGTGGCCACGTTGTTCCCGGCATCACCATCGTCGGCCGTCGTCGTCGCCTGCGCCGTTACCTGCGCCGAGCCCACGCCGGTGCCCAAGGCGCTGACCTTCACGGCCGCCTGCCCGCCGGCGGCAACCTCGCCCAGGTCGCATTCAATATCGCTGCCCGACAGAACACATTGGCCCTGCCCCGCCTGGGCACTCTGGAGCTTCACCGCCGCCCCCGCGCTCAGCTTGAGCTTCACCTCCGTCGCCGCATCGGGCCCGCCATTGGCTACCGTTACTTGCAGCGTGCCCGCACTCCCCTGCGTCAGCGTCGCATTCTCGGCGCTGGTACTGAGGTCGGCCTCGCCGATCACCGTGGTGGTCAAATCCAGCGTGTTCCTGCCCGAATCGTCGGGCTCGCGCGAGCTGACTTCAAAGTGGCTCCTGAGCTTGCCCGCCTGATTGGCTTGCACCGCAATCGTGAGGGTCTTCGAAGCGCCCTGCGCAAGCGTGCCGAAGTCGCAGGCCACCACACCAGGTTGCCCGTCGGTTGCCACCTCGGGCGCCGATGAAGAATCCTCGGAAGGCACCCGGCAACTCACTCCGTCGCCACCCGCGTTAACGTAGCTCACGCCGGACGGAAGCCAGTAACTCAGCATCGTCTCGGTGGCGGCGCCGTGTCCCTTCGCTTGCTTGTTCTCGACGCCCAGCGTGTAAACGAGATTGCCACCCTTCAGCACCGTGCTCGGACTCGCGCTGCCTGTCAATACGAGGTTCGCCGGCTGTGCGTCCCAATGCACTGTAAGCGGGACAGTCAGTGAATCGTACGGTGAATTGTTTGCAATGGAAAGATACGCCTCGGAAGTAGTGAAAGCTTTCTGGCTTGTGGCGTCAAAAGTCAACGTGACCACCGCCGAGTCGCCCGCCTTCAATGTGCCTTTCATCGGCGTCACAGTAAGCCAGGGGATGGAGGGAGATTTGCCACACTGATCGTAACCCGGTAACATGGTGGCGCCCGCCGTGACACTGGATAAAAGGAAAGCGGAATTGATACCGCCTACCTGATAGAAACCACAGGCGCTGCCGCCGCGTGTTACCGGCATATTGAGAGGCGGCAAATCGGTCCAGCTAGCGGTCCCCGGATCGTAAGCCACCGTTTGATTAGTGAGATCCGTATCCGAGACTCCTCCAGCCACCAGCAACAGACCGTTCGCCGCAGTATAGAACGAGCCGGCGTGTCCGCCAGCCACGGGGATGCCCGCTATCGACGTCCAGTTATTCGAGACGGGATTATATACGTAGCCCGCCGTTAAGGTTCCCTGTCCACTGCCTGAACCACCGGCGCAATAAAGCTTGCCATGAATGGCACCGCAGGCCGCAAAGGTCACTGATCGAGGATAATCCGCGGCCGTGCTCCAGCTGTCCAATGCCGGATGATAGACTTTCACAGCATTCAAACGAATATTGCAGGCGCCTTTTTTACAGCCGCCGACAATATAAATTGAACCATTTAAAACCGCGATGGCGCTGCCGCCTCCGGCAGGCGCGGGATTTGGCTTCCCCTGGCTCCAGGTATTCGTACTCGGATCGTAGATGTCCACCTCGGTTACTGGATCGGAATCACTACTATCCCAACCGTTGAACACATAGTATTTTCCGTTGACAAACGCCGAGACTGCCGCATCTCGCGCGACCGGTGCATCCGCGATCGGCGACCAGTTACCCGCTTCGGGATCATAAACATACGCCGAGGCCACGACGCCGCCGTCGCCGAACCCGCCCATGGCGTAGAGCTTGCCCGTAGCGCCGTCGCGCGCAACGGTGACGTCTCCGATCGCTATTGGATAAGGCGCGACCGCCTGCCAGGCATCACTGGCGTACGGGATGGTTTGCCTGGTCTCTGGCCTCCCCGCGAAGGGATGGCCTTGGGCACGAACCTTGGATCGAATCCAGGACAAACTGCTAGTCATCCAGGCTGGATGCTCGATCGGAATCCGTACTACCCGGCCACCTTGATTCACGGTCGAAGACGCGGTGGAAGGCGCCGAATTGATCGGGAAGAGCCGGAAGGAGCCCGCACCCGCACCCGTATTTTTGAGCGCAAACGACGCCGTTGCCGAACTACCCACCGGGACGTGCAGGGTTAGCGCATCCGGATGGTTTTCAAATCGAGCCGCCTTGAGCGTGAAATCCGTGCGTATCACCTGGTTGTCAGCCACCCTGACTTGGTCGGTCGCCGCCGAGTAATTAACGTCGGTGGCAGTCAAGACATATTTTCCCTTGGGGAGAAAAAAGAGATAGAGGGGATTGGGATGACCAACATTGTGGTCCGCCGAATTGGCCACGGTATCGCCGCCCACGCCATTGTCGGCGTCCACATGGGCTCCGGCAATGCCGGAGCCGGTATTGCCGTCGATGACCTCCCCCACGACGAGGCCGCCAGGCAGCGGCGCACAAGCGCCGATTACAACATCGTCGATTTGAGCGTAGTACAAGGAACTACTGTTATTGTAATGACGCCAGCGCAGCTGGAAAGTGTCGCCGGCAGTTACATATGGCGCGAGATTGACCCTGACGTTCTCGCCCGGAAGGTTGTAAAGCTTTCCATGACTTTCTTGCCAGTGCAAGACGGTGGTCCACGTATTACCACCATCCTTGCTGATATCCAAATCCAGTTTGGTAGTGTCGGTCGGATTGCCAAAATTGGCCTTGTACTTGAGTATGGTGCCGTTTAAAGAGTCCACATGTATCGGCGGGGTGACGAGCGAGTTGTCGAATGGACCGAAGTACCCTTCCGGGAACGATGCGCCACGAGCATCTGCAGCCGTGCCCGTGCCACCGGTTATATTGTTCTGGTCGTATCCGGTGTTAAGCTTCCACTTGAGCGGCGACCCGGCGATGGCGTTAATCGTTGTCCACCCGTCGGGCGGAAAGACGCTGCCGTTAAAGTCCTGGCTGAAACCACCTGGGCCGAGGAAGGAGTATCCAGGCGCCGAACAAGTCTGTGTGACGGTTAGTGCAAAATCTTTGGCTTTATTGCCTGAAAGCGTTATATCCTCCGACGCTGCCTTGTAGCCGTCAAAGGCAGCAGCCACTTGAACCTTGTAGTCAAAACCCTTCGGCAGCTTCACGCTGTATTTCCCGGTCTCCGGATCGGTCCACACTTCGGCAACCGGACCGAAGCCGGCCGTGCTCACCTTGATGTCGGCATACAGTCCATAGCCATGCCCCGAGCCGTCGGTGATCTTGCCGGAAAGCGCGGCCTTTGGCCCCGCTGTCAGTGCAAAATTCTGTGTAACGGTGTCACCGTCGCTGATGTGCACGGAAGCGGAGGTTTTCCCGTAACCAAAAGCGCTCACCGTCACGGTGGCATCACCCGCCGGTAAAACCGTCGAGTAAGTGCCATCTTCAGCGCTGACAATTTGCAGATTACCCACCGTTATTCTGGCACCGGCGACGGGCGAACCACTCGCCGCATCGGTCACGGTACCCTCAAGCGTGCCTTTGGCACCGGAAACTGCCACATGTGCGATTAAACGCGCCGCGTTCACGCTGCCCCAGCCGGTCGGATGATCCCAATCGGGCCCGGCCTCGAACGCACCGTTGCTGCCGGCGGTTACATCGTGAAAATCGCTGCTGTAATTGACGTTGGCATCGGCGTAAATCAGGGAATTGGATTGGCCCAGCCGGTCATCGCCATTCCGGCTCACCGCGACGGCAAAAAGGCCGGCGAGCATGGGCGCTACCGCACTGGTGCCGGCGGAGACCTGCCACCCCTCGTTATAGACAACCATCGGGTGGCTGCAACTGGCAGTCAAGCCAATGCCTGAGTTCATGCGCATGTCCACGTCTTGCGGAAGACCCGGTCCGCGCTGCCAACCCGGCCTCTCGAAGAGATGACTGATCGCCCCGCCAGTCGAGCCCGGGCCCTGGTGAAAGCAGTCGGCATCGTTCCACACGACCTCGCTCCCGTAGGTTCCCTCCAGATCCGAAATGCTGAGTTGCGTGCCGTTGGCCGCCGTGATATAAAGCGAAGAGGAAGGATAGTCCGCGACGATGTCCCGTCCGGTACCATCCCCCGAGCCGGCGTCGCCGGCCGCGGCAAACATGGAGATACCCTGGGCGGCCGCCTGCATGAAAATCTGGTCGGTGGTTACGGCCACACTGCCGTCGGCCTCGGGCCAGCCCCAACTCGTTGTCATTACGTCAGAGGTGTCGTCGGTAACGAACTGGTTATACATATCCACAAACGTCTGCAATTTCCGATCGGCGGCCACATAGACGTTCAGTGCGGCGCCGGGCGCCATCGCGCCAGCCATTTCGATATCGAGCAGCGTCTCAGCCATGCCTCCGATATTGGCGTCATCGCCATCCACGGGAATGACATTGACGACATGATCGGGGAGGCCATAGGCGCCCCAGAAGATATGAGGCGACTCATTCCACGCGACCCACGAACTGTTTGCAGTCAAGATCGCCACCGTGACTCCTGCGCCATTGGTCGCATGGGTGATGTTCGGCCAATCGTAGGCTTGCGCGATCTGCAGGGGGCTGAAACTCGTGAGCGACGGCGGAGGCGCCGTGACGTCGTGCGGCGACGCGCCTCTCGCCACCGCGCTTCCCAATGGCTTGAAAAAGCTATGTAGCCGCATTTGCACGCCGTGGTTCAACCCCAGGATATTGGTTACCAAGGGCGCAATCTCGCGCGGCAGTCTGGGGCTGTCGGTGGTGCTGTAGAAGCTACGTCCCTCGAGCTTGTAGTCGTTGATCTCGATCCCGAAGGCTTGCTCGTAGGCCGCAGTCGTCGCTTCGGTGTGGATCAGAATACGATTGGATGAGACATTTCTCACCTTAATGCGGTGGGATTTGAGAAACTGCACCACTTGGGTCACCTGGGCCTTGCTCGGCCCATAACGCTCGGTGAACTCTTTCGGGGTCAACCATTGATGATAGACGGGGCTCGCCGCGTTCTGCACCTGCTGGAGAAAACTCTTGAGCTTCGCCTCGTTGCGAAGCTTCAGACCTATCGTGATCTCGATGTTCGAATCGGTCGCGTGCGGACCGATTTCGGTTGCCTTCTGGAGCAATGCGACGCTGCTTTGCGACTGCATCACCACCAGGCGGGCCCGTGTCCCGCTGGCATGAGCATTGGCGATGCCCCGGATAGTGAGCCCCGAAGGCTTGTTTTGTGCCACCGCATGGCTCGGCGAGGCGAAGGATGCAGAGACAAAGGCAGTTCCGACGAAAATCATCGGCATGAAGAAGCCAAGCGTGGCCGCGAGCAATCTGCGGTTCATGGCTAACACCTCTCGAATTGATTTGGCAAAGTTGCGCAAAAGCGCCCAAAAGGATCCGTCCACCGAACCCAAGGTTGTCAGTATCCCAAAACAAATTGAGGTTGTCCACGGTTTTTCATGTCCTATTTATGAAATTTCATAAATGAGACATGAGGTTCGAAGCCTGAAATACATTCCTCCATGTGCCATAAAACCGCTACTTTTGCGGCTGAATTTTCACACCCGGTATGGCGCCAGCGGCTGCCAAATGTAAAGCGGCGAGCCAGCCAACCTGAAAGCGCGTGCGGGCACCGAGCGTTTGCATCAATTCAGTTACCCGCCGTTGGAGCGTACGGATGGTAATCCCCAATTCGTAGGACATACGCTTGTCGTTAAGGCCGGCGGCCATAAGGGAGATCAACTCCCGGGCTTGTTCGTTTAATTGCGAATCAGGGCGACCAATCTGCAGTTTATTTTCGCGAGATAGAGAGATGGGTGATGCCCGCTCCCAAAGAAGTTCGAATAACGCGTGCAACGCATCGAGCAGAGTCGAAGAGCGGACCAGAAGAGCCGGGCTATCGGGCCGTTGCAAATTAAGCGGAATGAGAGCTATGCGCCGATCGGCAAGTACCATTTTAAACGGCAACTGCGAAATCACTCGCACCTCTTCACCCAATTTCATATCCTCACGTGTAAACTGCACGGCTCCAGGTTCTTTCAGAAACGCTTCATCCACGATGGTCCGGTAATGTACGCCTCTCGCTTGTGCCTTATGCTGTGGGACTCGATCCTCAGCAGGTGCATTCAGGCGTGATATCAGCATAGGCAGCCTCAGCAGAGTGAGAATTTCGCCTTCCGCCGACGTTGACAGTTGCTCGAAAAGCTGACGCTCAACTTCGTGGCTTGTGATCAATTCGACCACTTGCTCCTCCTCACCGCGACGTTGCTCTTCACTAACCTTTTCCTGAAGTTCCTGGATAGCGAGTTGCGTCCCTAATAGAGCCTCCTGTTGCCGAAGAAACAGCGCGCGCAAAGCCATATCAGGCGAGGAAGGCAGATAACGGCGAGGGCGTTCCGGTGAATGAGTAGTTAATCCCTTGGATTCGATCGCCTCAAGCAATTGTTGGGCTTTGCGTGGCGAAAGCGACAGCGCTTGAGCCAAATCCCGCGCGGTCGCGCCCGAATGGGCCAAAAGCCACCGATACGCGCGTTCCTCGGACTCACTGATCCCCAGAGCCCCCAGCGAGTGTGTTTCAGTACCTCCTATTCGAGATCCAGCCATAACCAGTGGAAAAGGTAAAAACTTAGAGTAACGCAGAATCCTTACTTGTGTGTGCAGCGGCATTCAGGGCTTGGCCACGGGCAGGCGTGCCGGCTCCACGACGACTCAAGGATTCCGCGATTTGCGGGCAAATAAAACGGGGGTGACCGAGCCGCTGGCCACCCCCGCCGGTTCCCTCCAAAGAGGGGAACGCTTCAGTTCTTCCGGGCCCTCGCCCCCCCGGCACCCGCGAGTGCGAGGCCCAGCAGCGCGGCCAGCGCAAACCAGCCCAAGGCACCGCCACCCCCGCCGTTGTTATTGCCGCCTCCGCTGCTCGCCGCCTTCACCGTCACCGTCGCCGCGGTCACGTTGTTCGCCTGATCCGGGTCGTGCGCACTGGTGAGCGCCTGCCCCTGCACCGTCGTCGTCCCGGCGCTGGTGCCAAAGGCGGTCAGCGTCACCTCAACCTTGCCATTCGCCGCAATCTCTCCAAGCTCGCAAGTGTAGGCCCCATATCCCGAGACAGTACAACTGCCCTGGCTGCTCCTCGCCCCCGTGAGCTTCACATTCCCCCCGGCGCTCACCTTGAACTGAACGTCCGTGGCGGGATCCGGCCCGGCGTTGGCTACCGCGAGCTTGATCGGGCCGGCGCTGCCTTCGGTAATCGTGGTGCCGCCGGCAGCGCTGGCTCTCACATCAGCCGTGCCGATCACGGTAGTCTCGATGTCGAGCGCGCTTTGATCGGAGTCGTTGGGCTCGCGCGAACTGACGGCAAAATGACTGTCGAGTGTGCCGGCCTGATTGGCTCGCACCGCAATCGTCACGGTCTTCGAGGCCCCCTGCGCCAAGGTGCCAAAATCGCAGGCCACTACACCGGACTGCCCACCGGTAGCCACCCCGGGCGTCGGCGAAGAACTCACCGGCGGCAGAGTACAACTGGCGTCGCCGCTGGAGGCGACATAGCTCACGCCATCCGGTAGTTTGTAAGTCAATACTGTCTCGGTAGCCGTCCCATTATTCGGAGTTTTCTTATTCAGAACCGTCAGTGTATAGGCAAGATTGCCGCCCTTCTGCAACGGGTCAGGGCTCGCCTCGCCGGTTAGCACCAAACCAACCGGTTCCGGATCCCAGTGGACCGTGAGCGGCACGACCTGCGCCCCATAAGGCGCATTGCCGATGATGCTCAAATAGGCTTTCGAGATCGTGAACGCTTTTTGCCCGTCACCATTGAAGGTGAGTCCCATGTTCACCTTGGCGTCCGCCTGCAACGTTCCGGCTTGCGGGGCAACGGTCAACCACGGGATGCTTGGCGGTTGGCCGCAATCCTGCACATAACCCGGCAACACTTCGGAAATGTCCGTGCGTGTCGACCCCACGGCTGTAATGGAGGTAAAGCCGCCGAGCTGATACAGGCCACAGGCATGGCCCCCGCGAGCCGTGGGCTGGTTCAATGGCGGCAGATCACTCCAACTGTCGGTCTGCGGGTCGTAGGCAAATCCCTCGTTTGTGACTACGGCATTCGCGAATCCCCCCGCAATCAGGAGCGAACCGTTCGCCGCCGTGTAGAATGAGGCATACAGGCCGTCGGGCATATTCTCGATCGGCGACCAACTGTCCGTGGCAGGATCGTACACATAGCCCGAGTCGAGCGGTTTGGATCCCGAGCCCACACCACCGGCGCAGTAGAGCTTGCCGTCAATGGCGCCGCAGGAGGCAAAGGCCACAGCCTGTGGATAATCGGCTGCCGAACTCCAGCTGTCAGAGCCGAGGTGATAAACCTGTACCGCGTTCAGCGGAGCGCCGCAGACACCATCGTTGCAACCACCCACGATATACAGGGCACCGTTCAACATCGCCGCGGCCGCGCCGCCACCAGCCGGAACCGGATTCGGTGTACCGGTGCTCCAGGTGCCCTTCTTCGCATCGTAAATGTCCACTTCAGCCACCGGGTCGCCCGTGGCCGAGGTGCCCCAGCCATCCACCACGTAGAATTTGCCGTACAAAAATGCTGCCACCCCAGCGTCGCGGCCCACCGGGGCATCCGGCAACGGCGACCAGGCATCCGTCCCGGGATCGTAGACATAGGCCTCTTTCCCGCTACCGGCACCGGCACCGTTTGCCTTGGTGCCCCCCACGCTGTAAACCTTGCCGGTCGCAGGATCACGCGCCGCGGCGTTATCCCCGATTTGAGTGGGATAAGGCGAAATGTAGTTCCATGCTCCGCTCGCGGCCCGCGGTTGCACCGCGCGTACCGACGTGAATGGGCGCCCCGCCCGCATCGCACGAGCCCGAATCGACGCGATGCTTTGCTTGGTAAGCATCGGGTCCTTGACCGGAATGCGAATCACCGATGCACTCGTCCCGCCCGCTGTAGGCGGCGGCGGCGCATTTATCGTCATGACGCGGAAGGAGCCTCTGTCGGTGCCGGTATTGGCAAGGGCAAGTGAGGCGGTGGCGGAACTGTTCACCATTACGTGCAGGTTGTAGCCATCCGGGGTCGCCTCGAGACGGGGCGCATCCAGTGCGAAATTCTGGCTGACAATCTCGTCGTTAGCCACCGAAACGCTGGCGTTTGCGGACGAATAATGCAAGGCGGAAACGGTCAGATGATGAGTGCCCGGCGAGGCGAAGTAGAGGTAGAACCCCCTTGGCAAATTCGGATCAGCCGGATTGTCCACCGTGTCGGTGTTCGGGCCCTGATCGTCCACGATATGAGCCCCGACGATCCCCTCGGCGGTGTTCGCATCCTTTACCTGCCCCATGATCAACCCCCCGGGACTCGGTTCGCACGAGCCGATCACGACGTCGTCGACCTGCGCGTACATCTGCACATTGGTGAAGCTCGGAGTATTATAGTTGCGCCAGCGCAGTTCAAACGTACCGTTGGCTGGCAGGTAGGGCGCGAGGTTGACCTGCACGTTCTCGCCCGGGAGACCGAAAACGACACCGTGCGAACCGGTATCCCAATTCAGGATCGTCGTCCAGCTATTGCCTCCGTCGGTACTGATGTCGAGGTCCAGCACATCGCTTATGAAAGCATCAAAGTTTGCCTTGTAGCGCAGGAACGTACCGTTGAGCGACGCCACCGAAATCGGCGGGGTGACCAGCGATGTATCATGAGGTCCCGAATAATTGCCAACCACATCGCTCCAATCGCTGCGTGACTCCGCCGCCATGCCGGTTCCGCCGGTGTAGTTGTCATCTCCCCAGTACGTATTGGTCTGCCATATAATCGGCGAGCCGCTGATGGCGTTGGTTACGGTCCATCCCGACGGCGGCACACCATTGTTGAAATCCTCGCCGAACCCGCCGCCGTTACTGAATACGTAACCGGGCGCCGTGCAGGCATCAGTCACGGTCAGGGCAAAGTTTTTTGTGGCATCGGCAGCAAGTGTCAAAGTCGTCGAAGCAGCGTGGTAGCCGGCAAGCGCCGACGTCACGTTAAGGGTATAGTCGAAGTTCTTGGGCAGTGCCAGGCTGTATTTTCCCGTTTCGGGGTTCGTCCAGGTGCTCGCCACCTGCCCGAGGGCTTTGGTTTCGACCTGGATGCGTGCATACAGCGGATAGCCGTGTCCCGAGCCGTCACTGACCTTGCCCGAGAGCGTGGCCTTCGGCGCCG
>CAZKOE010000078.1:0-10761 GCA_964554305.1 uncultured Gammaproteobacteria bacterium
CCTTGGTAATGCGGTGATACTCCTTTGCGACCACCGCCGCATTCGCATAAGGCATCGCGCGGTGATCGGTAATTCCGAAGACACCGCCCGGCTTGAGGACGTCGTAGGCGGACTTGAAGATCGCGGCAAGCACCGCAGGGCCGGCGTTCAGAAAATCGTGCACGTTGCGGAAGGTCAACACCATGTCGGCGGAGTTGTCCGGTCCGAGCTTGACCTGGCCCTTTCGCGGCGCCCAGGGCAAACCGCGCTCGACGTGCCCGTAAACCTTCGGATCCGCCTTGAGCTTCGCCTCGAAACGCTTGGCCGAGCGCAGCGCATACTTGCTCGCATCGGCCGGTACGGTGGGCTCGATCAGGTGGCCGTGGGCATAGAGAAACGGCGCGAGAATTTCGGTATACCAACCGCCGCCCGCATCCAGTTCGATCACCGTCATGTCCGGCTCGATGCCGAAAAATTCCAGCGTCTTGATCGGATGGCGATACCGATCGCGCGCCTTGTGCGCCGCCGAACGCCACCCGCCGTTGACGGCGTCCTGGAGCAGCGTCGCGCTGCTGCCGCTGGAAGGAACGGGCCCGGCCCGGGCGCCCGCCGCCAGTAATAATGCACCCGCGCCGAGGAGAAAAAACGTGCCGATACGGTTGAACATCACCAGATCCTCCGTCAGAAATATCTTTCTATGGTACCTCTGCCGGGATTCTGCCGGCCGGATACCTATTCGGGCGCAGCAATATCGGGCGCCACGAAGTATCATGCCTTCTTGCATGAGCAGCATCCGGCGGCAAGGCGCCGGAGAGGAGCAGGGATGAAACGATCGGGGCTTTGGATCATGGCGCTCGGCGCCCTCATGACGGCCACCGCCACCCCGGCGGCGGCGCACAAGGGAAGCCCCGGGCTTCCGCCGGTCACGGCGCAACGGGTGGCGCCCGGCATCTGGTACCTGCACGCAGCCGGCGGCAATACCACGGCGCTCATCGGAGATGACGGAACGCTCCTTGTGGACGCCGAATTCGCGCCCTTCGTCCCCGAGATACTCAAAAAGCTCGAGGCCCTCGGCGGCGATGCCCCCAGGTTCGTTATCGATACGCATTACCACGAGGATCACACCGGCGGCAACGGCGCAATGCGCGCGGCCGGCGCCACCATCATCGCGCAAGCCCGGGTGCGTGCGCGGCTCGAACAGGTGCAACGCCCGCCGATCGGCGGCTCGGTACCGCGACCGATTCCGGCCCGGAAGTGGCCGACGATGACCTTCGAGCACAAACTGACCCTGCATTTCGACGGGCAGACGGTACGCGTCGTGCACCTCCCGCCGGCGCATACCGACGGCGACTCCGTGGTCATGTTCGAGCCGGCCAACGTCATCGCGACGGGCGACATCTTCTTCAACGGCATGTACCCCTACATCGACGTGGACACGGGCGGCAGCGTCGGCGGCACGACCGCCGATATCGATTGGATCCTGCGGCGGATCGGCGCGAAAACCGTCATCATTCCCGGCCACGGCCCGCTCGCCGACAAGGCGGCGCTCGTTCGTTACCGCGACATGCTTACCGCGATGCGCGACAAGATCAAGAAGATGGTCGATGCGGGCAGGACGCTCGCCGAAATCCAGGCCGCGCGCCCCACCGCCGCGCTCGATGCGAAGTGGGACCGCCTCGAGCAGGGCAAGGGCGCCCGGCGCTTCGTCGCCGAGATCTACTACAGCCTGCGCCCGCACTTCCCCGGCACCTGAATCTTCGGGAGGCGCGACCGGAACCGCGGGTTTTGCGCTAGCATGAGTCCTTCGTTGCCAATCGTGAATGTCACGGGCTCGCTGCTTCGGAGGTATTGACCATGCCGCGAAAATCCCTGCTCGTTTTCGCTCTGCTGCTTGCCACGGCATGGCCGGCCGCGCGCGCCGCCAACGCTCCCGAATCCTACTTCACGCTGCACGACCTCGGACATGGCGTGTGGGCCGCTATCTCGCCGCCCCAAAGTCCCGCCGGCGCCAACGCCGGCTTCGTGATCGGCCCGCACGCCGTGCTGGTAATAGATACCTTCGAGGATCCTGCCGTGGCCGAGGCCATGCTCGCGAGCATTCGCAAGAAAACCGACAAGCCGATCCGCTACGTGATCGACACACACTATCACCTGGATCACACGGCCGGCAACAACGTGTTTGCGGCCGCAGGTGCCGTGGTGATGGCGCAACAGAACGTGCGCTCCTGGGAGCGCACGCAGAATCTCAAGTTCTTCGGCCCCCATCCGACCGCGAAACAGGAACATTTCGTCGCGACGCTGGGCCTGCCGTCGATCACGTACAAGCACGGCATCACAATCTGGCTCGGCGACCGCAGGATCGTCGTACGCACCCTCGAAGGTCACACCGGCAGCGACTCGACGGTCGTCATTCCCTACGCCCGCGTCGTCTTCACGGGCGACATTTTCTGGAACCACACCCTGCCCAACCTGATCGATGCCAACACCCGCGAACAGATCGCCAGCAACGGCGTCTACCTCAAGGACTATCCCGACGCAACCTTCGTGCCCGGCCACGGCAAGATCGGCACGGCCGCCGACGTGCGCGCATTCCGCGATTACCTCGTCACGCTGCGCAAGACCGTGTCCACGGCGCAAAAGACAGGTAAATCCGGCGCCGCTCTCGTAAAGGCCGTACTGCCACAACTGGAACGGAAATACGGCAACTGGGGCTGGTTCAAGTATTTCGCCCGCAAGGACATCACGCTGACGGCCGCCGAGCTTGCAGGCACCAAGCATGTTCCCGCGCCCGGCACCGCGTCGGGCTACCGCACGGACTGAAGCAAAACCGCCGCGCCCCGATCAGGCATCCGGGCGCTTGCGGCCCAGGGAGGCGAACTCCTCGTCGCTCAGGGCAATATCGGCCGCCGCCGCGTTTTCTTCCAGATGCGCGACCTTTGAGGTGCCCGGAATCGGGATCATCACGGGGCTGCGCTTGAGGAGCCAGGCGATGGCGATCTGGCTCGGCGTCGCGCCATGGCGGCGGGCCACCTCCTCGAGCGGCGAGCCGGGCCTGGCGAAGCGGCCGGCGTTCAGCGGCGCCCAGGGAATGAAGCCGATGTTATGCTTTTCACAATAATCCAGCACATCTTCGTAGCGGCGATCGCGGCTGTTGTAGCGGTTCTGCACCGTCGCCACGGGAAAAAACTTTGTGGCCGCTTCGATCTCCTCGACCTTGACTTCACTCAACCCGACGTAGCGGATGAGACCCTCGTCGACCAGCGATTTGATCGCGTCGAACTGCTCGTCGCGCGGCACCCTGGCATCAATCCGATGCAACTGCCACAGCGTGATCCGATCCGATCCGAGTCGCCACAGGCTCAGATGCGCCTGCTGAATCAGGTACTCGGGGCGCCCGAGGGGAATCCATTTATCCGGTCCCGGGCGAGCCTGGCCGCCCTTGGTGGCGATGACGAGGCCGTCGTAGGGATGGAGCGTCTGGCGGATCAGGCGCTCGGACACCTCGGGCCCGTAGGCATCGGCCGTGTCGATGAAGTTGATGCCGAGTTCCGGCACCCGCCGCAACGTGCGCAGACATTCCGAGCGATCGGGCGGCTCGCCCCAGATGCCCTCGCCCGTGACGCGCATCGCGCCGAAACCGAGACGGTCGATCGGCAATTCGCCGCCGAGCAGAAACTCGCCGGCGCCGGAAACCCTGGACTCTTCCGGCATGTTGCTACCTCCGAATTGAATGGGAACCTGTCTACTATACGACTTGAACGCCGTCGACCGGATTCCGGCGGCTCCCGATACCCACGGAGAAATTCCCGCTGCATGGCGTCATCGGGCAACGGCGCGGTGCCCAGCGCAAACCGCGGTTTGTCGGCAATTCGGCGAAAGGCCGGCGAAGCCGCGGTATTTCTATTTTCCCTGGCGCCGCTTCAAAAGCGCAATCGGTCCGCAGACAGTGCGCTGACCATGACGTAATACCCATCCGGGTCACGAAGCGCGAACTCCAGCGTTTCCGTATTCGGGTTCAGGTGCGGCTCCTCTTCAAGCCGAGCGACGAGTGCACGTGCGTTTTTCAGCGACAGATCGAAGTCATCGACGCGAAAAAACAACAGCAGGCCGTTGCCGGGCTCCGCACGATCGGGGCTCGTCAGGGACGGATGTTCGTGAGCGCCCCAGGAGTGAAGACAAAGCAGAACCGTGCCGTCCTCGTCGCGGATCTGTCCGAAGTAGTCGTGGGCGGGCTCCGTTTCCGGCAGGCCCAACAGCGATTGATACCACTTGAAGCTCGCGGCTACATCGCCAACCCCAATGATTGTCCACAGCCGTCTCATCATGAACCTCCTGTCACTATTGAGCAAGCTCGTAAATAGTATCAACAATCGTTGCCCCGCGAAGGCGGGAGTCCAGTCTGTATTGCGAATCCCGGCCTGCGACCGGGACGCTTTCCAAACTGGATGACTCGCGACAAGAGTCGCTCGCCCTTCGGGCCATGCACGATGCGCCTGTTGTCTCCGGTCTTCGGCTTCCGGCCTCCGGTTCCCGCCTGCGCGCACTGCTGTCCGGGGAAACTCCGGAAGCACACCTTTCCTTGTCACGCCCGCGAAGAGCCTGCCCCCGCGAAGGCGTGGGGGGTATCCAGTTCATGATGCATCCCGCTCGTAGAGCGGGATTCGTTCCCATACTAGGCTCCCGCCTCCGCGGGAGCGACGGTAATTCCAAACTCGAGTTTAATTTGCCGGTCTACGGTGAAAGTGGGTCCTGTTATTGCGTTTCCGAACACAATGCCGATTTTCCCCGGACAGCAATGCGTCTGCGCGGGAATGACGAGGGAGAGTATTCGTCGGTTTCCAGATACTCGCCGCTTGATACTGTTTACTCGCCGAATCTATAAATGCCCGAATCAATCCGTGTCGTAAGGCAGCGCCAATGCACCGCGTGTAATCCTAAATCTCTCCCCTTCAAGGGGAAGAAGCAGAGACCGAAACAGCGCCAGCCCCGAACCGCATCGCCCGCGAGATCGGCTATCCGTTCAACTCCTTCCAGCGCTCGTACACCTCGATCCCGCCCGGGTCGGGCTCATGAAACATCGGCATGCGGCGCTTGTCCCAGGGTTTGCCGATTTCGTCGTAGAAGGTGGATAGCGTGAAGTACTTGCGGTCGTCCACGTAATAGGGCGCGTAGTCATCGCGGGTCGTGATGAAGACAACTCGGTCCGGGCTGCAGTAGTACATGGCGGCCAGACACATCGGACAGGGATGGGCGAGCAGATAGAACGCGCAGCCGGTGAAGTGCTCGGACTGCAACTTCGCCGCGGCTTTCCGGATCGCGCAAACCTCCGCATGAGCCGTCGGATCGTGCGTCTGCGCGACCTGATTGGCCGACTCGGCAAGAATCTCTCCATCCTTGACGATGAGGCAGGCGAACGGGCGCCCACCCCGCTCGACATTTTCCCGGGCCAGATCGATGGTGCGTCGAATAAAGTTCATAATGCCTCCAAAAGGGTATCAACACAGAACTTCGACAGCCCTACAGCCGGACGTTGACGCCGTGCTCGCCCAATATCCGAATGACTTCCGCCACTTCCGGCGGGCACAAAGTGGTCTCGCCGCCCCAACTGGACGTGACCTGGCCCTTGACCACGTCAAACGATTCGTCCCAATCGTGGTTGTGCGCCGGCGTGCTGGTGCCGATCCAACCACGAAGGGAGTCAAGAAAAGAAGAACGACTGTTGCACTGAGTTTATAACGCATGGCATACCCTCTAACGCCGGGACTCAGACTCCGGCAGTCCGAGTAGTGGACTGACGGCCGGCTGCAGTGAATTGCCAGGTCGCACACGCGCCACCGCATGACCGGTGTGCCGTTTAGTCCAAGAACTTCCAGGTATTGGCACCATCCAGCCTCCGAACCCGAGTTGACTCAATCACGGACGGGTCAAAATTGCGGAAGTTAACGCCCATTTTGGTACCGGCTCGACCGATGGGGCGCCAATGCGTCACACAGCCGCAATTAGCACATCTATAAAGTGCAAGACATTTGTCACCCCAAACGTAACGATCCAGCGCATCTTTGCGGGCAACGATCTTCACCTTGCTCTTATCATAGTAGCTCCAAAGTCCTGCTTGCCGACGGCAGATTGAACAGTTGCAGCTAGTGAGCGTCCGCGGCTTCCGCAAGACTTGAATCTTCACTGCCCCGCAGTGGCATGAACCTGTGAGCATAGCACGGACCTCTTTGTGCGACCTAACGCTTGAGTCACCTTGCCGGCCCGACAGGGGCGATCAGGTTCGGCGCAATGTTAGGCATTATTTTTTCTATACCTCTCCAAAAATTCATCAGGTTGATCAATGTTCGATTGGCCTTCGCCCTTTAATTCTTCAACAGGGATCGGCACACCAGACGGATCCACCAAACCATGGTGTCGAGAAGCTATTTCCGACACGGCGCACGCCATATTGTACAGTACTCGGTTACACCATCATTGTACCACGGAACCCGAACGGCCATTTCCCTTCAGATTCACGTTGCTTGGCGTAGATGAAATAGGAGAGCCAACCGCTGGGTTCATTACAGTGCCATCATATATCTCATCTGTCATCCAAGACAGCCGTTCATCAACAACCTTGAAATCAGGAAATCTCTCCTCAACCTCATCTGAACTCGACGTGTTGATCCTGAACCAGACACCGCCCGTTCCGTAATCATATGCACACAAGAAAGCTCGCTTTTCATTCATCGTGGATATGACCAAACTCATGAACTCAGCCGCCGACAATCCGGGTAGCGGGATGACGGTCGGCCGCAGCGAATTGTTGAGTCGCCGCCAATTGGCGAGTTACGAAACTAAGCTGGAACATAGGTTAATTTAAGCACATCCTCGCAAATCCGATCGTGGGCTTTTAGGTGGAGCGGCGGACGAGTGCCGACGAAGTACGGCTTGCCGTGACCAAGCACGATGGGGTGCAAATAGATTCGATACTCATCAATCAGGCCAAGTCCTGTAAGGGTGCTTGCCAGGTCCGGACCAGCAACTTCAATCTCCCCGTCGCGCTCGGCCTTCAACTTGCGAATTGTCCCCTCAAAATCTTCCCCAACAAGCTTGGCGTTGGGGCCGACCGAGTGCAATGAGCGCGAGGCGACCCATTTCGGCAGATTTCGCCATGCTGCCGCGAAGGCGTGTTCCTCTGCGCCCCATTCGGGATGATCGTCGTCCCAGTAACGCATGATCTCGTACATCTGGCGGCCGTAGATGCTGCCCGTCTGTTGCTGAGTTTCCTCGGTGAAATGGCGGAAGAGCGTGGGGTTTGGCGCAAATGCTATATGGTCTACGTAGCCGTCGAGGGACTGGTTCATTCCGAACACTAGCTTGGCCATATGATCTCTTCTTCTACGGGACGTGAATTGGTGACTGCGACGTCATGAATTGTGCGGCCCAACGCTTGAGCACAACCACCAGCGACCCGCGTAGCGGAATGACGCCCGGCCGAAGCAAATCGTTAAGCGCCAGCGCCAACTGGTACGCTTGCTTCCGGCAATTACCCATATACTCCAGCCTCAACGTTATTGCCATCATGGTCTATTAGAAAGGCGCCGTTGGAGCAGCCGGAGGCTGCGGAGGAAGCCCTTAAAGTACCAGCTTTAATAACGGTCAGGTGCAACGCATTGTTAGGCACTTTTTACAACCGACTTGGCAATGCTTGGCTGATCGATTGCCCAGAGCCACGTGCCGTCCGGCTGCTTTCGGGCGACTTCCGCCGTTACAGTGCCATCTTTCAGACGCGACGACGTGAGCGCCAAGTTGCCGTGACGCAATACCGGCTGATGTTCCCCCGGCTCGAACTGCGGCCGATTAGCGAGTAGCTCGGCATAAACAGCACGAATAGCTTCCGCTCCAATTGCCACCTTGCCATCGGGAATTGCCAATAACGCGTCGGGCTCGTACAGCGCTACCAATCCCTCAACGTTACCCGCGTTCGCAAGTGGTACAAAGGCGCACTGCAAGTCTTCGGGTGCCTGGGCCGGTTTCTTCATTCCGTTGTCCATTGTCGATACCTTTCCAATTATGTTACCGTGAATTTGAACATTCTTGAATCCGCCTAACGCTTGAGGTAACCGGCGCAAAGACCGTGTAACGGGATTTGCGTCCGGTTGACCGAGAAGTTAGCCAAAGCAGTCATTTCAGCTCCGTAATCATGACCGTATTACCGTCGGGATCAACAACGCCAGCAAGCCTGCCGAAGTCGAGATTGAGTGGGCCGAATGACAACTCGACACCCTTGTCACGCAGTCGCGACGCATATGAATCCAAAGATTCAACATTTATCGAAAAGCTCATCGTATTGTTGCTGCGGAGGCCCTCGTTTCCGTCGCGTGGAGGATGAATAGCAAAATGAACGCTGCCAAGGTCACATTCGTAGTGGCGGACACCATCTGCGCCATTCGCTTCTTCGACATGATCATAGGCCAGCGGGAACCCGATGACTTGCTGGTAGAAACGCGCAAGACGCATCGGGTCTTTGGAAATCAGGAAGACACCTGAGATGTGTGTTGGTGACGCCATTGCCATCATGCTCATTTTTGCCTAACGCTTGAATCAAGCGACGCGATTTATCGCGTCCGCTTGGATGACTTGTCAGCGCTCATTATACATCCTCAAAGCTGGGCTCCAACAACCCTTAAGCGCGTTAATCGAATTTTTGATGACTGTTTGAAGTGGATTGTCCGTTCCGCAGAAACGCCATTGATTATGGTTTCCTTGACCATCCGAATATCCGAGGTAATAGGTTGGCGCATGTAAAACGGTAATGCCGTTTGAGTGATCGAAATCAAAACCTAAAGGAATGGATTTGTGACGGAGTGTGTTGTAGACCGATGTGGCAGCAGGATATTGACTGAACAGGAGACGAATCACGCAGGTTTTTCTTGACCCGCCAACTGCCCCGATAAAGGATGGAGACTTACCCGGGTGGCCCAATATAAGCGATTTTCCGCTGTCCAAAACTACAAGTACGGTTGGCCCTTGGCCTGTATCTGATTGAATGGCCAAACGAAAACTGGCAGCCGATAATTGGGCGGTGTTCCACCATAGCAAGGACGGCCAAAGTGAATGGTTTGAACAATCTGCTTGAGTTGGCTGCCATACGGTTTCCTGTTGACGTTCGGAAGAGCAAGAAGCCAATAGGCAGGCGAAACAAATAGCCACCAAGGACGTAAAGGCTGTGATAAGGATGCTTTTCATGAGTGCTAACGCCTGAGTTTAGCGGCGACCCGTCAGGGGCGTCCTCTGCAATGAACTGTTGGGCGATCGGGCTGCGTAGTAACCATGCTTCGTTGCATGCGTTCAGGTTCTAGCATTACGCGTGGTACCCAGGCCAGGATGTGTGCGTGCGAAGTAGATGATTGCGCAAAATGCACCAAAGATCGAAGCCAACGCCATGCCTTTTGCGACTAGATTATCGGAAAGAAGCCCGACCCCGCCGTAAAAGATGAAAATGAGCACAATTGATGTTATCCGAAGAACAGCCTGCCTGTAGGGAGCGTTCGGAAACGAACGATGCATTGTGGCCGGAAAGAGGCGCCAGAATAGATGCCAAATTGCCAAGGCCGTGGGTATTCCTAGCACAACTAAAATGACCCATGACGAGCAACCCAAGCCGCGCGCCATGTAGGCAATATCTCCAGAGTGAGCGAAAGTACGGATGGGGACATAGTCGTAAAAGTTGCCTATATTCATCAGGCATAGCCAGAAGAAAAACAAACGCCATAGGGGTTTTAGAGTTAGTTTTGACGTGAATAAAAGCCAAAGACAGAAGAAGTACAAAACGACATTGCCAATGCCAAATCCCGCGAACGCTATAAACGCGGCAAGATAACCATGGCCTTGTGCATAAATTGTCGCGAAATCGACGTTTTCGTTAACCTGCGACAGAATCGTGATGTTAGCGAACGTCGGCGTTCCGAAATGCAGTAGCCAAGGGTTGATCTTGAAGCCGAGTGCGGCGGCCAGAAATGAATGCGCATACTCGTGAAACAGAAACGCGATGCCATGAGACACCCAGATTTGGAAAGCACAGAGTAGGGCGAAGCGCCATCCCTTGATTGACTGAACTGGAGTATTAGTTTGCATCGCATATGCCAATGATTTGTTCGTCTGCGACCGGCGACACTACTGACGCCCAACGCCTGAGTCAACCTGCCGGCCCCTCAGGGACGGTCAGGCTGGGCGATTTGTTATGTGCGCATTTCATCAATGCATCGCTTTAATTGTGAAATTTGCACCAGAAAGACCGTATTCGCTGAAGGTTATGATGTAGTTCCCTACATTCGGGACAACCCACATCTCCCGCCAGGCTCTGTTACCCGGGGTTCCTACCGGTTCTTGGATTACGAACTTCAAAATTTTTGAGGATTGTAATTTCTGACCCGATAACTTTTCCAGCCCAGAAACGGTATCCGCTATAAGTTTTGCGTTGGCAAGTGACCCTTGCTGCGAGACGCCAGGCGAAATACTGGAAATTGGAGGTAGTAACTCTAATCCGGTCTTTCCGGAATTCTGACTTGCGCAGGCGGCAAGCCCAGTCACGGCAAACGCCAGTAAGGCAGTGTGAATGCAAAGTTTGATCATTGCCTCTTTCCTATAAGTTCAGTTTTGAGCACGTAACGCCTGAGCTAACCTGCCGCCAGAGCGCGAAGCGCGGAAGTATTTTAACCGCGCCAGCGGTTAAAACAGTCAGGTTGATCGACTTGTTGGGCAAAATGATGGCATTCATTTTGGTTCAAGTTGGCGTCACTA
>CAZKOE010000079.1:0-10727 GCA_964554305.1 uncultured Gammaproteobacteria bacterium
GTGCTTCAATGGCGGCCGGAGTGGCCGAAACCGCCTTCGCCGCGCATGCTGGGGGCGAAGTCTTCGATCACGGCGAGTTTCGGGTGGGCCACGGGGACGAAGACGAGTTGAGCGATGCGCTCGCCCGGTTCGATGCTGTAGGCGGTGTCGCCGCGGTTCCAGGTAGAGACCATGAGTTCGCCCTGGTAGTCGGAGTCAATCAGGCCGACGAGGTTGCCGAGGACAATGCCGTGACGGTGGCCAAGTCCTGAGCGGGGCAGGATCATCGCGGCAAGGCCGGCGTCGCCGATGTGGATCGCGATGCCGGTCGGGATCAGCTCCGTCGCGCCGGGCGCGAGCGTGAGCGGGGCTTCGAGTGCGGCGCGCAGATCCAGGCCCGCCGAGCCTGCGGTCGCGTAGTGCGGGAGTCCCCATTTTTCGATGAGGTTGGGGCGGAGGATTTTGACTTCGACGCGACTACTCACGGGAGATGTTTCGTAATGTTCATTTATCCGGTGTGGGAGCGAGCTTACTCGCGGTTGACTTGCGCCTCGAAGAATCGCGAGCAAGCTCGCTCCCACCGGCGTCGAGACTGCCGAGGCGATCGGCGATGAGGGCGATCAGGCGCTCGGCGAGCACGCGCTTGGGGCCGTGGCCGAGGTCGGTTTCGCCGCTTGCGGAAATGGCGACGAGGGCGTTGTCGTCGCGTTCGAAGGCATGTTCATCGCCGACGCGATTGGCGCAGACGAGGTCGAGCCTTTTCTTCTCCAGCTTGGCGCGGGCGTGCTCGATGACGCTCGTGGTTTCCGCAGCGAAGCCGACGCAGAAGGGGCGTGGCTTGCCGGCCGCGACCTCGGCGAGGATGTCCGGTGTGCGTTGCAGTTCGAGCGTAAGCGTTTCCCCGGTTTTCTTGATTTTCTGTGCGGCGGCCCGCGCCGGGGTGTAATCGGCGACGGCGGCGACGGCGATGAACAGGTCGGCATCGGCGATGTGTTCGCGCACCGCCTCGGCCATTTCCGCGGCCCGGCGCACGGGGATCGTTTCGGCGCCGGGCGGCGGCGCGAGGGCGGTCGGGCCGGAAACGAGGGTCACCTCGGCACCGGCATCGAGGGCGGCGCGGGCGACGGCGTAGCCCATCTTGCCGCTGGAACGGTTGCCGACGAAGCGCACCGGATCGATCGGCTCCTCGGTTGGCCCGGCGGTGATGAGCACGCGCTTGCCGGCCAGAGTGCCCGCGCCGTCGAGTTGTTTGGCGATGTCGGCAGGTTCGAGCAGGCGCCCCGGCCCGGATTCGTGTTCGGCAAGCTCGCCAACTGCGGGGCCGAGTACGCGCGCGCCGCGCGCGCCGAGCGTTTCCAGGTTGGTTTGCGTCGCGGGATGTCGCCACATGCGCTGATTCATGGCCGGCGCAAGCACGAGCGGCGCGTCGGTCGCGAGCGCAAGCGTGGTGGCGAGATCGCCCGCGAGGCCGTGCGCAAACTCTGCGATCAGGTTAGCGGTGGCGGGCGCGACGAGCAGCATGTCGGCCCAGCGCGCAAGTTGCAGATGCGCCATGCCACTTTCGGTGTCGGTGTCCCACAGCGAGTGATAGACGCGGTGATGCGAGATGGCGTGGAAGGTCGTCGCGGTCACGAAGTGCTCGGCGCCGCGCGTCATCACGACGCGCATCTCGGCGCCGCGCTCGGCGAGCCGGCGCACGAGGTCCGGCGCCTTGTAGGCCGCGATGCCGCCGCCCACGACGAGTACGATGTGCTTGCCTTGCAGTTTGCCCATGGTCGGATCGCGGCGAAATTTCTGCTATGGTAGCGCCTTGGGGTAGTACAGGGAGGGATACCGATGAGTATCCGCGATTGGCCCGAGGGCGAGCGCCCGCGGGAAAAGCTCATTGCGCGCGGCGCCGAGGCGCTGTCCGATGCCGAGTTGCTGGCGATTTTCCTGCGCACCGGAACGCGCGGGAAAAGCGCACTCGATCTCGCCCGCGAGTTGCTCGTGTTGCACAAGGGGCTGCGCGCGCTGTTTGCCGCCGACGTGGCCGAGTTCACCCGGATACCCGGCCTCGGCGAAGTCAAGTACGCGCAGCTTCAGGCCGCGCTCGCGCTGGCTCGCCGTCACCTGGCCGAGGAAATCCGGCGCGGCACGGCGATCACCAGCCCGGCCGCGACCCGCGAGTTCCTGCTTGCGACCCTGCGCGATCGCCCGCACGAGGTTTTCTGCTGCTTTTACCTCGATACGCGCCATCGCATGATCGAGTTCGAGGAGCTGTTCCGCGGCACGCTGGACGGGGCGAGCGTGCATCCTCGCGAGGAACGCCGCTGCCGTCATCTTCGCGCACAACCATCCCTCGGGTGTCGCCGAGCCGAGCGACGCCGATCGCCGGCTCACCCGCCGCCTCGCCGACGCGCTGGCGTTGGTGGACGTGCGTGTGCTCGATCATTTCGTCGTCGGCGAGGGCGAGACGGTGTCCTTCGCCGAACGCGGCCTGCTTTAGCAATCGGACAAACATCCGGATTAACCACAGAGCACACAGAGAAGACAAGAATAATTCCTCTCCGCGCACTCTGCGTTCTCTGCGGTAAAAAAATGATTTCAGGCAGGCCACCAGTTCATGGCGAAGCGCGCGGCGACCCGGAAAACCAAGGTTCTTTCTCCGTGTACTCTGTGCTCTCTGTGGTGAAAATATACGCTGGCGGCCACGAGTCGGGTTGGATTTCACCGCAGAGCGCGCAGAGACCGCAGAGAAGAAAAGGGTGGTTCGATCTGCGCCTTCCGGGGTGGAAACCGGTGTCGGGCTGGTAAAATTTATGGCCATTCGGGCGGTTTCAAAACATGCATTACCAACATATCGAGGTGCCCGCCGAGGGTGAGAGGATTGTGGCCAATCCGGACGGCAGCATCGCGGTGCCGGATCGCCCGATCATCCCGTGTATTCGTGGCGACGGGATCGGCAGGGACGTGACGCCGGTGATGCAGGCGGTGGTCGAGGCGGCGGTGGCGCGCGCCTACGATGGCAGACGCAAGATCGCGTGGATGCCGACGTTCGCGGGCGAGGAGGCCGCCGAGCGTTATGGCGGCGAGTACTTGCCCGAGGAAACGCTGGATGCCCTGAAGCGTTTCGTCGTCTCGATCAAGGGTCCGCTCACGACCCCGGTCGGCAAGGGCTTTCGCTCGCTCAACGTCACGATCCGCCAGGCGCTCGATCTCTACGCCTGCGTGCGCCCGATCCGCTACTTTCCCGGCGTGGACTCGCCGCTCAAGCTCGCCGACTCGACCGACATGGTCGTCTTTCGCGAGAACACCGAGGACATCTACGCCGGCATCGAGTGGCCGGCTGGGAGCGCGGCCGCGCAGAAGCTCGTTGCCTTCCTGCAGCGCGAGCTCGGGGTGAAGCGGATTCGCTTTCCCGCGAGTTCGGGGCTCGGCATCAAGCCCGTGTCGCGCGAGGGCTCCGAGCGCCTGGTACGCAAGGCGATCCAGTATGCCGTGGACAACGACCGCACCTCGGTGACCCTCGTGCACAAGGGCAACATCATGAAGTTCACCGAGGGGGCCTTCCGCGACTGGGGCTACGAGGTCGCGCGCGAGGATTTCGGCGCCGCGCCGCTCGACGGCGGTCCCTGGCTCGCCTTCGCGAATCCGGTGACCGGCAAGCGCATCGTGGTGAAGGACGTGATTGCCGACAACTTCCTGCAGCAGATTCTCCTGCGTCCGGAAGAATACGACATCATCGCGACGCTGAACTTGAACGGCGACTACATTTCCGACGCACTCGCCGCCCAGGTCGGCGGCATCGGCATCGCGCCGGGCGCGAACGTGGGCGATGCGCTCGCCGTGTTCGAGGCGACGCACGGCACGGCGCCGGATTTCGCCGGCAAGGATCGGGTGAACCCCGGCTCGATCATCCTTTCCGCCGAGATGATGCTCCGCTACCTCGGCTGGACGGAGGCCGCCGAGCTTATTCTCGACGGCGTCGCCGGGGCGATCGCGAAGAAGATTCTCACCTACGATCTCGCCCGGCTGCGCGAGGCGATCCGCGCGCCCAAGCGCGCCATCGCGGGGCAGAAAGGCGTCGAGGAGCACCTGCAGAAGCTGATCCCCGGCGCGACGCTCGTCGGCACGCGCGGCTTCGGCGAGGCCGTCATCGCCAACATGCCCTGAACCCCTCAAGCTCACCCATGAAGGATCGCTCCAGGCCTTGTGTGTTGACAATGGTTGACGTTTGGATTTTTATTTTCACCGCGGAGAACGCAGAGTTCGCGGAGAATACCCGCTGACTGCTCTGCGAACTCTGCGCGCTCTGCGGTTGAACCAGAATATGCAGTTGATATGAGTGTGCTCGATCCCGGGGAATTTCTGGCCACGGTCGGGCACGGCCCCGGCGTGTATCGCATGTATGCCGGCGAGAAGCTGATCTACGTCGGCAAGGCGCGCGATTTGCGCCGGCGCCTGGGTTCCTACTTCGGCAAGCGCCCGGCGGATGCGAAGACGGCGGCGATGCTCCGCCGTCTGGATCGGGTCGAGGTCACGCGCACGGCAAACGAAGTGGAGGCGCTGCTCCTCGAGAGCAATCTTATCAAGCGCCACCGCCCGCGCTACAACGTTGTGCTGCGTGACGACAAGAGCTATCCCTGGATCCGACTCGAGCCGGGACTGGGCTTCCCGCGTCTCTCCTTTTATCGCGGCCCCGAGCGCGCCGGCACGCGGCGTTTCGGGCCCTATCCCAGCGCGGGCGCGGCGCGGGCGACCCTGGCGGAATTGCAACATGCTTTTCGCCTGCGCAACTGCACGGACCGGTACTTCAGGAATCGTACGCGTCCCTGCCTGCAGTACCAGATCGAGCGCTGCTCCGCGCCCTGTGTCGGCTATATCGGCAAGGACGAGTACGCGGGCGATCTCGCTCATGCCATTGCCTTTCTCGAAGGGCGCGACGAGGGCGTGATTGCCGCGCTCGCGAAGGAGATGGAGGCGGCCAGCGGGGCGCTCGAGTTCGAGCGCGCCGCGCGGCTGCGCGACCAGATCGGGCGGCTGCGGCGGATTCGTGCCCGCCAGGATGTCGTGACCGGCGTTGCCGACTGCGATGTGCTTGCGCTCGCGGCGGACGACGCCAAGGCCGCCGTCGCGCTGCTTCCGGTGCGCGGCGGACATCTCCTGGCCAGCCGCCATTTTCTCCTCGATGCGGGTGCCGTGACCAGTTTCGCCGAAATTCTCGAGGGCTTCATCACGCAGCATTATCTGGAGCGCAAGGCGGATGTTCCGCCGCGCCTGGTCTGCGATCGGCGCCTGCCGGCGACGGAGGCCCTGGCCGCGGCATTGGCCGAACGCGCCGGTCACCGGGTGGACCTTCGTGCCACGGCACGCGGTCCGCTGCGTCGGCTCTCCGCGTTGGCGGTAACCAATGCGCGCGAGGCGCTGGCGCGCGGCAGCGGTGCCGCCGCGACTCTGGCCGCGCGCTATGCCACGCTCGAGCACGCGCTCGATCTGCCCGAGGGGACGCTCGCGCGGATCGAGTGCTTCGACATCAGCCACTCGGGCGGCGAGGCGGCGATCGGCTCCTGTGTGGTGTTCGATCGCAATGGGCCGGCAAAGGAATCCTACCGGCGGTTCCGGGTCAAGACGGCCAAACCCGGTGACGATTATGCGGCACTTGCCGAGGTGCTCTCACGCCGCTACCGGCGGCTTGTGGAGGAGGACTCGGAGTTGCCCGATCTGGTGCTGGTGGACGGCGGCCCGGCCCAGGTGCGCCGCGCCCACGCGGTGCTTGCCCGGCTGGGCCTGGACAATCTCCGGCTCGCGGGCGTCACCAAGGGGGCGGGCCGGCGCGCTTCCGCGGATCGGCTCGTGCTGGCTCCGCAGGGCAAGACGTTGCCGCTGACCGCCGATTCGCCCGCGCTGCATCTGGTCCAGGCGCTGCGCGACGAAGCGCACCGATTTGCCATCACCGCGCATCGGCGCCAGCGCCGGCGCCGGCGGCTCGAATCGGTGCTGGACGGTGTCGCCGGCGTCGGGCCCGTGCGGCGCCGGCAACTTCTCGCCCGCTTTGGCGGTCTCACGGAACTCAAGCGCGCGAGCGCGGAAGATCTGACGGCCGTTCCCGGCATCAGCCGCGCGCTCGCCGAGCGTATCGTGGCTCATCTGGAAAATACATGAAATTTTTGGGCATGAGTCTCAGGGCATGAGTCTCGGAATCGGCATTCCCAACTGGCTGACGCTGTTCCGGGTGGCTCTGATCCCGGTGATGGTGATCCTCTTCATCCTGCCGTTTCACTGGGGGCATCCGGCGGCGGCGCTCGCCTTCCTCGTCGCCTCGGCGACCGACTGGCTCGATGGGTTCCTCGCGCGCCGCCTCGACCAGCGCTCGCGCTTCGGCGCCTTCCTCGATCCGGTGGCCGACAAACTCCTCGTCTCCACGGCGCTGGTGCTCCTGGTGATGGCGGTCGGTCACTTCTGGGTGGCGCTGCCCGCCTTCGTCATCATCGGGCGCGAAATCGCCGTCTCGGCGTTGCGCGAATGGATGGCCGGCGTCGGCGCCGCGCGCGCGGTTGCCGTCTCGCGCGCGGGCAAGGTGAAGACCGCCGTGCAGATGGTCGCGATTATACTGATGCTTTACGGGCATCCCGCGGCCGGCGTGCCGATCTATCTGATCGGGCTCGCGCTTTTGTACCTTGCCGGCGCTTTGACCGTTTTTTCCATGTGCCTGTATCTCGAGGCCGCCTGGCCGCAATTGCGCGCACACGGCGGCCGCGACGAGGAGAGTGAACTTTGACAGCGCGGGGCGATCAAGGCTATCGTGCGCGTCTTGCGCCGCGTTTGTCCATTTTCGGGGACCGTCTTTTGCATTTGAACCGATCCATGATTTTCGCGCCGCTGGTGGTCGGCGGCGCCTGCGTTCTGCTTACGGCCTGCGGCGGGAGCAGCAGCAACAACCCTCCCAAGTTTCAGCCGCCACCTTTTGCCAGGACACGGTATTTGATCACCTCTCCGGATACACCGGTTACCGGGCAGCTTTACGCTTCGGATCTCAACAACGAGCCATTGACCTTTGAGATCAAGGTCAAACCCGCGCACGGCAAGGCGAGTCTCGGCAAAAATTCCGGTATTCTCACCTATACGCCCGACAAGGGGTTTACCGGAAGCGATCAAGTGACGTATATTGCCTCCACTCCGTCCGCGAGCTCGCCGCGTGCGGTGGCCACTATTCTCGTGAATCCCAATCCGCCGACGATCGCCGCCTTCGGCGCGCCGGTCTATGTTCACGATGGTGGCCCTACGAGTGTGGCGCTCAAGATCCGCCTTTCCAATCCACCGAACGGTCAGGCGACGGTGGATTACACGACCGTGGACGGCAGTGCGAAAGCGGGTACCGATTACACCGCGAAAAGCGGAACGCTGACGTTTGGGCCCGGTGCCCTGAGTCATACGATCAAGATTCCGCTCACGGCGGTGAAACATCGGGCCTCGCGCTACTTTTACCTCAAGCTCAGCAATCCGAGCAGCAACCTCACGATGGGTCAGAGCGTTGCCGGCGTGATTCTGCGTTACTATCCGGAACCGCTCAACGACACCGGAGTAACCGGCTGCGCAACCGAATTTGGTAGTCTCCCCAATCCAAGTACCTGCCCGCAGGAGGACTATCCGGCGCAGGACGCCGAGATCGGCCGCGACGCAGCCGCTCAAGCCAAGACGCTCGCCAAGGCGGGAACCGGTATTTTCGGCTATGACTTCACTGCTATCGGAGGGGACGGCAAGCCTACCTTTGAGCAGACCTTGGACAGGCTTGACTATACTGCGCAGCCTTGGTCCTGCCTGCGCGACAACTGGACCGGGCTCACGTGGGAGGTTCCAACGCCGTTTGCGAATGCGGGCCTTTACGACACCAGTTACCGTTATACTTGGTACAATCCGGATGGTCATACCAATGGCGGCGATTCCGGCACGCAAGAGGCTGGGGTTTACAAACTGAATACCTATCAGTTTGTCGAAGCGGCCAACACCGCGAAACTCTGCGGGTATTCGGACTGGCGCTTGCCGACCGCGGCGGAATTGCGCAACCTTCTGAATATCGGCGCGCCGGGGGTGCCTGATGATCCCTTGCCCGCTATTCCTACCCTGGAAAGTGGTGGTTATTGGACCGCCACGCCTGATCCGGTATATCCCAAGCGTGCAACCGTTTTATCCACGCAGTATGGTTACGACAGCTTTTTACCCAAGAATCAATCGTACTATGTAATTTTGGTACGGGGAGGTGTAACGCCGTGACCCGAAACCGTTTTTTTTGTATCACCGCGGCCGTATTGGTTGCGCTTCCACTCGCTGCCCTAGCGGCGCAGAAATGCAATCAGCAAACACCGGATGACGCACCGGCGAGTCGTTACCGGGCAAGTACCGATGGCACGGCGACGGATCTGCAAACCGGGCTGATGTGGATGCGTTGTGTCATGGGACAAAAGTGGAATGCCAAGCAAAGTCGGTGCACCGGCACGGTGAAAACGTATACTTGGCAGCAGGCCCTGCAGGCGGTGCAAAGTTTTGATCAGGGTCCGGGCTTCGCGGGCCATCACGATTGGCGGTTGCCGAATCTGCGAGAACTTGAGTCTATAGAGCGTTATCATTGCAGCAATCCTTATATCAATCTCAAGGTCTTCCCAACTGCGCCGGGTACGGCCATTTGGAGTTCGTCACCACTGGAGGATTTTTTCAACGTTGCCTGGGTGCTCGATTATGGCTCGGGGCATGCCACGGATTTGCCCATGACCTCGGAACATTCGATTCGCCTGGTGCGAGCCGGGGCCTTCGACAACCAGCTGCCTCCCCCGTCCACCGCGACCGCACCGGCCTCGTCCGCGACCGCCGCTGTGATAAATTAGCGTCCCTCTAAGTCAATATCGGCAACAGGCGCGTAGCTCAGTTGGTTAGAGCACCACCTTGACATGGTGGGGGTCGTTGGTTCGAATCCAATCGCGCCTACCAGTTTCCGCCCTGCCATTACAATAACCGGCCTTCCGCCATTCCTTGCGCTCGCGAACGATGAGTGAAGTTACGATCAGCCTCCCTGACGGCAGCCTGCGACGCTATCCGCGTGGCGTGAGCGCGGCCGAAGTCGCCGGTGACATCGGGGCGGGGCTCGCCCGCGCGGCCATCGCCGCTCGCGTGGACGGCAAATTGGTGGATCTTTCACACGAGATTGATGGCGATACCCGGGTCGAGATCGTGACCGCGCGTGATATCGCCGGGCTCGAGGTCATCCGCCATTCCACGGCGCATCTGCTGGCCCAGGCCGTGAAGCAGCTTTATCCCGAAACCCAGGTCACCATCGGCCCGGTGATCGAGAACGGCTTTTACTACGATTTTGCCCGCGACGAGCCGTTTACGCCCGAGGATCTGGAAAAGATCGAGGCGCGGATGCACGAACTCGCCAAGGCCGATCAGGCGGTTTCGCGCCGCGAGATCGGCCGCGACGAGGCGATCGCCTTCTTCCGGAACCAGGGCGAGCGCTACAAGGCCGAAATCATCGAATCCATTCCCGCCGATGAAACGCTCACGCTCTACAGCCAGGGCGATTTCACCGATCTGTGCCGCGGCCCGCATGTGCCCTCCACCGGCAAACTCGGGGCCTTCAAGCTCACGCATGTGGCCGGCGCCTACTGGCGCGGTGATTCGGCAAACGAGATGCTCCAGCGCATCTACGGCACGGCCTGGGCGGATAACAAGGCGCTCAAGGCTCACCTCGAACGGCTGGAGGAGGCGGCCAGGCGCGATCACAGGAAGATCGGCAAGGCGCTCGACCTTTTCCACCAGCAGCCGGAGGCGCCGGGCATGATCTTCTGGCACGCGCGCGGCTGGGCGATCTGGCAGGTCGTCGAGCAGTACATGCGTGACGTTTACCGTGACTCTGGTTATGAGGAGGTACGCGGCCCGCAGATCCTCGACGTCTCGCTGTGGAAACGCTCCGGGCACTGGGCGAACTATCGCGAGAACATGTTCTTCACCGAGTCGGAAAAGCGCGAATACGCCGTGAAGCCGATGAACTGCCCGGGCCACGTGCTGATCTACAACCAGGGCCTGCACAGCTACCGGGATCTCCCCATCCGCTACGGCGAGTTTGGCGCCTGCACTCGGAACGAGCCCTCGGGTGCGCTCCACGGTCTGATGCGCGTGCGCGCCTTCACCCAGGACGACGGCCACATTTTCTGCACACCGGGGCAGATCGAGGCCGAGGTGACGGCCTTCCACGCGCAGGCGATGGTGGTCTACGGCGATTTCGGCTTCACGGATATCGAAGTGAAAATCGCGCTGCGTCCGGAAAAGCGCATCGGCTCGGACGCAATCTGGGACGAGGCCGAGGAGGCGCTGCGTGCCGCGCTGCGCGCGGCCGGCGTCCAGTGGGAAGAGCTTCCGGGCGAGGGTGTCTTTTACGGCCCCAAGATCGAGTACCACATGCGGGACTCCATCGGGCGCGACTGGCAGGTCGGCACCATGCAGGTGGACTTCATGATGCCCGAGCGGCTCGGCGCGGAATACGTGGACGAGCAGAGCGAAAAGCGCCATCCGGTGATGCTGCACCGGGCGATCACGGGCTCGATGGAGCGCTTCATCGGCATCCTGATCGAACACCACGCGGGGCGGCTGCCGCCGTGGCTTGCGCCGGTGCAGGCGGCGGTGCTCGCGATCGGCGAAACCGAGGCGGATTACGCCCGCGAGGTCGCCGATACGCTCGCTCGTCGGGGCTTTCGGGCGGAGGCGGACTTGAGAAA
>CAZKOE010000080.1:0-10614 GCA_964554305.1 uncultured Gammaproteobacteria bacterium
CAACTTCGCCACCCATCTCGCCGCCTTCGGGGCCGAGGTCCACGATCCAGTCGGCGGCGCGGATTACGTCGAGATTGTGTTCGATCACAATCAGTGAATGGCCGCGCGTGATGAGTTCGCGAAAGGCGTCGAGCAGCACGGCGATGTCGCCGAAGTGAAGTCCCGTCGTCGGTTCGTCGAAGAGAAACAGCACGCGCCTGCCGTCGTCCGCCGCAGCGAGCCGCCCGGCGAGCTTCAGGCGCTGCGATTCGCCGCCGGACAGCGTCGGCACCGGCTGGCCGAGCGCGAGGTAGCCGAGGCCGACCGCCTTGAGCGGCGCGAGCGCGCGAATCACGGCACCGTCTTCGGCGAAGAAGGCCGCTGCCTCGTTCACCGTCATCGCGAGCACGTCGGCGAGGTTGGCATGGCGCCCGTCGCGTTCGAGCGTCACTTCGAGGATCTCGTCGCGGTAGCGGCGGCCGTCGCAATCCGGGCAGCGCAGATACACGTCGGAGAGAAACTGCATCTCGATGTGCTCGAAGCCCGTACCACCGCAGGTCGGGCAGCGCCCGCTCCCGGCGTTGAAGCTTAGGCTGCCGATGGTGTAGCCGCGCTCGCGGGCGAGCGGCGTCGCGGCGAAGAGCTTGCGGATCGCGTCGAAGGCACCGACGTAACTTGCCGGATTCGAGCGCGTCGTGCGCCCGATCGCCGATTGGTCCACGAGCACGATGTCATCGAAGTGCTCGCTGCCCGTGAGCGCGTCGTGCGCGCCGGGCGCCTCGGTCGGCTTGCCCTGCAGGCGGCGGACCGCGCGGTAGAGTACGTCTTCCATCAGAGTGGATTTGCCGCTCCCGGACACGCCGGTGAGGCACACCAGCCGGTTGAGCGGCAGGGCGACGTCCGCGTCCTTCAGGTTGTGCGCGCTCGCACCCTCAATCCGCAGCCAGTGCGTTTTGCCGTCCGGAGCGTGTACTGCCGGCACCGAAACGGTCTTTTTTCCCGTCAGCCAGGCGCCGGTGGCGGACTTGCGGGCGTTGATGATGCCGGCCGCCGGGCCGAAGTATTGGAGTTTCCCGCCGCCCTCGCCCGCCGCCGGACCGAGGTCGAGAATGCGGTCGGCGGCAAGCATGATCTGCGGATCGTGTTCCACCACGAGGAGCGTGTTGCCCGCCGCGCGCAGGTTTTTCAGCACGGCGACCAGGCGTGCGATGTCGCGCGGGTGCAGCCCGATCGAGGGCTCGTCGAGCACGAACAGTGTGTTGGTGAGCGAGGTTCCGAGCGCGGTGGTCAAATTGATGCGCTGCACCTCGCCGCCGGAGAGCGTGCGCGACTGGCGATCGAGTGTGAGATAGCCGAGCCCGACCGTCGCGAGATAGTCGAAGCGCGCGCGGATCGCGCCGAGCAGGTGTTCGGTCGCCTGATCGAAGGGCGCGGGGAGTTCGAGCGCGGCGAAGAATTCGCGCGCTCGCGAAATCGGGAGCGTATTGACGTCGTGCAACGTCAGTCCGGGCAACGCGGCAAGCGTTGCGTTGTCGTAATTTGCATCGGCTGGCCGAAAGCGTGCGGTCGGCGCGAGTACGGCATCGGCTTCGCGCTTCGTGCCGAGGCGGAAGGCGAAGGCGTCGGGCTTCAGGCGTGCGCCGCGGCAATCGGGGCATTGATCGTAGGCACGGTAACGCGAGAGCAGCACGCGGATGTGCATGCGGTAGCTTTTCGACTCCAACCACTTGAAGTAGCGCTCGACGCCGTACCAGACGTGGGCGTGCCAGCCGCCTTCGCCCTCGATCACCCAGCGCCGCTGTTTGTCGCTTAGCTCGCGCCACGGCTTTGTCGTCGGGATGCGGCGCTGCTTGGCGTAACGCATGAGGTCGCGCTGGCACTCGCGGAACGATTTCGTCTGAAACGGCTTGATTGCGCCCCCGGCGAGCGACTTCGATGTGTCGGGAATGACGAGGCCGTAATCAATGCCCTGCGTGCGTCCGAAGCCGCGGCAGGTCGGGCAGGCGCCGGCGGGTGAATTGAAGGAGAACAGGCCCGGCGTCGGTGCGCCATAGGAAATGTCGCAATGCGCGCAGTGCAGCCCCGTCGAATACCGCCGCGGTTCGTCTTCCCGTTCGCCCCGAGCGTAGGCCCGCAGGGCCGAAGTCGAAGGGCTGCCTGTGCTTCGACTTCGCTCGCTGCGCGAGCTACGCTCGGCACGAACGGAAGAAGGACCTCCCGGGCTTTCGGCAGCAGGATATACGGCGAGATGGCCGTGGCCGCGGAGGAAGGCCGCCTCCAGCGCCTCCGTGAGACGCCCGCGATTGGCCGCGTTCAGGCGCAGGCGATCCTGGATGACTTCAATCGTTTTCCCGCGCCGCGCGTGAATGCGCGTGTAGCCCTGCTGTTCGAGAAAGCCCGTGACCTCCGCGGCGCTGAAGTTGCGCGGCACCCGGATCTCGAACGTCACCATCACGCGCGCATCGGCGAGCGCCTTGTCGGCGAGCAGCTCCGCGGCGATCGCCTCGGGCGAGTCGCGGCGCACGGCGCGACCGCAATTCGTGCAATACAGTTGCGCGGCGCGCGCGAAGAAGAGCTTCAGGTGATCGGCGAGTTCGCTCATCGTGCCCACCGTCGAGCGCGAGGTGCGCACCGGGTTCACCTGGTCAATGGCGATGGCCGGCGGAATGCCTTCGATGCGATCCACGCGCGGGCGATCCTGGCGATCCAGGAACTGGCGCGCGTAGGGCGAGAAGGTCTCGACGTAGCGGCGCTGGCCCTCCGCGTAGACGGTATCGAAGGCGAGCGAGGACTTCCCCGAGCCCGAGGGTCCGGTGACAACCGTGATTTCGCCGAGCGGGATGTCGAGATTGAGGCCTTTCAGGTTGTTCTGCCGGGCCCCGCGGATCTTGATGGCGGATCGTGTCATGGGGTGCTCATTTTAATGGCTGCGGCCGCCGCCTTGACGGCACCCTCGGAAAGAGCTAAGCTTTCACCGTGCTTGCCGCCTTCACCGGAAGTCGGCAGGGGCCAAGCCCGAGGGGGACAAAATCGAGGCCGGGGTACAAACGGCCCCTCGTGCATGGAGCCGCGGCGCGTGAACAGGCGCGCGGCAGGGAGAAAAGTGGATCATCAGGGCCGCATCTACGCCTTGCATGGCAAACTCAAGCGTTCGCGCTATCCGGTCTCGACCGGGAAGCTCTGCGAGACGCTGGAGTGCACCCCGGCGACGCTGCGCCGTCTGGTCCGCCAGATGCGCGACGAATTCTTCGCGCCGATTGAATCCTCGCGCCAGCGCGGCGGTTACTGGTATGCCGAGGACGAGCGCGAACGCTACGAACTCCCCGGCCTGTGGTTCAGCCCGGCGGAACTCCTGGCCCTCACGGCCTGCCTGCAACTGCTGCACGAGATCGAACCGGGCGTGCTGGAGCCGCGGCTCGCGCCGTTGCGCGAACGCATCGCGCGCCTGCTGGAGAAGAAATGCGCAGGTGCCTCCGACGAGGTGCGCCGCATCCGCATTCTCGACCTTGGCGCGCGGCTCAAGCGTCCCGAAACGTTTCGCACCGTGGCCGAAGCCGTGCTCGCCCGCCGCCGGCTTGCCTTCGCTTACCACGCCCGGAGCGACGATCAGGTCGGGGAGCGCGTCGTCTCGCCGCAGCGCCTGACCCACTATCGCGACAACTGGTACCTCGACGCCTGGGACCATGGGCGCAAGGCGTTGCGCATCTTCTCGCTCGATCGTATCTCGCGCCCGCGCGCGCTTTCCGAACCGGCACGGGCCGTCCCGGAGGCAAAGCTCGACCGCGAGTTCACGCCCGGCTACGGCATCTTCGCGGGGCCGGCCAGGCACACGGCGGTGCTCCGCTTTACGCCCGGGTGTGCCCGCTGGGTCGCCGAGGAGCAGTGGCATCCCGCGCAGCGGGGGCGTTTCCTCGCCGATGGCCGCTACGAACTGCGCCTGCCCTATGCCGACACGCGCGAACTCGTGATGGACATTCTCAAGTACGGCCCCGATGTCGAAGTCGTGGCGCCGGCCGGCCTGCGCCGGGAAGTGGCCGCGCGCCTCGCCGCCGCGGCGCGGCAATATGGAGCGCGGAAATCATGAGATCGGGTTTTGCGACAACACACGCCTTATGTTGGCCGCGAGGCTTGGAGCCGGGAGTGATTCGACATTGACCCATGTAGTCATTCCGGAGCATCTGCGGGCGCTTGGCAACGATGCCGGGCTGTTGGCGAAACTCGTTGACGAAGGCTTGCGGCGCGAGCCTCCGCCCATCGTCGTTGAGTCCTCTTGCGATTTTGTCGGCGAACGCCTCGCCGCCCTGTGTCGGATGAGCGACCGATTGGCGGAGCTGGTCGGCGGTCCGCTGGCACACTGCGCCGCGCGCAGCGATTGCGCGCCGGAAGCGAGCCATCGTGTCATGGGCCGCCTCGAGCAGATTCTGAACGATATGCTGGATGAGTACGCCATGCTGCGCGGCCTGCGGAACACCGACCCGCTCGATCGCAGGGACTTCACGCTGATCGTTGATGCATTCAGGCATCCGTTGGACGAAATCCGCCGTTGGCTGCAAAGGCTGTCGGATGTGACGGTGAATCCCGAAAAGGCGCTGAAAAGCCACCCAGACCACGCCCGTGACGGGTGCCTGGAAATTCCGCTCGCGCTTACGCTCACGCCTCCGCCACAGCTCGATGAATTGGAGCAGCGGATCGCGCGCAAGCAGGCGACACTTCGCCGAAACGACGGCAGCAACAAAGGCGGTTCCCTCATGGGGATCATTCTCGGCGTCGCCGCGGCCCATTGGCTGTTCGGGGGCGGCAACTGCTCGTGACTACCCTCGATTTCTTGACAAGAGAACTCATGGAAGCGCCCGGCCCCGGAGCGCATTTGGGTGGCTATCGAAGAAGTGGGCAGGTTGGCAGTCCGATTCAACGCGCTGTCGTCGAAGACGCGGCGCAATCGGGAGCGTTGATGCGGGTTTTGCGACAACCGGCGGCGTACACTCCCCCACGGGATAAACCAGCGGGAACTGAAAAGCCATGACCAGCTACCAGATCAAGATCACGTTGATGGGCATCGAACCGCCCGTCTGGCGCCGAATCCAGGTGCCCGCCGACATCACACTGGAAGCGCTGCACGACATCGCGCAGATTGCGATGGGCTGGGAAGATGCGCACCTACATCTGTTCATCGTGAACGGCGAGGAATACGGCGCGACCGACCCGGAGTTCGGCACCACGATCCACGACGAGCGCGAAGCGTTGCTCGGGCAGCTCGCCAAACCAGGCGATCGCCTCGCTTATGTGTATGACTTCGGCGATGACTGGGAGCACGAAATCCGGATCGAGCGCGTCTTGCACGTCGAGACGACGGAAGGTCTGCCGCGTTGCATCGGCGGCGAACGCGCCTGCCCACCCGAGGACTGCGGCGGCGCGCCCGGTTATGCGCGCCTTCTCCAAATCCTCGCCGATCCCGATCACGAAGAGCATGAAGACATGCTCGACTGGCTGGGCGATGAAGCACTCGACCCCGAAGCCTTCGACCCGGAAGGCATCAATTGTTGCTTCGCCGTTTGACCGGACGGGTTGAAAGCGGATGAACCTGTTTGGACCGGTGAACAAAAGTTTTGTGGTAGCGGCTACTGATACAACAGGGGCTTTATAACTGGATGCTTATGGGCCATGAAAGGAATTGACATGAAACGATTTTTCGGTAATTTCGGGATCGCGATACTGCTCGCCGCCTCCCTTGCCGCTTGCGGCGGCGGTTCAGGAGACAGCAATTCCGGAGGCGGCACAGCCCAGGCGATCGCCGCCCAAGGCGTTTACTTCGGCTCCTACACCATCAAGGGAACTTCGACGCCCGTTTCCGTCGTCGGCGCGATTGTCAAGAATGGTTACGCCTATTTCGGCGACGGGGCGGGCGCGCTGTATGTTTTGCCGTCGGGCATCAAGAGCGGCTCGTTCAGCGGCAAGCTGACGGCCTATGCGCCGATCGGCGAAGTTTTTCCGAACGGACAGAAGATCACGACCTTCAAGCTCTCCGGCAAGGCGGTGGATGACGGCAGCATGGTGACAACCGTTCAAGGGAACTTCAGCGGTGCGGACGAGAGCGGCAGCTTCAACCTTTCCTGGCAGAGCGTTTCCGGGGACAGCCCGTCGCTCGATTCGCTCGCCGGAATCTGGCAGGGCTACTACTGGGGCAGCGGCTCGACCTCCGTGGTCCTGACCGTCAATGCCGACGGCAGCTTTTCCGGCAGCGACGGCTACGGCTGCACCATCACGGGACACATTTCGCTCGTTTCCGGCTCCGACCTCGTCAAGACAGCCGCAACGAGTTCCCGCAACTCCACCTGTGTCGGCAAGGTGAGCGGCCTCGGCTTCGCCGACACCGAAGACCTGAGCGGTCTCTTCGGGGGCGCCTCCGGCACCTACCTCTACGTCGGCCTGTCCAATTCAAACTATGGCTTCGTCGCCGAGCTATTCAAATGACCGCTCTTCGTGTAGACTACGCACAGGGTGGAGCATGAACTACGACGAATTCTTCAGGCAGGCCTTCGGCGGGATATCCGATTTTAGCCCGTTCGACTATCAACGTTGCCTTGCCGAAAAACCATGGCCAGATCTGCTTGACGTACCCACAGGCATGGGCAAGACGGCTGCTGTAACGCTAGCCTGGTCGTGGAAGCGAGGCTGGCGTGTTGGCAAGCGTGAAGCAGACATCATGCATGGTACGCCACGCCGCCTCGTTTGGTGCCTGCCCATGCGTGTGCTGGTGGAGCAGACGGCCGAGAATGTCCAGCAATGGCTACAAAGATTGAACATCTACGGCAAAAAAGCAGGCGAAGGAAAAGTCTCGGTGCATGTGTTGATGGGGGGTGCTGACGATCTGAAAAGCTGGGCCGAATATCCCGAAGAAGACATGATCCTCATCGGCACACAGGACATGCTACTTTCTCGCGCACTGATGCGCGGCTACGGCATGAGTCGCTATCAGTGGCCCATTCACTTCGCCTTGCTGCACAACGATTGCCTGTGGGCACTGGATGAAATACAACTGATGGGCGCGGGGCTGGCGACCTCGGCGCAACTGGAGGCCTTTCGGCGCGGTTTTCCATTGGCCAAAAGCAGTCGCACGCTATGGATCTCCGCTACCCTGCGGCGTGACTGGCTTAATACGATAGATATGCGTCCCCATCTCGATACCCTGATTGCGCACACCATAAATGATACCGATCGGCAGCAGGCAGGCGAACGGCTGAAAGCCGTCAAGACTCTGCAAAAGGCGCCCGTCAGCCTCACCGGCGACAATATCAAGCAAAAGGCCAAAGCCTATCTTGAAGCACTGGCTGAACTTGTCCTCGATCAACACGATACACAGTCGCAAACCTTGGTCATCGTCAACCGTGTCGAACGCGCACAGGAGCTATTCTGCCTGCTTCGCAAACAGCGTCCGAATCAGCCGAATCTGTTGATCCACGCACGCTTCCGCGCCAGGGAGCGGCGTGAACAAGCGCTCCAATTGCGTCAAAAGAGCGTTGCCGATCGCATCATCGTCGCCACCCAGGCCATCGAGGCCGGCGTGGACATTTCTTCACGAACGCTCGTCACCGAACTCGCCCCGTGGGCCTCTATGGTGCAACGCTTCGGGCGATGCAACCGCTATGGCGAGTACAACGCCAGCGGCGCTCAAATTCACTGGATCGATATCCAGGACGATGCTGATCCACTTCCCTATACGGCTGAATCATTGGCCGCTTCACGCGACAAGCTCACCGACCTTGCAAGCGCCAGCCCGCAGGACCTCCCCGCCGTCGATCAGGCGCGCCCGCTCACGGCCGTATTGCGGTGCAAGGATCTGCTGGAGCTGTTCAATACCGATCCGGACCTGTCCGGCTTCGACGTGGATGTCTCCGACTATATCCGCGACAGTGGGACGCCCGGCGTACAGGTCTTCTGGCGCGCCTTCAAGGATGATCCCAATACTTCCGCCGAAGATGACCAACCGGAAGGCAAACCCGAACGCAAAGAAATATGCCCGGTTTCCATGAGCCAAATCACGGCTTTTATCAAGCGCAAAGGTACCGAAGCGTGGTACTGGGACGCGTTGGGAGACAACAAACATAACGGTCCATGGGTCAGGCTCACGCGCAACCCGCGTCCCGGCATGATGCTTCTGTTGCGCGCATCCGATGGTGGCTATGACGAAGCCGTGGGGTTCGATGCTTTACCCAAAAAATCGCCGGTGCCCGTCCTTACCCAAGATACCCCCGCTCCGGAAAATACCTACGACGGCGATTGGCGCTCCCGGCAGAATCGTCCCGTGCCGCTACCCGACCATTTGCAACATGTCGCCACGCACGCCGACCAACTCTGTCAGGCACTCGGCAACGAAACATTTCAGGACAGCGTGGTTCGGGCCGGTCGCTGGCACGATCTGGGAAAACTGCACGAGGTGTTCCAGCATTCGATGTACCGCTGTCGTTTACCTGCGAACCCCGACAAGCCGCTGGCAAAGTCCAACTGCCCCGGGCCGATGCGCCACACACGCAAATATTTCCGCCACGAACTGGCCTCCATGCTCGCCTGGCTGGCCCAGCACGATGGCGAACCCGATGCCGACCTCATCGCCTATCTGATCGTCGCCCACCACGGCAAAGTGCGCATGAGCCTGCGCGCCATGCCGGGCGAACAAGGCGGCACCGATGTCAAACGTTTCGCGCGCGGCGTTCACGAGGACGATGCACTACCGGCCTTGGACTTCAACGGCGAACATAGCCAAGCACTCACGCTCAAACTCGGCCTCATGGAACTGGGAGAGGGCGAACAAGGGGCCTCCTGGACCGAACGCACCTTGAAGCTTCTGGACGATCACGGTCCATTCCGCCTGGCCTGGTTGGAAACCCTGGTGCGGCTCGCCGACTGGCGTGCCTCGGCCGAAGAGCAGGAGCAGTCATGAAGCTTGCCGCTTTCGAAGCTGTGGCCAAGGCACTGGATTCGGCGAAAGTGCAATATCTCGTGGCCGGCGGGCTGGCCGTCAATGCGCATGGACACATCCGGCTTACCATGGATATCGATCTCGTAATTGCGCTCGATGCCGGAAACATCCGGCAGTCGTTTGCTGCCTTGGCCGGGCTCGGCTATCGGCCTATCGTGCCGATTGGTGCTGAAGCCTTTGCCCAATCGGAACAGCGCGAGCAGTGGCGGCAGGAAAAGGGCATGCAGGTTCTCAATTTCCACAGCGATCGCTTCCCCGCTGCACCCGTAGACATATTCGTGTACGAACCGTTCGATTTTGCCGAGGAGTATGGAGCGGCCCTCTGCGGTGAACTATTGCCCGGCATTAATGTACGCTTTGTCTCCCTGACCACGCTGATTCGAATGAAGCAGGCTGCTGCTCGCCCACGTGACATTGATGACGTTCGTCACCTTCAATGGTTGCAGGAGAACCCCGGTGAGTGATAACGAACTACCAATAGACTGGAGCAAAACCACATTCGATGGCAGCCGCCGAGAACAACTGCGGCATGCTAGGACCATGACGGTGCGCCAACGGCTGGAAGCAATGGATCAGCTGGCGATGCTTTCCGAACGGATGCATGCCATGCCAAAACATGCGCCCGATGTAACCGCGCCATACGGCGTGCAAGAACGACAGACCAGCTATGGGAGTGCTCAGCCTCGCAATGAAATCGCCCTCACAGGTTGCACGCCCACGCCACTGGCCAGCTACCTGAAAGCACTGGGCGTGCTGCGCTTGCTGTCGGTCGAATATCCCGACACGCGCGGCTTCTGGCGCAACGAAGCCTTTGTGTTGCGTACGCCACTCGATCGTGATGGCATCGAAAAATTCTTTCTCGACATCTACGAACCGACACCGATCATGGCGCCGTGGAATGGCGGCAGCGGGTTTTACAAGAAAGACAACAAAACAGCGCTGAACGCGATCTTGGAAAGCACTTCTCCGCGATTCGCCAATTACCGCATCTGCCTCGACGTTGCCGAGAAGGCACTCAACGGCATGGATCGCAAAGCCAGCCCCAAGGGTGACGACAAGACGGTGCTGCTTAATCGCATCCGCAACCTCCTTCCCGATGATGCGCTGGGCTGGTTCGACGCATCCGTCTCCCTCGTCGGCGCTTCGCAGAAATATCCCCCTCTGCTCGGAACTGGCGGCAATGACGGTCGTCTGGACTTTACTAATAACTTCATGCAGCGACTGCTGGACGTCATACCGCAGAGCAAAGAAGCCGAGCGCATGGCTTCGCGCCGATGGCTGGCCATGACTCTGTTTGCGGAAGCGGCCCCCGGACTTGCCAAGAATGCGATCGGGCAGTTTTCTCCAGGACAAGCAGGTGGCCCCAACGCCAGCACCGGCTTTGATGCAGATGCCGCCATCAACCCTTGGGATTTCGTGCTGATGATCGAAGGCGCCCTGGCTTTCGCCTCGGCTGTCGTGCGCCGTCATGCAGACGATCCGTTCGGAGTAATGAGTTATCCATTTACCGTACGCACTGTCAGTGCCGGTTCCGGCAGCCTCGGAGAAGGAGATACCGCGAATGCCCGCGGAGAGCTATGGATGCCCTTGTGGCAACAGCCGGCAACATACCGGGAGGTCCGCGCACTGATGGCCGAAGGTCGCGTCGCACTGGGCAA
>CAZKOE010000081.1:0-454 GCA_964554305.1 uncultured Gammaproteobacteria bacterium
GATACGCCACTCATCGTGCCGTGGTTGATCCTGAGATACGCCTTGGAGGTCGTGTTCGGCTTCTGCTTCGCGCCATCAATGTGGAGCGTCACGGTCGTCGAGACTCCAGCCGCCAGCGTACCCTCCGCCGGCGCAACCGTCAACCACGGGATCTTCTTGAAGTTGCACCAACCGGTTTCGCCCGAAGAGATGACCGTCACTATATTCGTGCGGAAGTTCCCAAAAATGAGGTCGCCCGCACAATCATAACCAAGACCGTATGCCCCCGATATTTGATAATTATCGTTGACGAGGATTGCCCTTATCGGGGCCCAAGTCTTCCAGACGTTCTCCTGACTGGTATCGTACACATCGATCCCGATGATGTCGTACTTGACGTTGATAGGAAAATCAAGCCAAGTGTATGCGTACTGGTTCAATACGAATAGGTGACCGGTCGCCGAATTGTAGGCCA
>CAZKOE010000081.1:464-10437 GCA_964554305.1 uncultured Gammaproteobacteria bacterium
GGTGGTATGCCAATCAAGCATCTTCCCAGTCGCATCGAAATGCTGTACGGCCCCAGACAATTTGTCAACAGCGTACCAGGTATCACTCGTCGGGTCGTAAGCGAGCCCGCTCGTCTGCGTACCACTTACCCATTCGGCGGTAGGCACGTCAATGGACTTTCCAGTGAGCTTCATGGTTACGGGGTTGATTTCGTAGATCGCCGAGAAATATTTTGCCGAGCCACCCCACCCGGCTTGCCAGAGCATGCCGGTGTTGCCGTCGAAGGCCATATCGGTCATGACCAGTGTCCCGCTGTCGGAAACATTTACGGCGTCACCCGTATCGGAGCCGTCAAAGCGGAAGCGATGATCCTTGCCGTCGCCATTGAAATTCGTGTAAGTCCTGTTTGACGGGCTACCGATCCAAAGGTCATTGGTGTTGTGATTGACGCCTACGCCCAGTACTTGCAAACCGGCATTGAAGCTGGTGTATGGCTCGACGATATCCACAGGGTAGGGCAAGCCACCGGTCGCACTCGAGTTGGCCATGACGTTTGAATGTGAATCCTCGCGTGTCGTCCGCGTCGGCGGATGAGCACCGAATGGATTCCTTTCGTTTGCACGTCCTGCGGCATAGGGAGGGCCGATTCGGCCGCGGCGAGTGAACGAGTGGCCTTCCCGACCTGCCAAACCGCCCTCTCGGCGATCCCGCGCCGACAGGCTGCGCAGTCCCACGGCAGCCGTGGCCGCCGGCGAGGCACGGTTGATCTGGAGGATGTGGAAACCGCCCTTGCCGTTACCCGTGTTTCTGAGCGCGAAAGTGACGGTCGCCGAACCGCCCGCCTTGACATGGATGTTGATCGAATTCGGGTTCGCCGCAAGGCTGGCCGATTGCAACGTTACATCCTTATTCAGGGTCTTGTTTTTGGGCACCGTCAGGGCAACACTCGCCGGCGTGTAATACCTCTTCGACGCAGTGACGGTTCGCCGCCCCTTGCTCGCGAATAAAAGATATGTGCCCGGCGTCCAATTTGGATCGGCCGAATTGACAAGTGTCCTCGTGCTCTCGCCCAGATCGTCCGCGACCGTGGCGCCATTCACCCCTCTGCCGGTCCGGGCGTCCGTTACCTGGCCCATGAGCAGGCTACCGGGAACGGAGACGCATTGGCCGATGCGGACATCGTCTATTTGCGCGTCCCAGTCCCAGCCATCCTCATCGAGGTCGTAGTTGCGCCAGCGTAAACGGAAGCTGCCACTTGTGGGTAAATAGGGAGCAAGATCCAAGTGCAGGATCGTTCCCGTCGGACCAAAGCCCTCACTGGCAATATAGTCATAGCCGACATCCTCATGCCCTGGTCGTATCGTCTGCCAATGTTCACCGTCATCCGTGCTGATGCCGAGGTCCAGCGAGTCGTTATACCCATACTGAGCACCATAGAAGAACTCCCGATACAACAGCACCGCCCTACCGTGGAGCGAAGTCACGGCAATTGGCGGCGTGACGAGGGAGGTATCGTGCGGCCCCCGGTAGCCAAGTCCGTGGTCCACAGCAGAGTTACCAGCATAGTAGCTGTTGGAGTCGGCCGCCGTGCCCGTGCCTCCAGTGTCATTTTCACCGGGGTAACCTTCGGGATTGGTCCAAGCGGTGTTGAGTTTCCAGACCACCGCCGAGCCGGCGATCGCGTTTGTCACCGTCCAGCCCTTGGGCGGGAAGCCGGCGCCGTTGAAGTCCTCGCCAAAGCCTCCGCTCAGGAATTCATAGCCCGGCGCCGTGCAAACCGGGTCGGCTTTCAGGGAGAAGTTTTCGGTTTCGTTGCCGGATACTGACACGAGCTTCGACGCAGTATCGTAGCCATCGAAGGCAGCCGCAACCTCCAGCTTATAGCTCGAGCCTTGCGGCAGTTTGACGCTGTAGCTGCCGTCCGCCGGATCGGTCCACGCGTCCGTGAACTGAGTCCATACGTCGAGCAAGGGATTCTTCTTGACACTGACTTTGACGTCCGCATACAGGCCGTAACCGTGGCCGGAACCATCGCTCACCTTGCCGGAGATCGTCGCCAACGGTTGCCGGGTCAAGGTGAAGTTTCGGGTAGTGGTTTCACCATTGCTGATCGTGATCTGACCAGTGGCTGAAATGTAGGCAAATTGGCTGACCTTGATGGTATAGTTGCCGGCCGGCAGGATCCGACCATAGCTCCCGTCTTTGCGTACCGTCACGTCATATTCGCGATCATGACTCCCTGTGATGGCGACCGTAGCGCCGGCGAGCGAGGCCCCGGAGGCCGCGTCCGTCACCGTGCCGGTGAGCGTACCGAGCGGCCCGTGACTGCCGATGTGAGAGAGCAGGTTGGTTACGTTGAGGCTCCCCCATCCGGTGGGATGATCCCAGTTCGCGGTCGCGCAGGATCCCGAGCCGTCGGGCATCGTACCATTGCAGCCCTGGGTCACGTCGTGAAAATCCGTGGCGTAGTGGCCAGCATTGACGTCGCCATAAAACAGCTTGTTGGATTGGCCGAGCCGACCGCCTGCCTGATGGGCATCGGCAATAGCAAAAATACCCGCCAATTGCGGCGCCACCGCGCTGGTGCCGGCCACGCCGGCCCATTCGCCTCCACTGAGGACGATCATCGGATGTACACAACTCGCGGTGAGCGCGACGTCCGCATTCATCCGCATATCAATGCCGTCCGGTACACCGGGACCGTACTGCCAGGCCGGCCGGGCGATGACGGAGCTGATCGCTCCTCCCGTCGCCATTGCCTGGCCGCAAGCAGTATCGTTCCAGACGATTTCGCTGCCGTAGTGACCGGCCAGATCGCTGATATGGAGTTCGGTTCCGTTCGCTGCCGTCACCCAGGCGCTGGTTGATGGATAATCGGCATTGTAACCACCGTCGGGATTCCTGTCGGCGGTACCATAATCCCCCGCCGCGGCAAACACGGAGATACCCTGAGCGGCAGCCTGCATAAAAATCTGCTCATCGGCTTGGATCTGACTCTCAGTCATCCCGGATTCGTAGATGCCCCAACTGGTCGTCATGACCTCTGAAGTGTTGTCCTCTACAATCTGGTTGTAAGCGTCGGCAAACGAGGTGAAAGAGGGCGTAGCCGCAATATAGACGTTGAGCGTCGCACCCGGCCCCATCGCGCCGGCGTATTCGATATCGAGCCAGGTTTCGCTTTCGCCGCCAGCCTGTGGCGCCCCATCAACGTCAATTTCGTTGATCGTGTGGCCAGGCAGTCCCAAAGCGCTCCAGAAATCGCTGAAATCGTTGCTGCTGCTCACACCCTGGGACGCCGCCGTGGCAATCGCGATGCCGATACCGGAGGCGTTATTCACATCCGTAATATCCGGCACATCATAAGCCGTGGCGATCTGGTGAGGATTGAAGTAGGTCGTCGAGGCCGGCGGCACTTCCCGTGGCGCTGCCGCATTCGCCGCCGCCCCCAAAGACACCGTATGGTAATGCGGGTGGAACTGCACACCGCCATTCAGGCCGAGAACACCGACCACTTGCGCCGCGAGCGCGAGCGGCAGCACGGGGCGGTCGGACGTGCTGAAAAAGCGGCGACCGTCGAGCTTGTAATCGTTGACCCGGATACGCAAGGCGTGCTCGTACTCTTCGGTTGTCGCTTCGGTGTGGATCAAGGTCCGGTTTTTTGAAACATTCTTGATGGTAATGCCATGTGCCTTGAGATAACTCACCACCTTGGCTACTTGCGCTTTGGTCGGGCCGTACTGTTGCGTAAACTGCTCCGGTGTCAGCCACTGGTGATAAACCGGGCTGGCCGGATTTTGTACCTGTTCGAGGAAACTTTTGAGCTTGGGCACATGGTTCAGCTTCAGGCTGACCGTGAGCCTGATCTTCGAATCCTTTGTGTGCGGCCCGAGTTTTGCTGCCTGTGAGAGGAGTTTCAGACTCGATTGCGGTTTCATCGCTACCAGCCGGCCCGGCGCGTTCGCCTTGCGTGCAATTTCGATGCCCTGTGATGTGAGACCCGTGGGCTTTTCCCGGGTCGTCGAAGCCGGATGGCCGAGGGCAATCGAGGAGGCGGGGACGAAAGCGATGCCCGCGAAGAATACCAGGGCCAGAAGGCCTGTGGCGGCCGTGAACAGTTTACGTGTCATGATTTAGGCTCCGTAGTGTGTCGTGTTGAATGTCGTAAAAATTCCTTGTAGGAGCGACTTTAGTCGCGATCTTTGCCTTATCCATCGCGGCTGAAGCCACTCCTACATTCGCGATTCTTGCCTTGGCTATCGCGGCTGAAGCCGCTCCTACGTTTTGGTTCATGCCTGCTCAGCGTTTGCGGCGCAGAATGGCAATGAGACCAACCAGGGCGAGCGCCAACAACCCGAACGGGTCTGTCGCGCCGCCGCCTCCACTGGATGGTGCCGCCTTCACGGTCACGTTGACGGTGGCCACGTTGGAATCCTGCTGGCCGTCGTTGGCCTTGAATGTGAACGAATCGCTGCCGTTGTAGCCTTTCTCCGGCGTGTAGGTATAGGCCCCGGTGCTCGCGTCATCTAGTACCACCGAACCATGCTGCGGCTGGGCGACGAGGCTGTACGTCAGCGAATCGCCATCCGGATCCGTTGCCTTGAGCGTGCCGCTTGCTGCCTTATTTTGTTCCGTGGTGAGTGTCCCGTCCGAGGCCTGCGGCGGGCGGTCGTTGACGGTAACGCTGACGGTGGCGACGTTGGAATCCAGCAGTCCGTCGTTGGCCTTGAAGGTGAACGAGTCGCTGCCGGTGTAGCCTTGCTTCGGCGTGTAGGTGTAGGCGCCGGTACCGGCATCATCCAGGGTAAGCGAGCCGTGCTGGGGTTGAGCAACGATGCTGTAAGTGAGGGCATCGCCATCGGGATCGCTCGCCTCGAGCATACCGCTCTCGGCCGTATTTTCGTCGGTCGTGAGCGTCCCGTCCTTTGCCACCGGCGGTTGATCATTGACGATCTTGGTGGAAGCACTCGCCGTGAGGGCGGGCGCCGCCTTCGCGATGCCCGCCCGGTAACCGATATCATCGCCCACCTGACCAATGGCCTTGAAGGTCACATTCGCACGGGCCGTTCCCGCATTGCCGCTGATTTGACCGAAATCGCAGGTAACGACACCCGAAGCCTCGCTGCAACTGCCCTGAGTGGCATTCGCCGAGACGAAGGTTGCCGCCGCCGGTACCGCTACAGAAACCGCCACCGCCGGCGAAACGGCGCTTGTCGAATTGGTAACAATCGCCTGGCCGACGTAGCTTGCTCCCGGCAAGACAGCTTGGGGCACACTAAGGGCGAGACCCAAGTTGCTCCTCTCATAAGCATATGCCGCCCCCTTTGCAACGGCGACGTAAGGATCATCAACCAAGGCCGTCACGCCGACCAAAGCGACATGAGCGCCAAAATAGCCCCCGCTGCTGACGTTATTCGGATCGCGCGACACCAGCTTAGTCGTCTGGGTCCAACCAGCGCCGGTTTTCTTGAACAGATAAGCAGCGCCGTGATAATAGGCCGCGTCGTGCTCCTTAAAAGCACCGATCAGCGCCGTCTTGCCCGACAAGGCAACGCTCGCGCCGAACAAAGCATCATCCTGAGGATCACTTGCTTCGAGCTTGGCCGTCTGTGTCCAAGTGCCCTGAGATTTTTCGAATACATAGGCGGCGCCCTGTCGGTGCATTTTCTCACGATCGCCGACCAGTATGGTCGTTCCCGAAACGGCTACGGATGATCCAAAATTTTGGTATCGGGTAGTGTCACTTGGCTCGAGCTGGGCTGTCAGCGCCCAACCGCCCTGCGATCTTTCGTACACGTAAGCTGCACCCCCCTGTGGCAAGCCATTGCTGGCATCGGCAAGGCTCGCGGCGACCACGGCGGTGTTGCCCGAGATAGCAATCGGCGGTATGCTCAGCGCGGCATACTGGTCCGCATGAATACGATCGCTTGGTTGGGGAAGCTTGGCGGCTTGCGTCCACGTACCGCTGTTCTCGGTGAATACATACACGAGCCCATGGATGGGGCCGCCGTTTGGCCCATTGTCTTGCCCGACTACGCGCCCCGTCGCGCTGATCAAAGCCGTCTTGCCCGAAGCAGCAAGGAACAGGCCGAACCCGTCACCCGCTTTGCCGTCATTCGGTGTAAACCTGCCCGCCTGCGTCCAGCCGCCTTGTTGCGATTCGTGAAAGACATAAACCGCACCCTGATGCTTGTTGCCGTTGACGGGGGTGCGCGGCGCCCCGACCAGCAGGGTCTTGCCGGAGTCCGTAAAGGCAAGCGACGCACCGAACAAGACGCCCGCCGTGCCGGGCGGCGTCGGGAGAGTCACCGTTTGCGCCCACCGGCCATTCGACTTTTTGAACAGATAGACACGGCCCGGTTGTGGACTCAAACCTGCCTCTATAGCCGCCATCGTGCCCTTGTTCGAGAGCGCAAGCCCGCCTAGACCGAAGAAGTCAAATGCCTTGCCGTCGCCGGCGACGAGTTTCTGCTCTTCCAACCAGACTATCGGATCCACTGTGAGGGGATAGGCGGCGTGAGCGTCGTTCACGGCAATTAGGATGCGGTTGCCTTCGGCCCTGAGCTTGGCTGGAATGACTTTGTCCTGGGCATCGGTGACGACGAGCTTGCCATAACGGAGTTTGCCCCAGGCCAAGATGTTGCCTTGCTTCGTGGGGGCGTTGGCATCTTGTCGGTTGACAGCAAGTGCAAGCATGAGTCTGCCATGCCCCGCGGGTCGCCTGGCAAGGGTGAAACCCTGCTCGAAGCCGACGGGCAACACGCGCCACCATGCGGTGAGATTGCCGTGGGCGTAGCTCACTTCGTCGTCCGCGATTTTGGGGCGGACCGGCTTGACGGAGTCCAATTCGGATTTCCCTGCGCTCGACCGGCCATACGCCACCAAATGCAGCGACAGAGGCTTGCCAGCACCCGCAAAGTGGGCGCCCTGTTTGTCGAAGCAGGCCTCGAGTGCCGACTTCTCCACGGTGGCACAGCCGTGCGCATTGACCTTTATGGCCGAGCCTGCGTCTTTTGCGAGGGTTTGATAAAGTGCCGGTCGTAACGCCGCAGGCACCATTTGCGTGTAGGACTGTTGAGTTGCGCCGGCCGCGGCGAATCCTTCGCCGGGAATCAGGAAGAGCATGGCGGCGCCTGCGAGAACGAGCGCCAGGAACAATGCGGCCTTTTCGCCGAGTCTGTTGTAAGCTTTGCGAGACATGGGACCTCCGGGTTTCAAAACGGGTGACGCACGCTGCGCCAGTAGGGCCATTGTGGACGAAAAGCGGAGGGAAATCCTTTAGAATTTGTTTAAATTTCGTTTAACGTTTATCGTTTGTAGCCGCCTTCTTGTCTTGCATGGAACGTAATGGCCGCGACCACTTCCAGAAAAATCAATGAGATATATACGTTTGGCCCATTTCGGGTTGACGTTGCGGAGCGCTTGTTGCTCAAAAACGGTGAACTGGTTCCGTTGCCCGGGCGAGCCTACGACTTGCTGCTGGATTTTGTCCAGAATGCCGGCCATCTGCGGACTCGCGCGGAGCTGATTGAGGCTCTGTGGCCGGACACGATCGTCGAGGAGACCGGCCTGACCTGGAACGTGAACGCCCTGCGCCGCGCTCTGGGGGATCACCGCCGCAACCCGACTTACGTCGAAACGGTGCATGGGCAGGGCTACCGATTCATCGCCCCGGTGGAGGTCGAGCAGCCAAATGGAGGGGCGGATGTAGAAGCGGTCGGCTCGGCCGCGATCGCGGCGGGGACTGCGGTGCCTACCGAAAATATTGGTAGTGCGGGCGAATCGGAGGGTGTAGGCGACATCGCGGCTGAAGCCGCTCCTACAGGCCAGCGGAGGGTAATTTGGGGGCTTGCGGGCGCGCTAATTGTCGTGATTGCCGGGGTTCTGATCTGGCAGTTCGTGCCGTTTGGTTCGAGGACGAACGGCGAACCCGACACCCCGGTTATCGCCGTGATGCCGTTCGAGAACCTCAGTTCGGACCCGAATAACGCCTATTTGGCCGAAGGCATTCAGGACACGATTCTTTCCAAGCTCGCCGGCATCGGTGGATTGCGCGTGATCTCGCGCGCCTCTACGAAGCGCTATCCCAGCCATCCGGCCAAACTGGGGAAAATCGTCACGGAATTGGGCGCCACCGCCATCCTGGAAGGCAGCGTGCAGAAATCGGGAGACCGGATGATGGCCAATGTGCAGTTGATTGATGTCGCAACGAACGAGCACATCTGGGCGCATGTCTATACCCGCTCGCTCAACGATGTTTTTGCGGTGGAAAGCGATGTCGCAACCCAAGTGGCCACATCACTGAAAGCGAAACTGCTCCCGGGCGAGGCCACGCGTCTGGCCAGTAAACCGACCCATGACCCGCAGGCCTATCTGCTCTTGCTCAAAGCCAACTATTACGCTAATCAGATTTTTTGGGGCAGCGGTACCACAAAAGACTCCGTTGCTACCTTGGCTCAGGCCGTGGCACTTTACCATCAGGCAATTGTCCGGGATTCGCACTTTGCCCTCGCTTGGGCCCGCCTTTCCCTGCTGGAAATCTTTCAGTATGGAACGGTCGGCAATGCAAAAATGGGGGCCGACGCCAAGTATGCTGCAGATCAAGCGTTGGCCACGGAGCCGGATTTACCGGAAGCCCGCCTGGCAAAGGCTTATGTCAAGTATTTCCTTGACGGAGATCTCACCGGTGCATTGGCCCAGCTCGAACACATTCCCGAACAGTTCCGCGATGACAATGCCGAAATCTCAGGCGCAATGGCTCTTATCCATTTCCACCAGGGGAAGTGGCAGAAAACGCTTGCCGAGTACCGGCGCGCCATCATGCTCGACCCGCGCAACCCGCGTTGGCCCCTGGACATCGGTATGGCGTTGACAATGCTCCGCCATTACGCGCAGGCGGAATCGCGATTCAACCAAGCCTTGGCGCTTGAACCCGACGACTACTATGCCGCGGTTTTAAAGATCATGATGCTCTTAGCCGCGGGAAAACCCATGAAGCAGGTTCGACGAGTAGTAGCCGCCATACCGCCCACCAGTGCCCAGAAGGGGCTGGTACACACACTCCAGTTTGAAATTGCCCGACTGTCCCGGCAACCGCAAGCCGCGTTGAATGCGCTCAAGGACACACCGGACTGGGTAACGGCGCCCAACGCCAAGGGAAAAGAACCCGTGGCCTTGTTACGTGCCCAGGCTTGGGAGGCCGTAGGCGATAAAAAGAAGGCTCGACAAGCCTACGAAAAAGCACGCAACATGCTGCAAACGGCGCTGCAAAGTAAGCCAAAGGGTTCCAGGCTATGGAGCTTTCTCGGCTTGGCCTTGGCAGGCCTCGGGCAAAAGGCTCAAGCGATTGCCGCGGGCCTCAAGGCCGCATCTCTGACCCCCGTGTCGAAAGACGCGGTTGAGGGGCCATCGCACCTGATCATACTGGCCAAAATTTATACACAAGTCGGCAAACCCCGGCAGGCGATTAAATTGCTGCGCCGGCTGCTTGAAATGCCGGCGGGATATTTCATGTCGGTGCCGCTGCTCGAACGCGATCCCGTCTGGGATCCGCTGCGCAAAAGCCCGGTCTTCCAGGCTTTGCTCAAGGAGTACGGTTCCAAGCAAGCCCCAACCCCCGCCAGCTAATCCACCGCTGGCTGAGTCATCCTCAATTGTGGGAGCGAGCTTGCTCGCGACGACCGGCAGGATGCCGGCGCTCCGACACGGTCTTGGAGTCAAGCCCGCTCGCAATCGTCGATTGAAGGCTCCGCCAGCCAAAGCCGTAGTGCGCAATGGCGTTGGATTTTACTGCGTTCGGTCTAACCTACTCGCTCGCACCCTCTGCTGTGAGAAGGAGCACGAACAAAATACCGGTTATTGAACTGGCCCGTAAACAGTATCAACAGTCGTCGCTCCCGCGAAGGCGGGAGCCCAGTCAAGAAATGCATCCCGCCCACAGAGCGGGATTCGTGTTCAAACTAGGTTCCCGCCTTCGCGGGAACGACGATTTTCAAC
>CAZKOE010000082.1:0-10434 GCA_964554305.1 uncultured Gammaproteobacteria bacterium
GGCCCCACCACCGATGCCGCTATCGGTACTCCTCCCAATCCCGCCGGATGAGCGTTGTCAACCAAGACCCGCGACGGTGCGGGTTCGTTCGGGCCCACACAGCTCACTCCATTCGACGCAAGAAAGTTAACGCCGGGCGGAACAGCATAGGTAAGCCGGGTTTCGGTCGCCTTGCCACCGACGCCGGGCAAATTTTGCACTGCTATCGTGTACGTGAGGTTGTCGTTCGCCTGCACCGGACCGGTTGGCCTCACACTGCCAGCCAACGAGAGATCTATCGGAAGCAGATTGACCTCGGTTACAGTACCGGCGGTCAACGGCGGCGTCACTCCCACGATGGAGGCGGTATTTTTCATCGCAGGCTGTGCCAGATCATTGTTCGGCACCTTCAACTTGAGACTTGCCTTGGCTACAGCGCCATTTCCGGCGATGGAACCGAATTTGCAGGTTACAACGCTGGCATCCTCGGCACAGCTTCCCTGTGTCGCACTCGCCGAGACAAGACTTGCCGTCGCCGGAACCGTAATGGTGGCAACCACGGCCGCCGACGCCGCGCTTGAGTTGTTGGTCGCAATGGTCTGACTCGTGTATGCATGATTCGCGCTCACTTCTGCCGGAGCGCTAACTACGAAGCCAAGGTCGCTCTGCTCGTAAAAATAAGCGATACCCGTTTGGCTCGGATCCCCGTTTATCTTGACGGACGGACCGCCGATCAGAACGTTTGAACCCGAAATGGCAACTGCATGCCCGAACTGATCGAACTTCACACCGGCGCCGGCATCGAGCGTACCGGTCGGCACCCAGCTCCCGTTCGATTCGCTGTACACATAGACCACGCCTTGTTGTATACCGTTGGCCAAACCGAACGGTGCGCCGACAAGCAGTTTTGAGCCTGACAGGGCAAGCGAGGTACCGAAGTTTGTGCCAAAATCGCCGATATCTCCTGGCGTAAGCTTTGCGCTCTGCGTCCATGCACCGTTCGATTCATTGAAGATGTAGACCGCGCCCTGACCCGCGATGTCGTCAACCTTCGCGTGATAAGCGCCAATAAAGGCCGTCGTACCCGAAAGAGCAACCGACCAGCCGAAATTGTCGCCCATGGCCCCATCGCTTGCCGTCAGCCTGGCCGTCTGCGTCCAACTGCCATCATCCGTTTTGCTGAACACATAGGCAGCACCTACCGTGAAACTGCCGTTGACGCTTTCAGACTGCGCACCGACGAGAATGGTCGAGCCCGATATGGCGACCGCATTGCCGAAGAAACTGACGGATGGGTGATCGGGAGTGAGCTCGGCCGTCTGCGTCCAACTGCCATCGTCTCCTTCGGTGAACAGATAAACCGCGCCCTTGAACGAATTGCCAAGCTCCGCGCCAACGACCGCCGTTCTACCCGACAGGGCCACCGAAAATCCGAAGCGGGCGGACGAGGTCCCATCGTCCGCTACAAGCTTGGCCGTTTGCGTCCAACTGCCATCGTCCGATTCACTGAACACGTAGACCGTGCCTTGTCCGGAGTTGCCGTTGACCGTGGCGAGCTGCGCACCGACAAGCGCAGTCCTGCCCGAGAGTGCGACCGACCATCCGAAATAGCTGCCCGACGCGCCATCGTCGGGAACAAGTTTGTCCGTCTGCGACCAGCTGCCATTCGACTCGGTGAATACGTAAACCGCGCCTTCGCCCAGATTTGCACTTGTCGCCGCGACAAGCGCGGTCTTGCCTGATATGGCCACCGATGTGCCGAAGCCTTCACTCGGGTGGCTTTCAATCTCCTGTTTAATCCACACGAGGGGGTCTACGGTGAGCGGATAGACGGCATGGGCATCGTTGACGGCAATGCGGATGCGCTTGCCTTCACTCCGGAGTACCGACGGTATCACCTTGCCGGAGGCATCGGTCACCACCAGCTTGCCATAGCGAAGATGACCCCAGCCGAGGGCCTGGCCCTGTTCGCTCGCCTCGCCGTCCGCCGCCAGCACCAGCGTCAAGTCCCCGACGCCCGCCGGACGGCGGCTCACCGTGAATACTTGCTCGAAGCCCATCGGCAGCACCTGCCACCACTCCGTGAGACTCCCATGGCGGTACGTCGCGCGATTGCCTTCGATCGTCGGGCGCACCGCCTTCACCGGTAAAAGCGCCTCACCTCGACCATAGGAGACAAGATGCAGCGCCAGCGTCGCTCCCGCACCGCTGAAATGCACCCCGCCCGCTCCGAAACAGGCCTTCGCCCCGCGACCGGGCAACACGGCGCAACCCGCCTCGTTCACCTCGTAGGCCGCTCCCCCATCCTGCGCAAGCGCTCGGTAGAACACCGGGCGCAACGCCGCGGGCAACGCCTGCCCCGCAGGAGGCGTATGGAGCGCGTCCGCCGTACGCCCGCCTTGCGGCGCGGCAACCGCCACCGCCGACAGGGCCGAGAGACCGGCAAACGCCACGGCCATTCCCACTACACTGCGCATCGCAACTCTGCGCTTCACGCCCGCTCCTCCGGCAAAGCTCCATGGCCGGCGCCGACGCACCACAAAGGCCCCTACCGCCAGGGCCAGCAGCGCAAACAGGGCCAACCCGCCAAAGCCCCCGCTGCCCTTGTCGCCCTTCGCCCCTTGCGGCCCACTCGGACCCGGCGGCCCGGTGACAGAATCGGTATCCAGCGTCAAGCTGTTGTTGCTCCCGTTGCTGTCCGGCTCGCGCGCCTGCACGCTGAAGTTCGCTCCAATCGAATCCGCGGCCTGCGTCGCACGCACCGCAATCGTTACCACCTTGCCGCGGTTCGGCGCAATCGTCCCAAAGTCGCAGGTCACCGTCGCCGGCCCCACCACCGATGCCGCTATCGGTACTCCTCCCAATCCCGCCGGATGAGCGTGACCCGAAGCGCCCGGCCCGATGCACGTTGCGCCCGTTGAACCGAAATAGGTCGCGCCCTGCGGAACGTCGTAGTTGAGCCGGGTTTCGGTCGCCACACCCTCGGCATCGGGCAGATTCTGTACCGTGATGTCATAGGTGAGAATGTCGCCCTGCTCGACCGGGCCGATGGGGCTCACGGTGCCGCTCACCGAGAGGTTGACCGGCTGCGGATCCCAATGCACCGTGATCGGCACAGTCGGCGCCGCATACGGTGAGCCGTTGATCCGGAGATAAGCTTGTGTGGTGGTGAATTCCTTTTGTTCGGAGCCGTCGAAAGCGAGCGTCACACGAGTCGCGGCACCCGACGCCAGGGTGCCGCTGGCGGGCGCCAAGGTCAACCATGGGACCACGAAGTCGCCGCAAGCGCCATAGCCGGGTAGCAGTTCGGCCGTGGCCACCGGTACACCTTCTCCTCCAGTGCCCCCCATGCGATAAAAGCCGCAGGCGCTTGCGCCGCGATAGGCGCTGTAGTTGGCGTTGGGTAGCGGACTCCAGGTATCGGAGCCCGGATCATAGGCAAAGCCTGCGTTGGTGATCGTCTGAAAGTTGTCCGTCACGCCACCAGAGATCAGCAACATTCCATTGGTGGCGACATATCCAGCGCCCCACACCCCACCGCTGGCAACCGGAATATCGGCAATCGGCGTCCAGCCGGAAGCCGGATTCGCGGGATCGAAGACGTAGCCGTCGGCATGCTCGCTGATCCCGTCGTTACCTCCGACGCAATAGAGCTTGCCGATGATGCCTCCACAGGCCATGAAGCTTACACCGTACGGATAATTCGGGCCCGCGCTCCAACTGTCGGTCGCGGGATCATAGATCTCCACCGTTGCCAACGGAAGCATACAAGCCCCGCTGTCGCAACCGCCGACCAGGTAGAGCCTGCCATTGACAACGGCGCCGGCAACCCCTCCGGCCGCGGGCTTCGGATCCGGAGCTCCCGTAGTCACCTGCCCGGTGGATGGATCGTAGACCTCCAACGTAGCGGTCGGATTTCCCGTGGGATCGTAGCCGCCGGCGATATAAAGCTTGCCATTAATGAAAACGGCCGCGGCGTCCTCGCGCGTTGCCGACATATGACCGGCAATCGTCCAAGTGTCCATATTTGGATCGTACGCATAGATGGCCGAGACGTCGACCTGGTTGTCGCCATCAAAACCGCCTACGGAGTAAACGACGCCTGTGGCCGGATCGCGCGCCCCGGCGTTATCGGCCAGAGTCGTCGGCAACGCCGCAATATCCGTCCACGGCATATCGTGGGGCTGCAGCACGTCTTTCGTATTGGTCACTTTCCGCCATGTGCCTAAATCATGCGCTTGCAGCCACATTCGGCTCGCGTTTAGTTGCATCCGATTACCTGTGAGCGGGATGTTCAGCAACGGCATCGCTGCTCCGGCTCTGGTCGACGATGGCAACGGGCCATCGAGCGCCGCGACTCCAAACACGCCCGTTCCATCGCCCATATTTCTCAGCGCGAACGAGGCGGTTGCCGAGCTATTCACTTTCACGTGTAGCGTGAAGCTCGACGGATCCATCGCGAATCGGGCCGAGTCGAGGGCGATATTCCGGCTCACGACCTTGTTTTTCGGCAACGTCACTTGCGCGGTTCCCGGCGAATACTTCCCAAAGGTCGCCGTAAGCGTACGTTTGCCATTGACCGCGAAAAAGAGATAGGTACCAGCCGGTAGATTCGGATCGGCTGCATTCTGGATTGTCTTCGTAGTGTTTCCCAAGTCGTCCGTGACCGTGGCACCGACCAGAGCCTCCCCGGTTTGCGCGTCGCTCACCTGCCCGGTAATCAAGCCTCCGGGCGTGAGAATACACTCGCCCATGCTGACATCATCAATCTGGGCATACCACCCCCAACCGCCGGTCAAATTGTAGTAACGCCAGCGAAGTTGGAACGTACCGCTGGCCGGTAACCACGGGGCAAGGTCCTGCTGCGCATTCACGCCGGGCGTGGCAAGCAATGTGCCGTGATTCTGGTCCCAATGCGTGATCGTTGTCCAACTGCTGCCGCCGTCGGTGCTGATATCCAGATCAAGCGCATCCGTACTGCTACGCACCTGGAAGTTCGCCTTGTAGCTCAACACCGTCGCACCGTGCAGCGCCGTTACGGGTATCGGAGGCGTCACGATCGCCGTGCCGTAGGGGAACCCTTCGGGATTGGTGTCGTTACTGTCTGCCGAGGCGGCATTGCCCGTACCACCCGTGTAGTTTTGATTGGCGCCGCCTTCTTCACCTTCACCGCCTTCTTGATTGGTCAAGCCCCAAGCTACCGGGCTTTCATCCAGGTTGGTGACGTTCCAACCCGAGGGCGGGAAACGCTCTCCATTAAAGTCTGCACTGAACCCGGCGGTTATGAAGTGATATCCGGGCGCCGAACAGGTGCCATTGACGGCCAGCGCAAAATCCTTGTTCGTATTCCCGGAAACGTCAACGTTTCCCGAAGCGGTGTCGTAACCGTCAAAAGCGGCGGCGACGTCCAGTACATAATCGGCATGTTCCGGCAATTTCACGGTATAGTTGCCGCTTGCGGGGTCGGTCCACACGTCTGCAACCTGGCCGATTCCCTCCAGGCTGATCTTGATATCGGCATACAGGCCGTAGCCGTGGCCGGAAGCATCGGTGACCTTGCCAGACAGGGTAGCCAATGGCGCCGTTTGCAGTTCCAGATTGGCCGTGGTGGTATCGCCCTCCGAGATCGAAACGGAAGTCGTCTTGCTTTCGTAACCGTAAGCGCTGACGCTGACCGTAAAGCTCCCCACGGGCAACACCCGATTGTAGTTACCGTCCGCGTCGGTCTTGACCTTATAGGCGTTCGAACTGGTGCCGGGACCGGTTGCGATCACCAGGGCACCGGCGATCGCGGACCCGCTCGAGGCCGCGCTCACCTTGCCACTGAGCGTGCCTTTCGGCCCCTGAATACCCAGGTGCGAAAGTAAGTGGGTCGCATTGAGACTACCCCAACCGGTCGGGTGATCCCAATTCATTTGCGCGCACGAGGGCGAACCGTCGGGAAGCTCCCCGTTGCAGCCGTCGGTGACGTCATGAAAATCCGTGGCATAGTTGAGGTTCGCATCTTCATACAGCAGCGCATTGGCCTGACCGATACGATCCACGTTCTTAGCCACTCCAATGGCAAATATGCCGGCGAGCTGCGGGGCTACCGCGCTGGTACCTGCCGTAACGTACCAATTACCCGCCTGCACGATGAACATCGGATGACTGCAACTTGCCGTGAGTGCAACATCGGAGTTCATCCGCTTGTCGGTACCGGCGGGAATACCCGGCCCAGTCTGCCAGGCAGGCCTGTCGATCAGGGTGCTGATAGCGCCGCCCGTTGCCATCGGGCCATTGCCGAAACAATCTGCGTTATTCCACGCAACCTCGCTCCCATACGTACCCGAGACGTCGGAGATCGTGAGTTGAGTCCCGTTCGATGCCGTTACATAAGCGCTGGAAGAGGGATAATCAGCATTGTTCAATCCAGGGCCGGCATCGGCAGCGCCGTAGTCGCCGGCCGCGGCAAACATGGAGATACCCTGTGCCGCGGCCTGCATGAAAATCTGCTCGTCGGTCTCGATCTGGCTCTCAGGCATCGCCGCTTCGAAGATTCCCCAGCTGGTCGTCATGACCGAGGACTTATTGTCAGTAACAAACTTGTTGTAGGCGTCGGCGAAGGTAGTGAAGCCGGGATCAGCGGCCACATAGACATTCAGTGTCGCACCTGGCCCCATGGCACCCGCGTATTCGATATCGAGCCAAGTCTCGCCCTCGCCCCCCGATTGTGGCGGACCACCCACGTCAATTTCGTTGATCGTGTGGTCGGGCAACCCGTAGGCGCGCCAAAACGCGGAGAAATCGTTGCTGTCGCTCACGCCCTGGGACGCAGCCGTAAGGATCGCAATCTGAACGCCTGCACCATTGTTGGAATTCGTGATGTCAGGAACATTGTAGGCTTTGGCAATCTGCAAAGGATTAAGGTTGGTAAGCGAAACCGGCGGAGCCGCGCGCGGATTCACGCCTTTCCCCTGTACCTCCGTCCGTTTAAAGTAACTGTGAGGATGAAACTGTATACCGCGGTTCAAACCCATAATGCTGACGATCAGCGGTGCAATCACACGCGGCAGTGTAGGGATATCCGTGGTGCTGTAAAACGTCCTGGCATCGAGCTTATAGTCATTTATCCGGATGCCGAAAGCATGCTCATATGCTTCGGTTGATGCCTCGGTATGGATCAACGTTCGGTTCGGGGTAACGTCCCTGATCGCGATGCCCCGTCTTTTGAGAAAATTCACCACCTGCGCCACATCAGCCTCAGTCGGACCATAGAGTTTCGTGAACTCGCCAGGTGTCAGCCATTGATGATATGCCGCGCTGTGGGGATTCTGAACTTGATCGAGAAAGCTCTTGAGTTTCGCCAAATGCCGCAACTTCAACCCGACTGTGAGCCTTATTCTGGATTCAGGGGCATGTGGCCCGAGTGTGTTCGCCTCGGAGAGCAACCTCAAACTGCTCTGTGGCCCCATTTTCACAAGCCTGCCTGAAATACCCGCCGCCCGGGCATTTTCAACACCTCGCCGGGTGAGCCCCGAAGGATTGCGTTGCGCCACCGAGAGCGCATGCTCCAGCACAGGCGAAGAGGATACAGGCACAAAAGGCGTACCGATCATCACTGCTAGCGCAGACATGCCTGTAATAGTCAAAAAACACCGGAATTTACGACTCATATCTTGAATCTCTCAACGCATGGGTTGTGCGACAGGTACGATTATCTCCCACCTCGTTGAGGAACACAAGCCTTTTTGGTGAACAATTCGCGTCATGAAGCAATTTGTTCACAGAAGGCCTTTCTCCGGAACGAAAGAACCCGAATCCAAGGAATTTCAAATTCTTCGCCTATCGAGGCTTATTCTTGATTAGCTCGATTCGCATCAAAGCCACCGTAGGAGTGGAATCATTGAATCCCAGGACAAATGCCCTGTCACCGTACGAATTCCCGTTTCTTTATTTCTCGCCGCAGCACACCTGAATGAGGAGAGAATGGAACTCAACTTTTCCCGACAGCAGCAGCCTCTTCCGAAACGACATGCTTCTCACTGTTTTGAGATCGTTTGTGTCTTATTGTCTTGTAAAAAAAGGTCGCTCTTTCTCGCCTCACTCTCGGGCATGCCTTTAGCCAAGCGTAAAGCAGCGAACCAGCCGAGCTGAAAGCGGGTTTTCACGTTCCAGGCCTTCGCCACCTCGCCCATCCGTCGGGTAAACGTGCTCCGCGATATCCCCAATTGGTGTACGACTGACTTGTCATTCAGGCCAGCAACCAACAATTGCATAATACTGAGAGTCTCCTCGGGAACAACTGAATGCGAATCACCAATCTCAATGCGGTTGTCATGCAAAAACGACATGGGAGATGCCTGTTGCCAAAGCACTTCGAACAAAGTATAAAGCGCGTCAAGCAAGGCCGACGACCTCACCAACAAGGACAGTCCGCTGGGAGACTTTAAATTCAGTGGGACAAGCGCGATCCTTCTGTCAACCAGGACCACTTTGAAAGGCAACTCGGGAATAATACGAAATTCTTGACCTGTTTCCATGTCACTACGTACAATTTCAATGACTCTGGGCAGGGCCATGATTTCACTATCAACAATATTCCTGAATCGCACGCCTCTGGCCTGTGCCCGCCTTTGTGCAGCTTGACCGGACTCCGGAGGAGCGTCGGTCCTCGAAAGTAATATGGGAGGTCTCATTAAGCACAAGATTTCACTTTTTGCAGTAAGACTTAGCTGTTCGAGAATACGTTTGGCAGCGTCGGGTGAGGTGATCAACTCAACCATCTGTTCGTGATCCGCCGGTTTTCGTGAAGCGGTTTGTTGCTGTAGTTCGGCTATTGCGGTTCGTGCACGCGACAATTCCTCCTGACGCTTAAGGGCAAGCGCTTCCATGGCCATATCGGGAGACGCCGGATTATAGCGGCGTGGCCGTTCAGGCACATGCGACGCCAGCCCCTTGTCCTCAATGGCATCCAGCAGTCGCTGCGCCTTGTTCGGAGGCTGCGAAAGCCCTCGTGCGGTCTCCTGAGCAGTTGCTCCGGGATGCTGCAACAACCAGCGGTAAACAAGCTCTTCCGCCTCACTGATCCCAAGACACTCAAACGGACGTAATTGCGAACCTCGCTGCGATGCCATCGTCGTCAACCTCGAAAACCGCCCGCAGACAAACTGGAGCTAAAAATACTTCACCGACCAGAGCAGGCATCTTTCTCCGCGTTGAACGCCAGATCGGTCGGCTGGGTGGGCCGGCTTACCGGCCGTACTTTGCCTTCTCCCGCCCCTATGTATACAAGGGATAGGCAACATCGGCTTAAGTAACACGGCAATATCTTATTATACAGTGCGCGGTTCATTCGAGCCTACGCCATGAAGTCCGTTATCCGAGGACAAGTTCACGCTTCCACCTCCAGAATCGTGCCCACGCCGGACGCACTAAAAACGGGGGTAGCCGAGCCGCTGGCTACCCCCGCCTGACCGCTTCGGGGCGCGATCAACCCATCTGACCCATCCGGCAAAGCGGGTTTCAGACTCGCCGGCGGCGATATCTCAAACCAACGGCCACAAGCGTGCAGCCGAAGAGCGTGACAAGCGCCAACCAACCCAGGGCTCCGCCACCGCTGTTGTCATCGCCGTCTCCGGTGCTCGGCGCCTTGACGGTTACCTGCGCCGTGGCGACGTTGTTGCCGGTGTCGGCATCGTCCGCCGTCGTCGTTGCCTGTGCCGTCAACTGGGCCGAACCCGCACTGGCGCCAAAGGCATTGACCTCGACGTCCACTTGTCCGTCGGCGGCAATCTCGCCCAGGTCGCAGACGACCCCGCCTCCCGAAACGGCACAACTCCCCTGCCCGCTCTGCGCACTCTGGAGTTTCACGCTCGTCCCCGCGCTCAATTGGAGCTTGACGTCGGTCGCCGGATCGGGTCCGGCATTGGCCACGGCCAGGTGCAGCGTGCCCGTGCTCCCCGCCGTCAGTGTCGCGGCCTCGGCACTGACACCGAGATCGGCCGTCCCGATCACCGTCGTGGTCACGTCCAGCGCGTCCTTGCCCGAATCGTTCGGTTCGCGCGCCGTGACCTCGAAATGGCTCGTGAGCTTGCCCGCCTTGTTGGCTTGCACGGCGATCGTCACCGCCTTGGAGGCGCCTTGACCCAACGTGCCAAGGCCGCAAACCACCATCCTCGCCGCGCCCCCGCTTGCCGCTGCCACAGCGGAAGACGAACCCGCGAAAGGCGCCGCGCAGGAAACCCCGTCGTCCCCGCCGGCACTGGTGTAACTCACTCCGGGCGGCAACCGGTAACTGACCACAACCTCGGTCGCCTCGCCGTGACCCGCCTGCTGCGCATTTTGAACCGTGAGCGTATAGGCCAGATTGCTCCCCTTGCGCACCGGTGCCGGGCTCGCCCCCCCTGCCAACACCAAATCAACGGGCTGCGGATCCCAATACACCGTCAACGGAATGGTCTGTATGGGATACGG